>JBBSCN010000314.1:0-1834 GCA_038250265.1 Cytophagales bacterium | reverse complement strand
CTGGCGAAGCACTTCTTGTTTCTCGGTAAGTTCTCCGCTCAATGCTTGTGACTCACTCAACAGCTTTCTTGTGCGCTCATTTACTTTGATGTTGAAAATCGTCCGAGCCAAGATTAGACTTAGCTCTTGAACAAACTTTACCTGAGAGGCATCAAACTTTTTCAGCCCGGCAAATTCTACCACACCGTATACGTCTTCGTTCGTAATCAACGGCACAATCAAAATACAATTAGGCTTTTGGTCACCTAAAATGCCAGACGTGAGGGTGACATACTCATCGGGAATTTCTGTTCGTAGAATGAAATCGCGTTCGGCTGCGGCTTGACCCACCAAGCCTTCGGCAAAACGAAATGATTTTTTGAGATACTTCTTGCGACTGTAAGCAAAGCTGGCTCTCATCTCAATCAGCTTTTCTCGATTGTCGTCATTTACAATATAAAATGCCCCTTGAACTGCGTTGATCTTTTCAATGATAAATTGGAGCACGTCATCACCCAACGAATCCAGCGAATCGTGCATCCTCAGAATTTCTGCTACCTCTGCCACGCCCCGCACAATCCAGTTTCGCTCTTTCTCTTTTTGCTCGTTCTGAATCAGGTTTTCGCGCATGTTGAGCAACGAAAGACCCAACGTATCATTTTCGCTGGCAGGTTTGTATTCTGCGTTGAATTTCCCTTCTCCAACCAACCGTGCGAACTGTGCGCTCCCTTTTAATGTTTGCACTAGCTCATCAACTTTGATGGCCATTTGACCAAACTCATCACTGCTGGCGGCCTCAATTTTGTCGGGCAAGATTCCTTTCGAAACCAGGTCGATGGTATCGCGCATGGAATTCAACGGCTGCGTGAGCGATCTAGCAAATGTGATAGAAACAAAGAACGCGATGAATAGAATAACCAAGCCTCCTAAAAAATAGATGCGAATCAATTGATCTCCTTGTTGATTGATTTCCTCTACGTCAATTTTGGTGATTAAAGCCCAAGGGGAATTGCTAATACTCCGGTAGGCAACGAATACTTCTTTTTGGCGGTAATCAACACCTGTTGAAAAACCATTTTTGCCTTCCAAGGCTAATTCGATTTCCTTTACTTCTCGGTTACCCTCCGGGAAGAATTTAAAAAAGGAGCCAGGATCATTTCGCAACGGACTTGCCAAAATAACTTTGTTAGTGACAAGGTCTTTCATCCCCACAAATACTTCACCCGTGTTGCCCAATCCACGAGTGTTTTTCAGGGATTTGAAAACGGGATCTAAATCAATTGTAAAAATCAATAGCTTGTTGTGGAAGGGAGATCCCACGTACATTTTGTAGTACTCAACTCCTTTTAGGGTATCTTTTTTTACCGTGCTGAAATAGGTGCCTGAAAGAGCTCGACCAAAGAATGCCCCATCGGGATCGTGAAACAAGCCTCGCTGGTTGCTGTCCGATGAAACTAGGATAGATCCTTTCGTGTCCGTGATAAACAACTGACTAAACTTAAAATCTTCTGCAATTTTAGACAGCGTTGTTTTCAACGAGTCGGGCGCACTGTCGAGCAAATTTTTGATTCCATCGGAATGCTGAAGAAAATTAACTGTGGATGCGAGGTGGTCAAAATAATGGGTGAGTTCTGTAGCACGGTTATCTGCAATTACAGAAAGACCAGATTCTAACTTATCTTGGTTTGCGTTTAGATTTATTTTGTATGTAAAGAACGTTATCGCCAGTAGTGAAACCAGCGATATGACCACTGTTAGCATAGTGATCTTTGAGCTTATTTTAATCTTCTTAAACATACTCCCCATTGAGTTACGTGTGCGTTAAACTTGTTCAGCTAATATCCGGGCCATTTCT
>JBBSCN010000313.1:0-2087 GCA_038250265.1 Cytophagales bacterium | reverse complement strand
GCATTACCAAGCCGCCTTTGTTGGTGAGTGTGATTTCGTAGAAATTTTTGTTTTCCATTTTGCTCATCACCGCTTTGTCGTCAATGCGATTGGCAAACTCTCCATAGAAGCGATTGTCCGTTGGGATAACGGTAAAGTATTCGGGGCCTTTGCTAAAATCTTCTGAGGGCTTATCCTTACCCCCTTCTTTTGGCAAATCACCTTTTGCAACTATTTTCTCTTTGCCTTCTATATTCGTTTTTTCGTTTCGCACTTTAAACCACTTCACGTTGTCAAGCGATAGGTCTACATTATCAGTAGTATAAAACCAACCTTTCCAAAACCAATCTAAGTCAACAGCCGAAGCATCTTCCATCGTGCGGAAAAAATCTGCCGGCTTCGGGTGTTTGAATGCCCAGCGTTGTGCATATTCTTTAAAGGATTTATCGAACAAATCTTTGCCCATTACGCTTTCGCGGAGAATGAACAATGCCGTTGCGGCTTTCGCGTATTGCTCGGCCCCTGCCATCACCACTTGTTCGCCACCTGTCATTAAAGGCCGCATCATGGTTTTGTCTCCTTTCATATAAGGAACAATGCCAGCGGGTCTACCACGACTCCAATCCAATTGCGGATAGCGTTCTAGCTCAGTCAATAATTGAACAAAACTATCGATGCCTTCGTCCATCCAAGTAGTTTGTCGCTCGTCACTGTTGATGATCATCGGAAAGAAATTATGGCCCACCTCGTGAATTACTACCCCCAACATTCTACGCAAGGTCGCGTCATCATAGCTACCATCTTTTTTCGGGCGGCCGAAGTTGAAGCAGATCATGGGATACTCCATGCCGATAGATGCAGCGTGTACAGAAGTTGCATGTGGATACGGGTAGTCGATGGTGTACTTAGAATAAACTTCAAGTGTGTTCTTTACAGCAATGGTCGATTCCTTTTCCCACAATGGATTTCCTTCTTTGGGATAGTACGACATAGCTAATGGTGTTTTGTCACCAATCTTCACGGCCATGGCATCCCAAATAAACTTACGAGAAGAGGCGAAGGCAAAATCGCGAACGTTGATTGCCTCAAATTGCCAGGTTCTCTTGTCAGCCAATTTTATTTTTTCTTTGGCGGTTGCTTCGGCTTGGGTTACAATGATCACCGGTTTATCGAACGTATTCTTTGCCTTTTCAAACCGCTCGATTTCTGTTTTGGTCAAAACTTGCTGCTGATTTTTTAACGAACCCGTTGCACCAACAATGTGATCGGCAGGAACGGTAATGCTCACTTTGTAATTTCCGAATGGCAGCGTAAACTCACTGCGGCCTAAAAATTGTTTGTTTTGCCAGCCCACCACATCATCGTACACGCACATGCGCGGAAAAAATTGAGCAATGGTGTACACGTAATTTCCATCTTCTGGAAAAAACTCAAGTCCGCTACGTCCACCAAATAAATTGCGGTCGTTCACGTTAAAAGACCACTCTATTTTGTAAGAATATTTTTCGCCTGACTTTAATGGCGCTGGCAAATAAACACGCCTCATAGTTTTGTTGATGGTGTGACTCAATGCCTTGCCGGCCACGTCTGTAACCGATTTTACTTTATAGCCACCTTCGTAATCATACAAATTAAATTGTCCGGCCATTGTTTTTGTAGCCACCGAATCGCGGATAGAATTGGTTTGCGTTTTGGCCGTGTTGCTTTCTTTGTCCAAAATATTTTGGTCAAGCTGCACCCAAACATACTTCAACACATCGGGCGAGTTGTTGTGGTAGGTAATGGTTTCGCTTCCGCTAATGCTTTGGTTTAAGTCATTCAACTCAACAGACATATCGTAGTCGGCCTGTTGTTGCCAATATTTTGGGCCTGGAGAACCCGAGGCTGAACGATATTCGTTGGGTGTTGGCAGGATTTGATCTAACTGCTCAAACTTGCCTTGCCACTTGGGTAGGTCTGCTTTGGGCTGCTCTTGCGCGAAAGTCGCGAGCGATATCAGTAGGGATGCGATGATTAAAAGTTGTTTCATTTTTTAGGAAGTTAGAGTACAGGAATTTAGAATACAGGAGTTAGGATATAGGAGTTAGGATATAGTATGCAGAGTTTAG
>JBBSCN010000312.1:0-2370 GCA_038250265.1 Cytophagales bacterium | reverse complement strand
GGTTGTTAAAGATTATTCAGGTAACCTTCGCAATGGTCAGATAAAAATCGGGCATCCACTTAGCGGAGCCGGGAATGGCGTAATGGCATTAGCTGCTGACCGATACGGAATAGCTGGTAAGGCACTGCGCTTTGACAACGGGTCAAACGTTGAGATTCCTTATTCTGCCGCTCTTAATCCACCTCAAATTTCAATATCATTTTGGGCAAAACCAACTGTTGTTACCCCGGTCAGACCCGGCAACTACGTGCTTTCAATGAACCGGTGGAATGGCTATAAGTTCAACTTCCAAGATACGCCACGGGCATTCGTGACTGTAACTTATGATGATCCGTCCGCTTCTCCACCCAAAGTAAAGGTTTGTTGCTACGACAGAGATCAAGATGTAGGAACGGCAGATTTTAGTGTATGGCGTCATTATGTAACTACATTCGGTGGTGGAAACACGGTATTTTATATTGATGGCTTTTTGGTAAAAACCTGGAATAACACACCAGGTACGATCAGTACACTTACGACACCTGTGAACTTGGTTTTTGGGCAAGGTTTACCAACCAGTATTATGGTGGCTCCGGGCACTGGAGGCCCCTTTGAAAACTATGGAGGCGACTTCTTCATTGGCGATCTTGATGAAGTGCGTATATACAAATCGGTGCTGACAGCCGCGCAGGTAACTTCTATTTATAACTTGGAGAAACCTTAATAAGTATTCACTTTTTAGAGGGATTTAAAAAGGGATGGTGCAATACACCATCCTTTTTTTTCTTATCAATCATTAGCCAGTATATGATTTAGGCGGTATTCACATTAGTATGAAAAATGAATTATCGATTGGTATTGTTGGGGCGGGTGGATTTGCAGCCTTTGCTGCTACTGCATTTCTTCAGGTTCCAGGAATAAAAATTGTAGCCGTAACTGATGTGCAACCAGAGGCCTCGCAAAAATTGGCGCAAGCATTTCAGGCAAAAGTATATTGGGAATACGAGCCTTTTCTGAAAGATCCCCAAATCGAGCTGGTGTATATCGCCACTCCGCCTTATTTACATTTTGAACAATCAAAGCTGGCATTGTTATCCGGGAAGCACGTGATTTGCGAAAAGCCTGCCACCCTAAAAACAAAGGAAGTAGAAGAATTGGTTTCGCTAGCGCAGTCTCGTCAGTTGTTATACACTGTCAACCTGATGCAGCGATATAATCCGCTATTCAACACCGTAAAAAAAATAATTGATGAAAAGTTCCTCGGTGATTTTCTTCACGGTTTTTTTGAAAATTATGCAAGCGATGAGAAGCTAACTCCTGATCATTGGTTTTGGGAGGAAAATAAAAGTGGAGGTGTCTTTATTGAACATGGTGTCCATTTCTTTGATCTCTTTGCCGGTTGGCTCGGCAACGGTCAAGTAGTCCATGCTGCGCAATGGCAGCGGCCAGATGTCACAACCAAAATAATCGATCGGGTACAGGCCACCGTTGTTTATCCAAAAGGGCCTGTTACTTTTTATCATGGCTTCGATCAACCCAAACTACTCGATCGCCAAGAAATGAGGTTACAATTTGAACGGGGTGATATCACCCTTTATGAGTGGATACCCGTTAGAATGAGAATGCACGGATTAGTTTTGAATGCCCAGCTCGAAGAGTTGAAACTCAACCTGGGTAATTGCACGATAATTGAACATACTATTCCCTCCGATAAAAACAACAAAGTAAGAGGGCGCTTTAAAGATATTTATTTTGATCGTTTGATCACGCTCGAGCATGGCAGCGATGCAGAAAAAGAAAAACGTTATCAGCAACTTCTTGTTGCGATGATCCAAGATCAATGGAGTTGGATAAAAAACCGAGCACACACCAGAGTGATTGACCAAAACAATGCAATTGAATCTGTTCGGATAGCAGAGCAAGCAACAAAAATGTCAACTGGGAGTTAAAATGAAGCTATATTAGAACAAAGTGGAGAGGAGATGCAAAAAACAAAATAGAATGAAAAAAATAGTAAACACACGTTGGATAAAATTAATTTTCCTGCAAGTATTCGCCTTGATTTGGCTGGCACTACCCTGTTTCTCACAAACAGGGCAAGTCAGCATTCCACGCATCGATCAAATGCCCAATCTGCCTACGCCCTATCTCATGCGAGATTGGAAACAAGTGGCTGCGCAGTATGATGTTTTCGTCTTTGACAAAAATAAAACGGGACAATTCTTGCCCCTTGTAAAACTAAAATCATCGGGCAACAACTTTCCGGCACTTCAGCCCATCTTGTTGGACACGTATGTGGGAACGAATAGCATTTCGCAAGCAGAAGCAATCAATATTATTCCTGCATTGGTTGGCGCTTCTCTAGTGAACATTGATAAATCAAATCAAGCT
>JBBSCN010000311.1:0-2379 GCA_038250265.1 Cytophagales bacterium | reverse complement strand
GTGGCCTGATTTTCTTTTTAAGAAGTGTGGCAATAAATATTTTGTGAGTGCAATGGTGCCGAAGTAATCCACTTCCATAATCGCCCTGTCCACTTCCAAACTGGTTTCTTTGGCAAGACTACGTTGGCTAATGCCCCCGTTATTAATTAAGATGTCGACATGTCCAAATAATTGAACGGCTGCTTCTGTGCTTAGCTTCAATGTAGAAGGTTGCGAAAGATCCAACGGCAAAATTCTGATGTTGGGCTGCACAGCAGCGTTGCAATTTCCTTTCACACGTTCCAGTTCTTCTTTTCTTCTGGCCGATAAAATCAACCGCGCGCCTTTTTTGGCAAGCTCATTTGCCAGAGCCTCCCCTATTCCAGATGAGGCGCCTGTAATCCAAATAACTTTTGAAGTAAACGATGACATTCTTATTTTGGGTTTGCTGACTGAATCATTTTTTTATTCTCGGCATATACCCAAATGGTATAAACACCAATGGCGGTGCCGATGGGGAACGAAAACAATTTGAAACAGCCAATTATCAAAAGCAGCGTGAGCGCCCAACTCTTTTCATACAGCAAAGCTGCGCCACCAATAACCGAGGGGATGGAGATGATAATGATAATCACAGTTGCAATAGTCGTTATAAAAGGAACTAGCCAATCAAACACCCAACGTGCGTCTTCACCGGCCTGATCAGAAAGAAAGGGAATAAATGAGGATATGAGCACACTTAGCAATAAAAGACCAATGAGTTGTAGGACACCTGTAACGATGTAAAGAATGCCCAACACTCGTTTATGTGATTCCATCGGTCAATAGTTAGTTTGTTTGTTTGTCATACACTACAAAATCAAAAGCATAGGCGTGTCGTTCGTCTGTAATATGATGAACTCGTGATACTTCTTTCCATTGATCTGTATCAAAAATAGGAAAGTACGTATCGCCTTCTAGCTCTGTCCGAATCTCAGTTAAGTATAGTTTATCCGCCAATGGCATGGCCAATTTATAAATTTCCGCACCGCCAATAACGAAAAGTTCTCTCTCGTTATTTTCTTTCGCCAATGAAACAGCTTTTTCAATTGAATTGACTACTGAGCAATTTGGCGCATTAAAATTGTCTTGCCGCGTAACCACAATATTGGTACGATTTGGCAGCGGCCTAAACTTTTCAGGAATAGAGTCATAGTTTTTTCTGCCCATTATTACATGATGCTGCTTGGTCGTCTGCATAAAATACTTCATGTCATCGGGTAGATGCCACGGCAGATCGTTGTTTTTTCCGATCACCTGGTTTTGAGTAAGGGCTGCTATGAGGGAGATAATCATGTTTCTAATTACCGGTTACAGGTTAAGTGTTTACAACAAACTAAATGCGAATGTCAGAGCTTATTGCCTCTAAAAAAATCTTGAACACTCATCTTTCGCTTTCCTTCCGGTTGAAATTCTTCTATCGATACCCAACCATCGGCAGTCTTGATATAAAGGTAAGTATTGTGGTCGGTATGCAAATCACCCGCTTTTGCAGAAAGTTGAATGCTGAATGTTGAATGCTGAATGCTGAATACTTTATACGTTTTTCCACTGATCGTTGCCCATGCCGCGGGATACGGACTCAATCCGCGCACAAAATCGCTAATCTTTTCGCTTGGCTGGTTCCAATTGATTTCGCACATCTCTTTAAAAATTTTAGGAGCGTGCTTGATCTCGATGTTGGTTGGCTGGGGCTGATTGGGATAATCACCGTCTTCAATTGCCTGAACCGTTTTCAAAACCAGTCGCGCACCTTTGTTCATGAGTCGTTCGTAAACAGTGCCTACCGTATCATCTTCATGTATCGTTTCCTTGTCCTGAAAAATTATACTGCCAGTGTCGATTTCATGTTTTAGAAAAAAAGTAGTAACTCCTGTTTCCTTTTCTCCATTTATGATAGCCCAATTGATCGGAGCCGCCCCGCGGTATTGGGGTAATAGAGAACCATGCAAATTGAACGTGCCGATGGAAGGCATTGCCCACACTGCTTCCGGCAACATTCTAAAGGCCACCACTATTTGCAAATTGGCATAGTAGCTTTCTAGCTCCTCTAAAAAATCTGGTGATTTTAAGTTGGTCGGCTGAAGAACGGGAATGCTAAATTTCAACGCACATTCCTTAACGGGTGATGCCACTAGTTTTTGCCCACGCCCATGGGGTCTGTCGGGGGCGGTGATCACGGCCACCACGTTGAATTTATTTTCAACGAGTATTTCCAGACTTGGCACAGCAAACTCGGGTGTGCCCATGAAGATGATTCGGAGGTTATTCATTTTCCAACTTCATCATTTTAATCAATCGCTCGTCAAATACCAATGGTTGAGGTTTTCCAATTTTAATCTTTCCAAAGTTTCGATGCGT
>JBBSCN010000310.1:0-2382 GCA_038250265.1 Cytophagales bacterium | reverse complement strand
GGTATAAGCGTGGTGAAAGTTTCATTCAACGGATAATTAAATGGCCCCATGCACAAAGCAACACCGAGTGGCACGCGCCTGATTTGCGCCATAAATCCTTGCTCTTCGATAAGCGTGGCGGCCCGTCTATTTTGTTCTTTCAACGCCTTGACTGTGTCAACTATGTAGTCGCAGGTGCGATCAAATTCTTTTTCAGAATCCTTCAACGACTTGCCAATCTCCCACATCAATAATTTGACTACTTCGGTGCGCTTCGTGCGCATGGCAGCTAAGAATTTTTCAACATGTTCAATACGATTCGCCACGCTCATCGTAGGCCACGCTCCGTGACCAAGATCATAGGCTGCCACGGCCGCATCCAATGCTTCCAGTGCTTCGTATTTTGTCAGCAATGGAGTGCTTCCAATTATTTTCTGCTCATAGCTTTCTCCTTTTTTGATGTAGACAGGGCTTGCTACAGGGTTTACTGGGCCTTTCCATTGGCGAAGTGTTCCGTTGATGAGGTATTCGCGCTGCTCAATGGAGGAGCTAAGTTGATGTTGTTCAGGGATAGTAGATTCTTCTGGAAATAGATTCGACAAAAATTCGCTCATGGCTTCAGTTTAAGAACCCGAAGTTAGTAATCTCTTTTAAAAATTACGAACAAATAATCTTGCCCGAAGAAGTACCGATGCGATCCGCTCCCGCCTCGATCAATTCAACGGCTTGCACTTTGGTTTTAATTCCACCCGATGCCTTGATACCAACGTTATTAGGTATCGATTTTTTCATGAGTTTGATATCTTCCACTGTTGCACCGCTAGGCGCAAAGCCAGTAGATGTTTTTACAAAATCGGCTCCGGCATCAACGCAGAGTTTACACGCTTCTACAATCTCATCTGCAGTTAAGTAAGCTGTTTCTATAATTACCTTCAGTACTTTTTGGTAATCGTGTGCCAATTTGCTGCACTTTGCTATTTCGATTTTCGTCCAAGGAATCCCTGTTTTGAACGAAGTCAAATTCCACACAACATCAATCTCATCTGCACCATTGTCAATCGCCCGTTTGATCTCATCGAGTTTCGTTTCCGTCATGGAATAGCCGAGCGGAAACCCGGCTACGGTCACGAGTAAAATCTTCTCTTTACCAATTTCGCGCTGCGCTCGCTTCACCCAAAATGGTGGCACACAAATTCCTAAAAAATTATACTGCTTCGCTTCCTCCACCAATTGATCAATTTGTTGAATCGTGAGTGTTGGCGAGAGATTGGTGTGTTCGATGTAGCGAGCGAGGTTTTCCAAAGGAGAAAATTGATTTGTCTACAACAAAGGTAACAATAGCAATCTTTCCGACTACTAGCAGCTGAAATGACCCCGTGCCTAAGCACGGGGTTATTGGGTAGGCTTTCAAAAGGGCTTTAGCCCAAAAATGCTAAACTGCCGTACGCTCATTTTTCTCCCTTTTTTCTAATGCCTGATTCCGCACTCGTTGCAATATTTCATCTGATACGGTTTGTTTTTTTTGGTTTGTTTTTGTGGCCAAAGAAGGCAAAGTCGGAGTACTGTGGTTTTGATAACTTTTTGAGAAGGCGCTGCTTTTCTTTGGCAGCTTCTTCCACGCGTTTGTAAAATTCGTAACGGGCTGTGTTTTGTACTTTAGGTTTACGGAAAAGTACTCGGTGCCGCTTTTTCTCGGCCCTCGATAAGTGCACTTTTGTGTGTGCCTTCGATTCCATTACTTGTATTGGAGATCGATCACCCTTGGTATTGTCTTGTCCCGCTGCACTTAATGACCACAGAGTGGCCACAATGGCATAAAAAAACCTCCACCTGTTTTGCATAGTAGAGGTATATTGGTATCGTAAAAGAACTTATTGCTAGTCTTCAGTAGAGACTTTTCAAAACCTATAAGGTTTTAAACCTTATAGGTCTCTAGTCTACTAGCTCGTCTTAAATTGCGTCAGCGTTTGCTGTCGTCTGAAAATCCAAGGAGGCGTTGGGTCTTTTTCCTTCCACAATCCTTTTCCCTTCTCGCGCGATTCTTCTTTGATGGTTTCAAATTCAACGATTGGGTTTCTTTCCGCAGTCCAAGCTAATCCTTCTTCCAACAATTTTTCCCGTGGATCTTCTCCGTCAATCAATACAATGCCCAAGCGATTTCCAAGCCTATCCTTGCCTTGTATTTCTACATTGATGCTTTTGTTTAGAATGAGCTTCTCCAAAAATCGCTTTGCCTTTTCACCATACTCCTGATCAAGTTCTGGGCTATCAATCCCGTACAAGAGGATTTTATATGTTTCATTTTCGCTGGTGAAAATTTCCAATGTGTTACCATCAATTACAGTTACTACTTTCCCAGCGATCATTTCGTTGGCCCTTAACCCAAAAGACAAAACCAATCCC
>JBBSCN010000309.1:0-2385 GCA_038250265.1 Cytophagales bacterium | reverse complement strand
TGTGGAGTGCAATTCCGAAAACAGTTTTACAAGGCGTTCCTCGATAGTCGTTGCTCGTTATTCGCAATTGCATTTACGAACAACCAATAACTAACAACGATTTGAATGAAACACAATCTTCCACCCAAACTCTTCCTCCGCCTCTTCCGCTGGTATTGCCACCCGAAGATGCAGGACTACATTGAAGGAGATTTGATGGAGGTGTATGAAGCAAGGAAAGCTAAAAGTGGAAAGTTGAAAGCGGATGTCCGCTTTATGGTAGATGTACTTTTATTATTTAGACCAGGTATTATCAGACCAACAGAAGGTTACAAAAAACTAAACAGATACGGTATGTATAAAAGTTATTTTAAAATCGGATGGCGGAATCTTATTGGTAACAAGGGTTATTCATTCATTAACATCGGTGGCCTGGCATTGGGCATTACAGTGACTCTGTTAATTGGCTTGTGGGTTTACGATGAATTGTCGTTCGACAGAGATAATGAAAATTATAGTCGGATTGCAAGAGTAATTCAGAACGTTACCAACAATGGAGATGTAGATACCTGGAAGAACGTTCCTTATCCCTTGGCGGAAGAGTTGCGCTCAAACTATGGAAGTGATTTCAAATACATTGTTCTGGCTGTTGAATGGGGAGACCATATGCTGACCTTCAACGATAAGAAATTAAAACAAACGGGTGTCTATTTTGGAAAGGATGCACCGCAGATGTTAAATCTGAAAATGAAACAAGGTTCTCCCAACACGAGTGACCCAACTACTATTTTAATTTCCGCTTCACTGGCCAAAACTTATTTCGGTGATGACGATCCAGTAAATAGATCAATGCAGATTGATGATAAGCCTATTGTAAGTGTTGGTGGTGTTTACCAGGACTTCCCGCTGAACTCTACATTTTCCGGTTTGAATTTTATCTCCTCGTGGGATTTTCTCTTTGACAATAGCCCGTGGATGAAAACAATAGAAGATCCGTGGAGACCAAATTTTACAACGCTGTTTGTTCAATTAAATGATCATGCAGAATTCAGCGAAGTATCGGCAAGGATAAAAGATGCCAAGCTAAAAAGAGTGAATGAGCAGTTGGCTAAAAAAAATCCTGCCCTTTTCCTAGAGCCTATGAGACAGTGGCATTTGTATGCTGAATACAAAAACGGTTTCAATGTGGGCGGCATGATTCAGTATGTATGGATGTTTGGCATTATCGGGATATTTGTCCTTCTGCTAGCCTGCATTAATTTTATGAATCTAAGCACAGCCCGCCATGAAAGTCGGGCGAAAGAAGTAGGTATTCGAAAGACTGTTGGCTCTGTTAGAACACAGTTGATCACACAGTTCTTCGCGGAATCGATCTTGACAGTATTCTTGGCTTTCATAATTTCTCTGCTGTTGGCTCAATTCATACTTCCCTTATTTAACGAAGTGGCCAATAAGCAAATATCCATTTTGTGGAATAACTATTTCTTCTGGCTGGTCGGAGTTGGTTTCATTATCATCACCGCACTGATCGCAGGAAGCTATCCTGCTTTTTACTTATCATCATTCAAACCTATACAGGTTTTAAAAGGAACATTTAAAGCCGGGCGTTATTCCGCTACTCCGCGCAAGCTACTTGTCATTGTGCAATTCACTGTAAGCATCACACTTATCATAGGAACCCTTGTTGTTTATCAACAAATTCAATTTGCTAAAAATCGCCCGGTTGGTTATTCTCGTAATAACCTGGTCAGTGTGTCAATGATGAATGCCACTATACACAATCACTTCGATGCCCTGAAAAATGAATTGATGCAAACAGGTACGATAACATCCATTGCTGAATCAGAAAGTCCCACAACAGGTATTTGGAACAGCACAAGTGGTTTTAGCTGGAAGGGAAAAGATCCAAACTTGTCTATCGATTTTGGAGTGGTGAGTGCTTCTCATGATTATGGCAAAACGATTGACTGGCAAATAAAAGACGGTCGTGGTTTCTCCAGAGATTTTTTATCAGATTCTGCTGCATTAGTATTAAATGAGTCAGCCGTCAATTTTATGGGATTAGAAAATCCTATAGGCGAGACCGTTACCTGGTGGGGGCAACCGAGTACGGTCATTGGGGTTATTCATGATATGGTTATCCAATCGCCATATGAGAAATCAAGCCCAGTCATTTATAATTTATTAGGCGGATCGGGCAATGTGGCACTTGTTCGATTAAACCCAACAGTGCCTGCGCAGGAAGCGATCAGTCAGATAGAATCAATATTTAGAAAACACAATGCTGAACAACCTTTCGAGTATCAGTTTGTGGATGACAACTACGCAAAGAAATTCGGAAATGAAGAACGGGTTGGTAAGTTGTCTAGTTTTTTTGCAGCACTTGCTGTGCTAATCAGTTGTTTG
>JBBSCN010000308.1:0-2388 GCA_038250265.1 Cytophagales bacterium | reverse complement strand
GATAAATGGAAATGCCATACAAGCCGAAGATAAAATAATTGCCAATCCGAATTGCTCTACCATTCAAATGGTGGTAGCCCTCGCTCCGCTTCATGCGAAATATAGAATCAAACGCATTGTGGTTTCTACGTATCAATCCGTAACCGGCACGGGCAAAGATGCGGTACAACAAATGATGGAAGAACGCCAAGGCATCACCAATGGGATTAAAGTGTATCCGCACAAAATTGATATGAATGCGTTGCCACACATCGATTCTTTTTTGGATAATGGCTACACCAGAGAGGAAATGAAGATGGTGCACGAAACCCGCAAAATTTTAAATGATCAAACCATTGGCGTAACGAGCACTACCGTTCGCATACCAACTATTGGCGGCCATTCGGAAGCGGTGAATGTAGAATTCTATTCCGACTTTGATCTAAAAGAAGTTCGCAACCTACTCGAAGAGGCTTCTGGTGTGATCGTTCAAGACGATGTGAAGAACAATGTGTATCCCATGCCGATCACCGCGCACGGCAAGGACGAAGTATTTGTGGGTCGCTTGCGCAGAGATGAATCGCAACCCAACACGTTAAATATGTGGATCGTCTCTGACAACCTGCGAAAAGGCGCTGCTACGAATGCCGTGCAAATTGCTGAGTTTTTGATGGAGAAGAGTTTGGTGTATTGATCAGAAAATTCCGGTGAGCCGATAATAATCACTCAGTGTAATTCGAAAGGCCTCTCGATCTATATCGTTTTCAAACAAAGGGACATACTTTCCCTTTAAAAGAACAGAGAGTTGACTTTCGTTTTGAGTGGCTTCGTAGATATTACTTCCAAATTCTAACATCCGCTCGCGGCCTCGTTCCTTTAGCTGCACAGTATCTTGCAAGTCTGTTTTGGGGTTTCTTACTACTACCGAAATAGTCTCTTCGTCTCCCAATTGGCCAGTCGGCTCTATAAGCAAGTAGGCTTCGTCTTTCAGCCAATGAATCACTATGACGGCAGTGATCCCGTGTCCTTGGACTTCCTTGGTTCGGTCGCTTAGTCGATATGCTCGCCACTTGCCATCAGGACTTTCGCGGTCGTAATAGATTTGACGCACGTTTCTAAAAAATAGATTGGCATCAGCACCCACCTTAAACTGAAACTTTTGACGTTCAACCTTTTTATTCCGATCTAATTGGCAAGAAATAATTAATCCAAAACTGAAAAGAACCAAAAATAGCCTTAAAGCGTTGTCCATGAATCGAAGTTGCTGAATCGCAAAATAGCCTTTACCTTCGTGGAAAATTAAAAAAAATTATGGAGATTATTAAGAAATTTTGGTGGGTAGGTCTGCTGGGTATTCTGGTTCTTTGGGCAATCAGCAAATACAATGGCATTGCTGGCAGAGACCAAGAAGTGAAGAGGACATGGGGCGATGTAGAATCAGATTATCAACGGAGATCAGATTTGATCCCGAACTTGGTAAGTACGGTAAAAGGCTACGCGGATTTTGAGCAAAAAACGCTCACAGATGTTATTCAAGCGAGAGCCAGTGCCACTCAAGTAAAAATCGACCCTACAAATTTGACTCCGGAGAAACTGCAAGAGTTTCAAAAAGCTCAAAGTGGTATTAGCTCTGCACTCGGCAGGCTATTAGTAGTTTCTGAGAATTATCCGAACTTAAAAGCAAATCAAAACTTTTTGGATTTGCAGGCTCAATTGGAAGGAACAGAAAACAGAATTTCAGTTTCGCGGAAGCGGTTCAACGAAGCAGTACAGGGCTACAATACGGCAATTGTCGGTTTCCCCGGAAACTTGATAGCCAAGTTAGGTGGCTTTGTTGAGAAAGGATTTTTTCAGGCCGCAGCGGGCGCAGAAAAAGCACCGGAAGTTAAGTTTTAAGGGCAAGTAAAATTCAATAAAAAAGCCTGATCGAATTTCGGTCAGGCTTTTTTGTGGTCTTAAAATTTTGACCGGATTTTACCTGACTTCGTTTTATGAGAGCAGTTGAATTTAAGGCCAAGTTAAAGAACAACAGGATTCAAATTCCAATAAAGTTTCAAAAGCAAATGACGGCATCGCAAAATAAGGATGTCAGGGTGATTGTGTTAATGGATGAGCCAAAAGCGGAATGCGATTTCTCAAAACTTACGCAAGAACAGTTTTTGAAAGGCTATGCAAAATCAGATGCCATTTACGATAACTAGTAGGAGTGGAAGGGCTTAAGTTTGGTGACATAGTCCTTCTTAAATTCCCATTTACAGATGGGCTCTCCTTTAAAAAGCGACCCGGACTTGTTATCCAAGATTCAAAAGATGGTGACTTGATTGTCTGCCGCGTTACCAGCAAATTGTACGATTCTATTTTTGACGTTAACCTCAAAAGCCGGGGTCAATACGGTTTGAAGTTACCGTC
>JBBSCN010000307.1:0-2415 GCA_038250265.1 Cytophagales bacterium | reverse complement strand
TTGTGGCCCATCGCGGCAAGGGCCAAACTATCTTTTTCATTGAGCGCCCCTTTCTCAGGTAAGATGGCATCGGGCAACCATTGGCTGTGCAATCGCTTTGCATTGACGGCCTCTTGCATTGTCATATCAAATTCCACGACATTCAAAATCGCTTGAAAAACGCTTGTGATGATTTTTGTTCCTCCTGGAGAACCAACTACCATAAAAATTTTTCCATTTTTTTCTAAAATAGTTGGAGACATGGCGCTGAGCATTCTTTTGTTCGGCTCAATTTTGTTAGCACTGCCACCAATCGCTCCGTACATGTTTGGTACACCCGGCTTCACGCTGAAATCATCCATTTCATTGTTCATAAAAAAACCGGAGCCGTCCACAACCACAAAAGATCCGAACCACCCGTTGAGAGTAGTGGTAACGGCCACGGCATTTCCTTGCGGATCGATGATAGAAAAATGTGTTGTCTCTTCTGATTCATAGCCGGGGATATTTCCTGATTTCACATCCGCGCTAAGCGTGGCCTTTTCGGGATTAAACGTAGACATCCTCTCGTTCAAATAGTGTGGCGAAAGCATTTGTTGAACCGGAACTTTAAAGAAATCCGGATCGCCCAAAAATTTAGCACGATCCGCAAATACCCTACGCTCAGCTTCCGTCATCAAATGAATAGCTTTTACGGAATTGAAACCCCACTCTTTTAATGGATAGGCCTCAACTGATTTTAACAATTGGAGCAGGCAAATTCCGCCACTTGACGAAGGAGGCATCGAGATGATTTTGTACTCTTTGTAATTGGAAATTAATGGCTCGCGCCAAGTCGCGTGGTAATTTTTCAAATCTTCCAACGTGATCAATCCCTTACCTTTTTTCATTTCGGCCACCAAGTTCTCAGCAGTTCTTCCTTCGTAAAATCCAGCCCTTCCTTTGTCGCGAATCAATTCCAACGTCTTCGCCATAGCCAACCAACGAATGGTGTCGCCACCTTTCCAGTTGTCACGGATTAAAAAATCAGGTTTGACAGAATTGTACTTTTCAAGATTTTCTTTCGCTTGATTAAACCAGGCTGCTTCTCGCTCTGTGAGCGCAAATCCGTTTGCCGCCAAATGAATTGCAGGCTGAACCAAATCAGTCCAAGGAAGTAAGCCGTACTTTTTGTGGGCCTCTACCATTCCATCCACCGAGCCGGGTACGCCCGATGCCAAGTGCCCCTTTAAGCTCAGGTCAGGGATGACTTCTCCATTTTTATCTAAGTACATGTTGGTAGTTGCGGCCGCAGGTGCCTTCTCGCGAAAGTCGAGTGTGGCGGTGGAGCCATCCTTTAATCGCACCACCATAAAGCCGCCTCCGCCAATATTACCGGCAGCAGGAAACACAACGGACAATGCGAATTGCGTGGCGATGGCTGCGTCAATGGCATTGCCTCCTTTTTTCATGATTGCAACGCCAACTTCTGAGGCAAGAGGATGGGCGGAAACCACCATCGCAGAGTCGGCCAGTAAGCCAATGAGACGCGGCTGATCGGCTGGCTTTTGACAAGCAACGAGCAGAAACACAAATAATACAAAATAGGGGGCTTTCATAGAATCCAATTTTGGTTTTGACTGTTAAATGTATTATTTCGAACGCAACATTACTATGAGTCTACGAAAAGAAAAAGCTGCCATTTTAAAACTGGCTATTTTAGATCACACGATTAAATTGATTGGATCAAAGTCATTCGACAAACTCCATGTGGACGAGATCTGTAAGAAGACAAAGATATCGAAGGTCACCCTTTTCAAATACTTTCCTACCAAAGAAGATATACTACTTTATTATTTTCGGGTTTGGTGCTTGAAGCGCTTGGTGGAACTGAAGGAGAAACCACGCGAAGGGCTGAGTGGGATACAATATCTGTTTGATAAGTTTAGCGAAGATTACGAAATCCATCCTGGCATTATCTTAAGTTTAGTCGCTTACCTTTCCGACCTCAGCAGAACATTGAAGCCTTTTCCCTTAAAAGCTGAAGAAAAGAAGTTGCTGTTCCCGGGGATAAAGGATATTCACCTGATCGATTTACAATCGGTAGACCAAATGTTTGAAAAATTCTCGCTCGAGGCGATCTTTAAAAAGGAGATTACCAAGACGACCTCCACGCGGGACATCACAAACTCGTTGATGGCCACATTCTACGGATCAATTATCACTGCCCACATTGTGCAGATTAGTCCGGTGAAAATGTTCCTACGTAAAAATTTAGAACTGTTGTTAAAAGGACTTGGTTGAAAGCGCTCCAACCAGATTTACTTGCTATTTCATTCTAACCGCCCTCGTACGCTTTCTTTCAAACATTCTGATGTGGCGGTTTCCGATAGGAATATCAATTCGGTATTTGTTTCCTTTTGCCCACACATGGTGGTAACGCGGCTTCACCACCTT
>JBBSCN010000306.1:0-2429 GCA_038250265.1 Cytophagales bacterium | reverse complement strand
CAGATGGCCAAACATTGTTTTTGTTGAGTCATTATAATCAAAGTGGAAATGTAGCGACACAAGGACTTTCCTATTCGATGAAAACAAGTAGCGGATGGTCTGCTCCAAAAAACATTTCCATTCCGTATTTTCTCAATCGATCGTCCAGCTTGAGTGGAGATGTTAGTTTGGATGGTTCCATCTTTGTCTTTTCGGCTGAGTCGTATGGCACGCTTGGCGCGGAAGATATTTATGTTTCCATAAAGGTTGATGACAAATGGCGCGAACCGATCAATTTGGGTGGCATAATCAACAGCACGTTTCAAGAAATGAGCCCGACCCTTAGCGAAGACACTAAAACAATTTATTTTGCTTCGAACGGTAAGAAGGGTTTCGGAAGTTTTGACTTGTTCTCATCCAATCGGTTAGATGATACTTGGAAGAATTGGTCGGTAGCGACAAACTTAGGCGACACCATCAATTCCGATGGGCGTGAGTTGTATTACCGAATTACCGCGGGACAAAAGCTATTTACTACCACGCGCGATAGCGATGGGTATGGCGATATCCAGCAGGCGAAAAAAATTCCGCTTCCGCAGATAGACACGCTCATTAAGATTGTAGAGAATAAATACGAACAGACAAACTCAAACTTTATTTTGATCAGCGGATCTGTGACCAGCACGAAAACAGGAGTCGGGTTGGGTGCCAAGCTTCGTTTTAAATCAGACACCGTATTTACCGTTATCTCATCGGCCAATGGCAAATACAGCGTAAAGCTGCCAACGACTAAACTCTATACGATCGAAGTCGAACGCCCCGGATTTGTAAACGTACTGGAGAAACTAGATTTGCAAACGCTAAAGCTTGGCTCGTTAGTAATGAACTTTAAGTTGCAGCCAATAGAGGTAGGAACGTTGGTCAATTTGAAAAGTGTTTTGTTCTCCATGGGCACCACCACCTTATTGGAAGAATCTTACCCCGAGTTGGATGCCGTAATTGATTTCTTAAAATCTAATCCAAAAGTGGAGATTGAATTAGCCGGGCACACAGACAATCGCGGAGACGCCAAAAGGAATTTAGAGCTTTCGCAACAACGTGTACAAACGATTAAAGCCTATCTCACTTCAAAGGGAATTTCTGGAAAACGCGTCAAGGGTAGGGGCTTTGGCGGAAGCAAGCCCATAGCATTAAATGATTCGGAAGAGGCTCGTAGAATGAATCGGAGAGTAGAGTTCTCGATTATTAAGAATTGATTTTTCTCCGTTGGCGGTATCAATGTACCTACGCCAATCTGCGACTTAGAAGAGACAGAAGGGGCTATTGTTCCCCTGAAAGATTTCAAGCGGTGGTTCAGGCCGCAGCTCATCCATTTGCCAACGAGGTGATTGAACGCCTGATGGATTAAGTTAGAGCGACCACATGGTTACGAAAAACAAAATTGCTCTGTATATTTCTAGCGCAAGCTTTAAAAAAAGGATCATCACGCTCGATTTCAGGAACAGACGCCAATTCCGTTCGCCATAGAAAAGATAGCTGGACCGCAATAAGAAGTAAAGATTGCTGCCGATAAAAATGATGGTGAGCAATTCTTCATTAAGAAAACGCCCGAGTCCAAAAACCGATGTAAAAATGGTGAGTACAATCGCGTTCACAAAAAGATTAAAGCAGGCTAGTTCAACCATGTATCCCACATGATCCGTAAAAAATCGATTTCTTTTTGGGTATAGGATATTCAGCGGCAAGGACCCAATTACCACGAAGACCATCACCATCAGTTTTGCGAAGCTGGTGGTTTTTAAATTGTAGATTATGCTAAAGGATGAAAGGGTCATCCCGAGATCCACGATTTTGTGGGCTACTGCTTGCTGGTAAAAGCCGCGAAGGGGAGAGAGCAGTTGAGTATTCAGAGACGCACTAAAAAGCTGAATCAGTGGAAAGAAAAAGTAGATCAGATTCAAAACGAAAAACAGGGAAATCGGTTTCAGGTAGTTGACCGTTCTACCTTCTGAAAATTCTTTGGAAACAAACCCTGGCTTCGTTAAAACAAGCCAGAGGGTCTTGATCATTTTGCTGTCGGCAAAAGTAATGGCTATTAGAATATTGTTTAAGAACGTTCTGAAAGAACGGTCGGACGGTTTTTGAACCCTTTCGCCACAGACATTGCAGTAGTTTCCGATAAAGGCGTTGCTGCAGCTTTTACAAATATGTTGGCCTTGGTGCGTGGTTTCCATGAGTTTAAGGCGGCAAAGGTAGGCCCAATCAAAGGGAACAAAAAGTACCAGGCCATTCGGCTTTTGGTGTCACGTGGTACGACCCATTTAGAAGACGTTCACTAACTCGTTAAATCGCTCCTAATGATTGCCGAACATATGCGATAGTCTTTGCAATATTCTATGTCGACTGACTCTTTAAATTTAATTTTAGTAAATTCATTATCAGTAATTTAT
>JBBSCN010000305.1:0-2438 GCA_038250265.1 Cytophagales bacterium | reverse complement strand
TACCCGTTTCCACATCAATAAAATCTCCGTGCTCAATGGTCTCAGCTCCTGCCAACACCGAGCGCTTGATCGCTTCTTTCGATTTCGCATGGCACACCATTACTCTGCCCCTGCTGCGTGTTACTTCGTTGATCAATTTCAGTTCATCTAACGTAAACGAAGGTTGATCTTCGCCCTGTAAGCCCCAACGGTAGTCAGCATAAATTTTTATGAAGTCTGCCCCCTTGCCAATCTGATCGCGCACTACACGCACTAAGTTGTTTCCATCGGCAGGCTCTGCGCCCAACATTATTTCTTGATCGTGGTCGTAACCTTTTGGGCCGTACGACCCAGTCGAGACAATTGCTCGACCTGCCACCATCAACCGTGGCCCGGGAATAATTCCTTCATTGATTGCGCGCTTCAAGGCAACGTCCGAATAGCCTGCACCTTCTGTTCAAAGATCTCTTGCTGTTGTAACCCCGGCCATCAATGTATTTTTTGCATGAACCGCTGCACGTGCCGTGCGATACGCATCCGTTTCCTTCAGCACTTGTGTATCCCAGTCAGTAATGTTGTAGGGATATAAAAATAAGTGTGAGTGACCTTCGATCAATCCGGGTGTAAGCGCAGAGTTAGGATAATTTATTTTGGTGGCGTTGGCCGGTGTTGTTATTTTTCCTTTCGGCCCCACGGCTATAATTTTATCATGCTCAACTACCACCGCCCAGCCCGTGTACATGGCTTCGCCATCAAAGATTCGATCAGCAGTGATGTAAAATGTTTTTTTGGTTTTGCGCCCAACGGAGGGAGCATATGGATGAGAGAAGAAACACAATTCCGGATTTCATAGGCGGGATATTTAAAATAAAAGATAGGGGAATTAAGCCAAACAAAAAACCCTTTCAATTGTGAAAGGGTTATAATGTAAACAAAATTGTATTTCCTTTTGGCTAGAACTTACTATTCGGAGTCTTTTGAGCTTCTATAAACCTGTCTAGCGAATAGGGCAAAAAGAGTAATCACAAACAAAGAAAATATAATGGCGGCAATGAGTGTCATTTTATTTTGTCGATTAAGTTCATATTTCTTTTGAAGAGTAAAGATACAAGAAAACCCTGAATACAAATTAAAATCATTCCTAAAAAACCAAAAACAAATGTCTTTCCGAAGGTTGGGGCTTGGTAAAATAACGTGACTACTCCTGAAATAGTTGCGAGTATGGAAAGTCCCAAAAGCTTTATCAGCTCCGTATTGAACTTTACGCGTTCTGTTATTTGCAAATGTTCGGCCTTATCTGACATATGCTAAATCGCCTTCAACGCAGCCTCATAATTTGGCTCTTCGCCAATCTGTGGCACGAGTTGATTGTACGTTACTTTTCCAGACGTATTCACCACCACCACGGCACGGGCGAACAATCCCGCGAAAGCGGAATCTAACAACTCCACTCCATACGCTTTTCCAAATCCGCGACTGCGAAAATCAGAAAGCGTAATGGCGTTATCAATTTCTTCTGCTCCGCAGAAACGTTTCATGGCAAACGGCAAATCTTTTGCAATGCACAAAATCACCGTGTTGTCTATGGCGGCCACGCGCTTGTTAAACTCGCGCACCGATGTAGCGCATACGCCTGTATCTACACTCGGAAAAATATTTAGCACTACATTTTTTCCGGCAAAATCTTTCATCGACACATCTTTCATGTCGGTAGAGGTTAAAACAAAATCAGGGGCAGAAGAACCAACGTTAGGTAATTCGCCAACGGTGTTGGCCGAGTTAGGGCCGAGTTTAGTTTGAGACATAGAAAAGAAGTTAGTAGTTAGAATATAGAATTTAATTGTTGACTAACGTAAACGATCTGAGTCACGCACCATTTTTTCGTCTTTACGAATGAAGCGCAATGCCAGCCAATTAAAGGTTACGGCAGCAAACGTAATCCACAAGTTAAAACCCATTTTTCCCGGATATTGTTTTGCCAGCGGATTGAAAAACAACACCATCGCTACCATCACCAATGCCAACACTAGCGAGTTCAATGTGCCGATCTTCACTTGCGCTATCCGGTTTTCAAATTTGGTGATGCTGATCACAGCCAGCGTGGCCGCTGTTGCCATCAGTACAGCCGCCAGCACATACGGAAAATAAACAGTGGTGCGCTGTTCGCCTGCTACTACCGTGTAATGCAGCGGATAAAGTTGGTGCACGTTGCCCGTGGCCGTGTCGGTAAAAATCCCGATCGGAAAAAACAAGCAAACTACCATACAAATTGCCACCATTGCCAGAAACACCGTTTGAACCCTTTGCCACATACACTAGTTGATTTAACTTGCGACAAAAGTAATAAAATGGCTTCAGGCAACAAGCCCCATTCTAATCGTTAAGTCAAATTAGCTTGTGGCTTGAACCTGTAGCCTGCGGCCAAAAAATTTTCACACATGAACACTCCCTACATTATC
>JBBSCN010000304.1:0-2448 GCA_038250265.1 Cytophagales bacterium | reverse complement strand
TAGCCATGCTGGCGCCAATATGCGGCTAGCCCAGATCAAAGAAAAGAAAGGCCAAAAAGGGGAAGCCAAAAAGTTATTTGAAGCGGCTATTAAGCTCGATGGCAATTTGAAAGAAGCGAAAGAAGGGTTGGAGCGGGTGTCTAAATAATCTTGGATCAACCGGTTATAAATTAATGATTCTGGCGTTTCGCCATAATATCTTAACCTTTTTAGGACGATCGCGTGAGCACTCAAATTAATACCTCCCAACGAATCCAAGTTATTGATGTATTGCGTGGCATTACCTTGTTGGGTATCATTCTCGTACACTTCACCGAACAGTATTACGCTGGCCAGCCGCCAAAAATCCACGAGAATTTTGTCGCGCACAATTTGGCGGATATGATTGTATTGGGGTTCATAGGGATTCTTATATCAGGTAAATTCTTTATGATTTTCTCTTTCCTTTTTGGTATAAGTTTTTTTATTCAGCTTGATAAAAGCGAGGGTTCATCAACGTTTTTGATCCGCTTTACATGGCGATTAATGGTATTATTTGGAATTGGATTTTTGCATCACCTACATTACCGCGGAGATATTCTTACCATCTACGCAATACTTGGTATTGGGCTATTACTTTGCTATAAGTTGAGCGATAAATGGCTGTTAATAGTTGCATTACTCCTAGTGTTTAATATTCCTTCTCTTGTAATTCGAGGATATAGTGCATTGGTAAATCCGCAAGCCGAGAACCCATTTCTCAGCCAAGACGAAAAAACACTCGAACTTTACTACCGTACACTGAAGACGGGGAGTTACTATGAAATAGTAAAGGCAAATTTTTATGAGTTCAAGGGCAAGTTTGGATTTCAGATTATGTCTGGGAGAATTTATATTACCATGGGCTTGTTCTTGCTCGGATTATTTGCGGGACGCAAAGGTATTTTTGAGAAACCAGAATTTTTTAAAAAACTGATGCGCTATGGATTGTGGATCCTGCTCGGTTGTATAATAGTTGCTGCATCGTTGGCCCTTGTTATTTTTGCGCTCAAAGTAGAGTTGGTCATGCCCTATCAATTTTTGCTGGGCGGGGCGATCTTTGATGTTTTCAATGCAGCCTTGGCTTCTATTTATGTGGGATTGATTGTTACACTTTACCAAAAGGAAGAATGGAAAATCCGGTTGATGCATTTTTATGATGTCGGCCGTATGGGGTTAACTACGTATATCCTTCAAGCAGTTGTTGGTACACTTATTTTCTTTTCGTTCGGGCTTGGTATGTTGGGCGATTATGGCGCAAGTATTTGGGCGTTGTTAGCACTAGTAGTATTCTTTCTTCAAATTCAATTCAGTAGGTGGTGGCTTCAGCATTTTCAGTTTGGTCCCATCGAGTGGCTATGGCGGTGCTTGACTTACGCGAGGTATATTCCAAACAAAGTTGACAATTTACCGTTGACCCCAAAAAATGGTTGACATGTTACAAACGGTGACAAACACGTAGGTGCGTTTGGCGTTCGCAGAGTATAAAAAACTAACGCTTATGAACCTTAAACTACATTAACCATCCTTGTTCTTTTATTCTATATTTCTGCTTTTTCGGAAGAGAGCAACGCATTGGTAAAAGTCAATCTCAAAAACAGCTCTATCCTTCCTAAAAAACTGACCCTAATTTTTTACACCTTAGGTGATGTAAGCAACGCTACACAAGTGTTTTGGATGTGGCCGCGCGGCACAAAATCATTGGAATTTAAAGAAGGCACTAAAGTTTACTTAGTGCACCAAAAGCAGGTTGATACCGTGATGACCGGAAAAAGAATTGATAGTGAAAAACCGTTTTTGGTAGTGGATAGAAATTCGGAAAACAGAATTTGCAAATTTTGAGACAATGAAAGTAGCCTTGCCACAGATTCACGGCTCACTATAAACATCTATTCAAAATATGCTGTCCATCGGTGGCATTTTGCTACAACCCTTTTTCTGCTAAAAACAAATGGAGTTTTACCAAACTATCTGTGTTGATTAAATCGACTCCTGCATTAAGAAGCGCTCCCCATGCACGTTCGTTGTCTGGGATGGCCCACAATCGTAGTTTCTTGCCCTCTCCGTGAACCCGCTGAGCTAATTCTTTGATGCGTTGTAAATCGCTTGTTTGTACTTCACTTCGTCCATTCCAGCCACACCAGTTTTTATAGTGATCGCTGATCACAGGCATCATGTCTGCACTATAACCTTTCCCCACATCATTGGGTCTTCCGTCAATGGCGATGCCTAGATAGCCCTCTTTCATTATCGTTGCTATTGGGCGATTGCCGGATAGAAAAATTTTAATGGGGCAACGGACAGGTGCGCCCCGGAATCGTTTATCGGGACTCAACCATTTCGGCCACGACCGCACCGTCTCGTCGCCATCAGTTGTTATCGCTCTCAGTACTAAAAATGGATCCGCGCCTTCATAAATAAAACCACTCT
>JBBSCN010000303.1:0-2484 GCA_038250265.1 Cytophagales bacterium | reverse complement strand
CCAGTCAAGATACATTACTTTAAAAGATAGCATTTATAGTAGCGATCTAATAAGTAACCTTACCAAAGTACGATCGAATTTCGAAGAGCGCGAGAATATTAAAACGATCAAAGAGAAGGATGAAATTCTACTTTTGAAACAACAGTTGATCGATCGCCAACGGGTGCAGTATTTCTACATCGCGTTAGTGGCCATCTTAGCGCTGGGGTTTGTCGTAGTTCTTTTATTTGATAGCAGGCGGCAGCGCAAATCCCGGACGGAGATTGGTCTGGCAAAAGAAAAAATAGAAGAACAGAACAATCTACTGGAAGAGCAAAATAAGGCGCTTGACCAGCGAGTAAAGGAACGCACCATGGAGCTGAGTAAGTCCAATTTGCTATTGTCTGAAGTGAATGCCGAATTGGATAATTTCCTTTACAAAACCTCGCATGATATTCGCGGCCCCATCGCAACCATGCAGGGGCTCTGCAACCTAGGGTTGATCGATTCCAAAGACTCGGTGGTAACAAGCCTGTTGAATCAAATGGTGGGCCAGTCCGACCGCATGTCGAAAATATTAGGCCGCTTAACGACCATCAGCAACATCAGCCAAGCTCCTCTTCGGCCGGAGGAAATTGACTTTTCAAAGATGGTGGATAGCGTGCTAGCGGGAGAGATGGAAAATGCACGCTCGAAAAATGTTCACATCTCCTATGAGTTAGAGCCCCCGTTGCAAATTGTTTCGGATGGATTGATGATTCGTACGATACTGGAAAACCTGGTCAACAATGGCATTAAATTTTGCAACAACTCCGCTCGCATAGATTCTTTTGTAAAAGTCCGGGTAATCCAACAGGATTCCCATATAAACATGCGTGTGATAGACAATGGCATTGGAATAGGCGGCACGGAATCAGGCGGGATGTTTCATATTTTTACGAGGGCTTCCGAACGTTCTGAAACGGGTGGTGTGGGGCTTTATTTATCCAAACTTTGCTCGCACAAAATTGGAGGGCAGATACGGATCGAAAAATCGGATGATGACGGCACGATTTTTTTGATTCAGCTTCCGGTTGATTTGGCAGCTTTCTTAGAAAAAAGGAGACTTTTGCAAGAAGATATGCAGCGAATACTAGAAGAGGAAAATACCCAGAAACCTAAATTGGTTTCCTTCACCTGATCCTTTTCTCTCTACATTTTCCCATCTTTGCGCAGTTTTTAGTGACTGGAGTTACGTGAACACGAGATGTTGTCAGTTTGAGCTTGTTGAAAACTGGCAATTCTAGTTTCAAATGAATTTTAACTGGCTCAGCCTGAAATTAGATTGAGGGCATCTCTAAAAACTCCGCTTACCCTTCTCTCCCGGTAGCTATCGGGATGGAGAAGGGGCAGGGGTTGAGGTAATGGGAGCAAGGGTTTTTGGAGATGCCCTTGATAGATTTGGGTAACATCGGTTTAGCAAAATATGAGCAAAGATTTTAAACGTTATTTAATCACAGCAGCTTTACCCTATGCCAACGGCCCCAAACACATCGGGCATTTGGCGGGCGCCTACATTCCTTCAGATGTCTATGCGCGTTACCTACGCTCGCAAGGACGAGATGTCGTATTTGTATGTGGAAGTGATGAGCACGGCACAGCAATCCCCAACCAAGCGTTAAAAGAAAACACTACGGCACAAGCGATCATTGATAAGTATGATGCACAGATCAAAGAATGCTTCCATCGTTTGGGAATGTCATTTGATATTTATCATCGTACCAGTGAGGCCATCCATCACCAAACTTCGCAAGAGATATTCTTGGCGCTCTACAACAAGGGTTTATTGACCGAAGAAACATCGGAACAGTACTTTGACGTGCAAGCCAATGTTTTTTTGGCAGACCGATATATTATTGGCACTTGTCCAAAGTGTGGTAATCCCAATGCGTATGGCGATCAATGCGAGAAATGTGGCTCAACACTAAGCCCGCGCGAGTTGATCAATCCTCGTTCTACTCTTTCTGGAAATTCTCCGGTATTGAAATTGACCAAGCATTGGTATTTACCGTTGCAAGATTATGAAGCGTGGTTGAGCGATTGGATTTTGAAATCGCATAAGGAAGATTGGAAAGTAAATGTCTACGGACAATGTAAATCATGGATCGATGCGGGATTGCAGCCCCGCGCCATGACGCGCGATTTGGATTGGGGTATTAAAGTGCCTTTGCCAGATGCCGAGGGAAAAGTGTTGTATGTTTGGTTTGATGCGCCTATCGGATACATCTCGGCCACCCGGGCTTTGTTCCAAGAGTTGACAGATGGAAAAAGAAAGTATGCCACACCACAAAGCGACTTTACCAATCCCAAAGCAGATGATTGGAAAAAGTATTGGCAAGACAAAGAGACAAAGCTTGTTCATTTTGTAGGCAAGGACAACATCGTTTTCCATTGCATTATTTTCCCCATCATGCTTCATGCAGAAGGCAACTATATTTTGCCGGAAAATGTGCCCGCCAATGAGTT
>JBBSCN010000302.1:0-2514 GCA_038250265.1 Cytophagales bacterium | reverse complement strand
AACGCTGTGCTACGCCAAAGCGGTGTTGCTCATCAATGATGGCCAAGCCTAGGTTATTAAATTTTACTTCCTCCTCCAGCAGGGCATGCGTACCAATTAAAATTTTTAATGAACCATTAGCGAGCTGCTCATGGATGGGTTTGCGTGCACTTTTCTTGACCGATCCGGTGAGCAGTGCAATAGAAATACCCATCTTGTCTGCATACTTTTTTAAGTTGGTGTAATGCTGTTGCGCCAATATTTCTGTCGGTGCCATCAGGGTTGCTTGGGCATCTCCACCGATTACTAGCAAAATAGAAATAAAGCCGACAATGGTTTTTCCGCTCCCCACATCACCTTGCAATAAGCGGTTCATTTGCCTTCCAGATTTCATGTCGGCATAGATTTCCCGTACTACCCGCTTCTGTGCCTCGGTTAAATCAAAAGGTAAATGTTCTTTATAAAACTGCGTGAGAATGGCAGTATCCTTAAAAACGATCCCCTTAAATTTCCCTTGCCGCACCAATTTCATTTTGATAAGCCGCAACTGGATGAAAAAAAGCTCTTCAAATTTTAACCTGCGCTGCGCATTGGCCAACCATTCGTGATTTTTGGGGAAATGGATGTTGATAACGGATTCTTTCTTACCAATTAATTTTTGCTGCTCAAGTAGTGAGTTGGGCAGCGTTTCGCGAATGTGATTGATCGCCCCTTTCAATACGTCTTGCTGTAGTTTGATGATAAATTTATTGTCGATATGTCGTGTGCGAAGCTTTTCGCTGAGCGGATAAACGGGTTGAAGGTATCCGCCTTTTCCACTTTTCTCTGTTAGCAATTCTATTTCAGGATGTGCGATGGACAGCTTACTTCCGTAGCGCGCTGGCTTCCCAAAAACAACATATTCAACATTGGGTTTCACTTTTTGCATCACCCAATTGATTCCTTGAAACCAAACTAGCTCAATCTCCCCTTTGTCATCGGCAAAATAAGCAACTAATCTTCTTTTGAATTTATCTCCAATCAATTCAATGTCGGTAATCGTTCCTTTGATTTGCACATAGGGCATTGTTTCGTTGACCTCTGCGATTGAATAAAAACGCGTACGGTCTTCGTAGCGAAACGGGTAATGTTGAATTAGGTCGCCAAACGTAAAGAGCTTCAATTCTTTTTGAAGCATTACCGCGCGCTGCGGCCCCACGCCTTTTAAAAACTCAAGGGATGTATCGAAGAAAGACATTTCAATTGAAGCGGTGCAAATTAGGCAAGTTTATTATTTTTCGAATAACGGATTGTTGGAAAGCAGCCTGCTTCGGTGATGGATCGTCAAGACAGTAATTCGCTTAGGCGAAGTGACCTCATAAATTATGCTGTAGCTCCCCTCGAATAACTGACGGATAAATTGCTGGCCTAACTCTGGTACGATTCCTCCTATTTCTGTTTGGGTTTCAAGAATTGTAACCCGTTCGAAAAATCGCTCAGCCTGAATGCTAGCGTATCGAGCTGAGTCTTTGGCTATAAAGCCTGCGATGTTCTCAATGTCTTGTAGCGCAAGTGTTGTCCATTTTATTTCGACAGCCATTTCTCAAGTTTGATCTTGGCCTCTTGTGTCGAACGAATATTACCAGATTTTGATTGTTCTAATCCTATTTCTATTTTTTGCAACAACACAATCCGATCAAAGAGGTCATCTATGGAAAATGAGTCGGGAAGATCATTTATTGTTTGGATCAACTTTTCTTTTGTAATCATTTGAGTCTTCAATTCAAAAATAAAGAAAAATCATTTCATTATCTAACCACCCTAATCAACGAATTATCGAATCGCCTAATTGCGCTTCCACTCCACTGTATTGATCAAATGCATCACTTCCTTTTTCATGAAGTCGATCGCTGGCTCAAGTGAGTCATTTTGAACTCTCGTATTAAAATACAACGCACCGCGCAGAAAGTGTGAGGTAGAGTCTGTCATTGTAAACTGGAATTGGCTCGGCACTTCACCAGTGATCTCGGCAATCATAGCTGTTTTACCTTTGGGCGTAACCACTTTCACTTCGTCAATACCATACGCTTTTATCTGCTGCTTGGAAGTAAGCCTATACGCATCATCCAAAAACTCTTTCAACAATTGCTCACGGTTTTCTACTCGCTTATAGGTGATGTGGATATTCGCCTTCAGTGTTGGATAGTAAACTTCAACCCAATGCTTTTCGCTCATCCAAGAAGTGTCGCGCAGCAATTTGGCAGCGGTGGAATATTCAAATTGATAAGGCAACGTATCCGGTAGAAGTCGATATTTTTCTTCTGGAAGAATCAATCGATTTTATCATTTTGGCTTTGGCTGATAATTTCTTGTACAAGAAAAAAAAGTTGAAAGACAAACAATGGCTAGGCAAAAAGTTATCGTCCATCGACTATCTATTATTGACTTTTGATCAATCCTCATCTTTCACAATGTCTTCAATGGTTACCCGCACCTTATTGATCTTCCGCTGATCCACCGTCAAAATCGTGAAGGTGAAATTCTCAAACTTAATTT
>JBBSCN010000301.1:0-2532 GCA_038250265.1 Cytophagales bacterium | reverse complement strand
CGTGGACGGTAATTGACCACTGATGCGAACAAATACTTCTTGGTTAGTTGTCTCATTTCGGATTTTTAAGATCGTACCTACTTTAACCGTTCGATGAAGCGCTAGGTACCTTCTATTTCCATCGGTGCCTTCCATTAACTCAGCTATGCCAAGTTCTTTCACTTCGTCTGTACCCACTAACGTCTCGGGGACTTTTAGTTCGGCAACATTGGTGGGCGGCTTTACAGTTGTTGTTGACTGAGTATTGTACTTAGGTTGCGTTACAACCAAGAGCTTTCCTATGGGCAATTCATCTTGAAGATTATTCCATTCTTTTAGTTGTTGAACGGTTATCCCATATTGCCTTGCGATCGAATACATCGTTTCTTTGGCCACCACGGTATGTGTGCTGCTGATAGACTTCATCTCCATAGGCAGTGATGCCAAGGAAGGCGGGGCCTTTTTGGGTATCAATAATTCTTGGCCCAATGAAAGACTATTGTCGGTTAGACTATTCAGCTTTTTAATGTCATCTACTGAAACATCGTACTGGCGGGCAATGGAAAAGAGCGTTTCCTTAGCTGCTACAACATGCTTCGATCCATTCCCTTTTTGCTTTGGCAAATACGGTACTTTCAATATCTTACCTACTGAAATACCTCCTTCGGAAGTGGGGTTGTTTTCTAAAATAATAGTCACTTGAACACCATACCTTCTGGAAATGGAGTACAGGGTTTCCTTCGATTCAATTTGATGGATAATGAACTGCTTTCCGTTGATGGTTTCCAATCGCAATGAATCTGATGGCGACCAAGAGAGCAGTACAAAGAGTAATTTTATCATAGACCTAAAACAATGCGAAAAGTTACCAAATTATAAGGCGGTATTCAAATCATCGTTTCAATTAGGGGGAACGACAATTTTGCAATTGCACTTTTTTTATACGGTGACGTTTAAGCTTGCGCCAGCCGGCCAGGGGATGGAAGTGGAAAGCCTCCCTCGGCTGGGCTCGGGATTTCCCGATAGCGGGTAGCGCGCTGGAAAGCCGAGGGAGCTTGGAACGGACAGCCCGGTGCTGATGGCCCGCCTCGGGCATCAGCAGGCCGCAAAACAGAAATGTAAAATTGTAGTACTCCATTTCAATTATTCACATCTCAACCAATCAAAACTAAAAACGTTAATTGACCGAAGTCTATTACTTTTGTAACTAATTAAAGTCCTAAAATGAAGAAATTCCTTTCTATCGCTTTCATTTTTCTATCGGTGGCGTCAAGTAGTTGGGCGCAATCTGCAAAACCCGCCAAAACCAAGGTGATGGTGATGGACATCAAAGATGAAATTGACCCTCGCATGTTGCGCTATGTGAAGTTGGCGCTGGAAAACGCTGAGAAAATCAAAGCAGACTATGTAATTATTGATATGGACACCTATGGAGGTGTTTTGACAGATGCGAAAGAGATTGTAGACCTGATTATGGATTTTAAAAAACCAATTTGGGTGTTTATCAATTCCGATGCCGCCTCGGCAGGCGCGTTAATTTCTATTGCCTGCGACAGCATCTACATGTCTCCGGGTGCAACCATCGGAGCGGCTACCGTGGTGGAAGGCGCGGGAGGCAAGGCAGCCCCTGACAAATACCAGGCTTACATGCGCGGCATCATGCGATCGACTGCCGAGAAAAATGGGCGCGACCCACGCATTGCCGAAGGAATGGTAGACGAACGTATCGTGATCGATAGCATTAAGCAGGAAGGCAGGGTCATTACATTCACCACGAAGGAAGCGCTGAAGTACGGTTTCTGCGAGGCACAACTTGAATCCATTCCCGAAATATTAAAAAGAAACGAAATCGAAAACTACGACTTGGAAACATTTCAGTTAGGTGCCATTGAAAAAATAATTGCCTTTGTGATCAACCCGTTCATCAGCGGGATTTTGATTTTGGTCATTCTAGGCGGAATTTATTTCGAACTTCAAACACCCGGTGTTGGATTTCCTCTTTTTGCCGCACTCACTGCACTCGTACTCTACCTTGTTCCCTACTACCTGAATGGATTGGCTGAATACTGGGAAATCATCGCGCTATTTATTGGCATTCTCCTGCTCATGGCTGAGATCTTTGTCATACCCGGATTTGGTGTGGCGGGTATTGCAGGGATCACACTCACAGTAGTGTCCATGATACTGATCATGCTGAACAACGACTTTTTCAATTTTGAATTCGTGCCCGTGGGCGATATCGTAAAAGCGACATTTGCAGCTCTGGGTGGAGTTTCGGCTGGGATTTTGTTATTGTTTTTCGGTGGAGCAAAACTTACTGAAACAAAAGCTTTTCAGCGATTGGCGCTGACAGACACACAACAGAGTTCTAAGGGTTTCTCCGTGAATACTTCTAATCCAACGATGTTAGGGAAGACGGGCACTGCGCACACGGTATTGCGCCCCAGCGGAAAAGTGTTTATTGACGAACAAGTTTACGATGCGTTTACAAGAGGAGAATACGTGGAGAAAGGAGATGCCATTGAAGTGATCGGAACCGAAGGGGTAACGTTG
>JBBSCN010000300.1:0-2532 GCA_038250265.1 Cytophagales bacterium | reverse complement strand
AGTAAATAATGTAGTGGCCTATCTTCAACCACGACTTTCTTCAAAAGTAAAAATCGAAGTATATACCTTATCGGAAAATATTTTGGCCAACGTACATGCGCCCCTCTTCGAATGGGTCTTGGAAAATTTATGCAAGAATGCGGTAGATGCCATGGAGAATACCGGCACGATCGCAATCAAAATTCTTCGCGGCAGCGATAGCAAAGTGTTGATCGATATTTCTGATACTGGAAAAGGTATTCCTAAAAAAATGATGCAAAGTGTTTTTAAACCCGGCTTCACAACCAAAAAGCGCGGATGGGGACTCGGACTTGCCCTCGCCAAACGTATTATTGAACTTTACCATGAGGGAAAAATTTTTGTAAAATCATCGGACGAAAATCAAGGAACAACTTTTAGGATTGAGTTGAAGAGCACTTGACGTGTCTAAAACTCAGGCCTCACGCTACAGGCCGCAAACTTCACGCCTACCACTCTCTGCTTACGATAGCAACGCCACAGGCATTCAAAAAGAACATTTTTTTCACCAATCTTCACCAACTTCACCGCACAATTTTCCTCTACGCGTAAAGTAACTCCTCGGGCGAACGAGGAAGAAATTCCATACTTAATTGAAAATCAAATTCTTTCGGAACGGGAATAGTGAAACGATTCATCTGACGATGGTAAAGAAATTTGTGATTAAATCTAGTTGCCCAAAACTCCGCAAGAATCGGATGGAACACTATTTTGATGTGCTCGTTATTTACGGCATGATCAATTTCACCAACATCTACTGGAACGCAGTTCTCCAATCCTTGGATTCAAAGGGCTAGGCAATTATGTCTTCGATCCATCAAAAAAATAATAACTTTATGACCGTGACCGACCAAGAACCAAACGTCAATTACCAACGCATTGAACAAGCGATCCAATACCTAGAAAAAAACTTTCGCCATCAGCCTGAATTGGACGAAGTGGCTGAGAAAGTTCATCTAAGTCCTTTTCATTTTCAACGGATTTTTACAGAATGGGCTGGTATTAGCCCGAAGCGATTTCTACAATTTCTAACGGTTGGTTTTTTAAAAAGCAAGCTGGATGAAACGAAAAATTTGATAGGTGCCGCAGAAGCAGCGGGTCTTTCCAGTCAATCGAGGGTGTACGACCTGTTCACTACATTGGAAGCGGTGACACCGCAAGAATACAAATTGCACGGAGCCGGTATTCGTATTGAGTACGGCTTCCACAATACACCATTCGGGGAAGTATTGGTCGGGGTAACTGATCGTGGCATTTGCTGGCTATCCTTTATTACAACAGACGAAGATCCCAAGTTTGAACTGGATAAGATGAAGGAACACTGGCATAATTCGGTCTTTCATCAAAATCAAGAACTGACGAGCGGATTTGTGGGTCCAGTTTTTGGCGAACGAAAGCTGGACAAAAAGCTGCACGTATTTGTGAAGGGAACCAATTTTCAGGTAAAAGTTTGGGAGGCACTATTGAGAGTACCCCTTGGAGGAGTGACTAGCTATCAAAATGTTGCCACAAAAATTCAAAACCCCAAAGCCATGCAGGCCGTTGGCTCAGCTATTGGCTCTAATCACATTGCGTATTTAATCCCCTGTCATCGCGTTATTCGCAAAGATGGAATTTTAGGAGAATACCGATGGAGTTCCACGCGCAAAAAAAGCATTATCGGCTGGGAGATGGCGAGGGGTTCTAATTCTTAGCAACACATAAAAATTCTTGGGCGAGCAAATCTCGCCCAAGAAAAACTTATTCCTTAATTATCAATCGTCTAATCACGCGCTGATTGCCTTGAGTTACTTCAACGACATACAGGCCGGGCTTCAGGTCATCTGTTTTTAGTTGAATTGTTTTTGACTCCCCTTGCACGGTTGATTGAAAAGGCACTCTTCCAGCCATATCGATGATCCTGATTGCTACTACTTCGTTAGAGGCATTTACTAACTCTGCATTGATGTCTTGCGAGATAGTAGGATTTGGATAAAGGAAAACTCCCAGCGGAGTAGAGCCATCGTAATCCAAAACAATTACACTACTGTAACTTGATTTTCCATCAAAATCAAATTGCTTTAACCGATAGTAATTTTTTCCACTTGAAAGATTGCGGTCTTCCAGAAAATATTCGGTGGCGATATTGGTAGTACCTTTTCCTTTCACTTTACCGATAGCGACAAATTCAAATCCATCAGAAGAGCGTTGCACTTCAAAATAATCATTATTTATTTCTGAAGCTGTTTTCCAAGTTAAGCTAGCAACGGATCCGTCCAGTTTGCCAGTGAAACTAACCAGCGTAACCGGCAAAGGATTGGCTGTTTCGGTCGATCCAAGGGTAACAATATTTTCGCTAAATGAGAGAAAGGATACGGATTGAAACGTTCCTCTAGTTTGGATATGGCCAACAGAGAAATTTATGCCGCCATTATTTGTCCAATTGGTACCGTTCCAACTCATTACTTTCATTGCCTCTCTTTGAGCTAAATTGGCAGAGACATCACTCTCTATGCCCCAACTTAAACCCACTCT
>JBBSCN010000299.1:0-2547 GCA_038250265.1 Cytophagales bacterium | reverse complement strand
TTTGATCTCGCTTCAAAAATTCGCGACCGAGAATCAGCTGCCAACGAAGCCGTCATTCGCATCCGCGACATTCGCAAGCAAATTGAAGAGCGGGCGAAAGAAGTAAACGATCCAACGTTTTCCGCTTCCGCGAAAGAATTGATGGCTAAGATCACCCTGATCGAAGAAGACTTGTATCAAACAAAAAACAGAAGTGGTCAAGACCCGTTGAATTTCCCAATCAAATTGGGCAACCGCCTTTCTGCCGTAAGGCGCAGTTTAGAAACAGGCGATGCTAAACCCACGGCTGGTTCGTACAAAGTTTTTGATGAACTCTCCAAAGAGTTGGACGGCCACCTTACAAAGTTGGAAGCCACTTTGAAAACCGGCATTGATGCCATTAATCCCGTGCTGATGAACAAATCGATGAAAGGGATTATTGATAAGAAGAAGTAGAATTGGAGATTGTTTCGGTGAAGAACACAAACAAGGGCATAGTGCATTAGATGCAGCAGATCATATCAAGGGATTAAGAATACCTCTTTTTCGGCTGCATGCATTAAAGGCACCGCCTTATAATGGCTACTGGTCGATAGATGTTTCTGGTGACTACAGGATCATCTTTGAATTCAGCAACGGTAAAGCAACAAATTTGAATTACTTAGACACTCATTAAAATGAAAAGATTTATTCAGCACAGTCCACACCACCCTGGAGCGATTTTGCATGAATTCTATTTTGAACGTCTTGGGATAAGCATTTCCGAGGGTGCAAAAAAACTGTTTATCACCAGGGCCAACCTATCCTCGATAGTGAATGGCAGGGCTGGACTCTCTACCCTTATGGCCGTGAAGCTATCAAAGGCCTTCAAGACGACCCCGCAGTATTGGATAAACTTACAATCCAGTTATGATCTGTGGCAAACCATCCAAAAAGAAAAAAAAGTGATAAATGAAGTCGAATATTTAGTTTGGTAACGCCATGCCAAAAAATAAGCCTATCTAATTTAGCGGGAAAACATTGAGTTTTCTCGTCATAACCGTACCTTGCAAACAAATTTGTTCCCCTTAGTAAGGCCGGACAGCAAAAAACCACTAAAACCACCAATCAACGTAACTATGGCTAAATCGCAAGACACCTGGAACAAGAAGGAAATGGAGAAGAAGCGTTTGAAAAAGCGTCAGGACAAAGAGCAAAAGAAGGAAGAGCGAAAAGCCAATGCGAAAGAAGGAGTTACGTTTGATGATATGATCGCCTATGTAGATGAAAACGGCAATCTATCCTCTACACCACCCAGTGGAATTAAGCGGCCATCTACCATCAAAGCAGAAGATATACAGATTGGGGTTCCTAAGCGAGTAGATGTGGTTCAAGATACCGTCAGAAAAGGTACTGTTACTTTCTTCAACGACTCAAAAGGATACGGATTTATAAAGGACTCCGAAACCCAAGAAAGCGTGTTTGTGCACATGAATGGCTTATTGGATCCGATCAAAGACAACAACAAAGTTACTTTTGAGGTAGAGATGGGGCATAAGGGGCCTAATGCAGTGAAGGTTAAATTAGAGCGCTAGCTATTAAAATTCAATGTGGGCACGCACTCCAAACACGTGTCCGGATTCCCGATCTTGATTGAACTCTGGGTTAACAACAACCTGGTATTTTGCAGTAAGGTAAAAAGTAGTTGAAAACAGGTTGGCTCGATAGAATAACTATGTGACCCATTCGGTGCCGAAGTTTAAGGTACCATCGGCAATAATAAATTCATATCCCCAGCCGCCAAATAATTTCTATCGTCTGTTGAAGGGCCGCTCATTTTACAGAAATTTCAAGTTCAACCAAGCTCAACGCCACAAAACATTCATTGGTCGAGGGTTTTGTAAACTCATCTCCTTTCATGGTTCAAGTTATCGGTTAGTTGATAGTTTAGCAAATAAAATAACGGATATGAAATACTTAGCGATCATTATTATTCTCTGTACAGTTGGTTTTTCATCCGCTCAAGATGCAACAACAAGGACGGAAACATCCTTGCAAGAAAAGTTTGCCTCTATGAAGGCTACCTCTCAGACTTTTCAAGATTATAAAGTAATCAAAGAAGTAACCTTGGATGGTGTATGGAGAGCGGTTTTGGATTCCATCAAAACCCAAAAGATTTTAGCTGCAAAGAGAAATGCCTCCATCGCACAACTGCAAGCCGATTTGGCCAAAGAACAAGCCGCCATCGCACAGCTTCAAAGCTCTATTGAAGGAATCACGTTTGATAGTATGCATATTACTTTTTTAGGTATCAATTTTTCGAAGACGTCTTTTATCACCTGGGCTCTTGTAGTTATGGTGAGTTTAGTAGTAATCATTGTATTGATATTAGGAAAGCTAAAGTTGCTCTCTTATTCTGCAAGGGAGAAAATTGAATTTGCCAGTTTACTCAGCCAAGAATTTGAAGAGTTTAAAAAGAAATCATTAGAGCGGCAGGCCAAACTTTCGCGCGAACTGCAAAACGAACTGAACAAAAGCTACCCCGGTCAAAACATGCTTGCAAACCACAAGTCCATCAATTCTGCGGTA
>JBBSCN010000298.1:0-2600 GCA_038250265.1 Cytophagales bacterium | reverse complement strand
GGCAATATCCCATTTTGTGTTTTGACCATATTTCTTTCTACATGAAAATTCAATTGAGTTAATCAGCGGCATGAACACATCGGTATCATAATTCGAAGTCTTGCCTTGTATAGCCATGCACAACCGCTCGAAGCCCATGCCCGTATCCACATGTTTGTCTGGCAACGGTTCTAAGGCGCCTGAAGCAAGACGATTGAATTGAATAAACACTAGGTTCCATATCTCGACTACTTGCGGATGATCGCTATTGACCAAGTCTTTTCCTGCCTTCTTGCCAATCTCTTCTACCGATCTTAGATCTATATGAATTTCAGAACACGGACCGCAGGGGCCGCTCTCGCCCATCTCCCAGAAATTGTCTTTCTTACTTCCGTGAATGATTCGCTCTTCAGGTACAAAAGTCTTCCACAAAGTTTTTGCCTCTTCATCTACCGGAAGATTGTCTTTTGCATCGCCACCAAAAACCGTAACATATAATCTCTCTTTCGGCAGTTGATAGACTTCTGTCAAAAGCTCCCACGCCCAACTGATCGCCTCTTTCTTAAAGTAATCTCCAAAACTCCAGTTGCCGAGCATCTCAAACATGGTGTGGTGGTAGGTGTCCAGCCCTACATCCTCCAAGTCGTTGTGTTTACCGCTTACGCGAAGGCATTTTTGGGTGTCGGCTACCCGTTTATGGGTCGGAACGGAGTTGCCTAAGAAATTATCTTTGAACTGCACCATCCCCGAGTTGGTAAACAGCAAGGAAGGGTCGTTTTTGAGCACTAAAGGGGCAGAAGGAACGATTTTATGGCCTTTACTTTCAAAGAAATCGAGGAACTTTTGGCGGACAATGGCCGATGTCATATGCATTTGGTCGAATTAAGCTTTTGGTGGGGAAAAGTATTTCCCTATTTTTATGAGTTCACGGGGTTACAAAGGCACAAAATTAACCCATTGAGGGCATTATAAAAGTAATTGGGCTAAAGTTGGCACATGACAGGCACTAAATTCAAGTACAACCAGAGGACACTTCGGTATGAGCGCACGGGCGTTTCTATCGTTGGCTTAGCCTTTCGAGGATTTGGCTATTTGATTTTTGCTACCCTGTTTTTCGTAGGCTTGGTTACGCTTCAAAACTTTGTGATTGACACTCCCTTAGAAAAATCCCTTCGAGCTGAAAATGAGGCTCTTGAAAGTCATAAGGTCATTCTTACCGCTAGTTTATTTGAATCAAACGAGCGGATTAGCCAGCTGAATAGCGAAGACCAAAAACTGTACGAACGCCTTTTTGAAACCAAAGTGATAGAAAAGGAGGTTGGGAACGTAGAGAAAAAAGAAGAAATATTAACTGCCGAACCAGAGATTTTTGGTCAATGGGAAGCATCCACTCGCAGCGCTTCATCGGAAATCATCAAAAAGGCAATTGCTAGAGATGCTGCTTGGGGCAAAAACATTCATATAGAAAAAAGGGATTTAAATCGGCTAAGAAGCTTACCTACCCTCTCTCCCGTAGAGAAGATGGAGGTAGACAAACTTGTTTCCGGATTTGGAAAACGGATCAATCCTTTTCACAAAGGCATTTACCAACATGATGGGGTGGATATTTCTTTACCAAGTGGTACCGCGGTAGTGGCCACTGCACCAGGCATCGTCTTACTAGCCAACACCAGCAACCAAATTGCGGGCTTTGGCAATTATATAGAGATCGATCACGGAAATGGCATTATCACTCGATATGCACACCTCGCAGAATTAAAAGTCCGATGGGGGCAAAAGGTAAATAAAGGCCAAGTAATCGGATCGATTGGATCGAGTGGCGGCTCAATCGCCCCGCACCTTCATTACGAAGTAATTCGCAACGGGGTCAATGTGAATCCCGTGCATTACATGGTGGCCGGTCTCACAAGCACACAATACAATGCGTTGGTAGAAGCCAGCACAAAACAAAACCAATCGTTGGATTGATGGCAAAAATCAGCTACACATATAATCCAGAAACTTGCAAGTACGAGCCCATCATCGTTACCCCAAAGATATTTGGCCAGATGGCATCGCGCTTTTTAGGTGTTGCTTTTGTTATCGCGTTGGCGGGAAGTATTTATTTCCATTTCAAGTATCCTTTTTTGGACGAAACCATTGAACAAGATCGAAATGCGTACTTGAAGGCTGAGTGGCAAATCCTTTCGAAGCAATTGGGCAGAAGCTCACAACAACTAGCCGCCTTAGAGAAAAATGATGACCAGAATTACCGCATCATCTTGGATTTGGATCCCTTGTCTCCTTCGCAGCGCGAAGCGGGTGTAGGTGGTAGGCCTAGGGAAAGCTCGTTCATCACTTACGCGATGATAAAAGCTGCCTACGAAAAGATAGAGAAAATTAAGAACCGGCTGGATATTCAAACTCAGTCCATGGAACAACTTAAGGATCAGTTGCAAAAGAAAGAAAGAATGTGGGCCTCACGCCCCGCTATTCAACCAATCAATAACAAAGACTTAAAGCAACTTCATACTATTTTTGGAATGCGAATGCATCCGATTTTAGGTTATTCGCGCCCACACAATGGGCTTGACTTCACCGCACCACACGGTGCGCCTGTTTACGCAACGGGAGACGCAGTG
>JBBSCN010000297.1:0-2631 GCA_038250265.1 Cytophagales bacterium | reverse complement strand
GCCCAAGACTTTTGATTGTGTCGCACCGCAGGTATTCCACGGAACCAACACCGAAGTTACCGTTCCTGCATCCTCTAGGGTTCTGCTTAAAAGTTCGGGTTTGTATCCGCGTTTGCGATAGGTCTCCGCAAACATTCTTCCAGGCACGGCAATGGCCATGTATTGATCGCCAGCGGTAATGTTGAAGAAAATACTTGTCACCGCAGTGGATGCCACCAGAGAGCCCGTAGAGTGTGCCCACTTGATGATTTCTTCCACGATACGCTTGAGCAATCCGCATGATTCCATAACCCCGCCAAAAATCATGGCTGCTAAGATCAACCAAATGGTGTTGAGCATCCCCGCCATTCCACCAGAAGAAAGTAGTTCGCTGATCATGGCATTGTCGGTTTGGATGTTGATGGAAACGGCAAAAGATTTCATGACCGCCACAAAAGCTGACTTGACTGGATTATCCGTGATCCCAGAAATCTGAGCAATAATCTGCGGTTGAAAGATAACGGCAAAAACTCCGCCCAACAAAGTACCCACCAATAACGCAGGCAAAGCAGGCACCCTGCGCACAATCATAAACAGCACGAGTGCCGGCACTAAGAACAGAATTGGATTTAAGTCAAACGCTTTGTCAATGGAACTCAATACGGCCTCGGTGTTGGCACTCCCGTACGAATCGAGGGTAAATCCCCAAACAAAAAAGATGATTAACGTGATGATAAACGTGGGTACGGTAGTAATGACCATGTATTTAATGTGTGTGAATAGATTGGTTCCTGCCATAGCGGGAGCGAGATTGGTAGTGTCCGACAAAGGAGACATCTTATCTCCAAAGTAAGCACCAGAAATGAGTGCCCCTGCTACTACGCCTTCATGGATGCCGAGCGTTTTGCCAATACCCAACAACGCAATCCCAACAGTCGCAATGGTTGACCATGAACTTCCTGTAGCCAACGCCACAATGGCGCACACAATACAGGCAGCAAATAAGAATATCGTTGGGTTTAAGATTTTCAGCCCGTAGTAGATCATAGCAGGAACAATGCCACTCAACAACCAAGCACCAGAAAGTGAACCAATAATTAGTAAAATGAGCATGGCGCCCATAGCCGAGCTAATGCTTTTGACGATACTGATTTCGATGGCTTCCCACGAATTGCCAAGTCGCCAAGAAATGATTCCTGCCACGGAAGCTGCCAAGATGAGCGCAATCTGATTAGGCCCATCTGTAGCCCCCGATCCAAAAACGAAAACATTGATGGCCAATAAAATGATCAGAATAAAAATAGGAATGAAGGCGTGAAGAAGTGTAGGCCGTTTGGTTTCCGTCATTTAACAGGTTTTATCAGGTGTCAAGATAGGAATAATAGTAAACTTCTCGAATCAGTTACTGCTCAAGTGATCGGTAATTTCTTCAGGAAATATGTTTATTGGATTGAAAATATTCGCTGATTTAAAATTAAAATCGTAACTCGTCATTCATAAATCGAAATTCAATTTATGCTTGACACCGCCAAAATACTGCAAAAAGCAAAACATTCTTCTTTTTACTTGAAACTATTGAATTGGGGACTTTACCGAATGGTGCCATTCAATAAGCCGCACGGCTTTCGCATCGTAGAATTGGGTGATTACCGACTCAAAACATTGATGCCCTACAAGCGAAGAAATTTCAATCACATCAAAGGTTTGCATGCCTGCGGATTGGCCACGATATCAGAGTTTGCGACTGGATTTCTTTTGCTGAGTAGCTTGGACATGAAAAAGTATAGAATGATTCTCCAACGCCTAGAAGTAAACTACTTGTTCCAAGGAAAAATGGATGCGACAGCCGAATTTATTATATCGAAAGAATGGCTCGAGGAAAAAGTCATCCATCCGTTGAAAACCCAAGAATCGGTCTTAGTACCTTGTGAAGTTAAGATACATGATACAAAGGGAAATCACTTGACAACAGCGATCGTCCACTGGCAGTTTAAGGACTGGGCAAAAGTGAAAACGAAGACTTGACAACTTTATGCTACTTTTGATAGATGAAAACAGTTACCATCGCAGAGTTCAAAACAAACCTTTCGGCAATCGCGGAAAAAATACAAAAGGGAGAGGAATTTATTGTTACCCATGGACGAAAGAGAAAGAAAATATTTAGGGTGTTGCCATTTTTGGAAGCAAAGGTAAAAAGGAGAAAATTGGGCGGTTTAAAGGCAACAGGAAAGGTGAAAATTCACGCTGACTGGGAAATGTCTGAGACGGATTTGATGGATATTTAAAATGATCTGTTAATTGAAATACCTCATAGATACTCACGTATTGATCTGGGCACTTACTAACGATGAGAAGTTAACTGATACTGCGCACGAAATTGTAGCGGCCAAGTCAATTTACGTTAATAACATTTTCTTGTGGGAGATATCCATCAAATATCAGCTCGGCAAACTGGAGTGAAATGGGTTTAATCCAGCAGATATTTGGCAGGAAGGAGAAAAGATTGGATTCAACCTATTGCCATTCTCCCCAACGGAAGCGACTGGATTTTACAAGCTGGAGAGATTGCATAAAGATGTTTTTGATCGAATGATCATTTGGCAGGCGATAAAGAACAGTATGGTTTTGGTATCGAAGGATTCGAGAATGCAG
>JBBSCN010000296.1:0-2658 GCA_038250265.1 Cytophagales bacterium | reverse complement strand
GTAAGGAAATCGCCTAAGAATAATGGCCCGTATGTGCCGGAAGTAAATCTGGTACGTATAGGGATTAACATTAATTCTTTTGATTGCTACTTCTAGGCTTGAAAGAAAATCACTTTCTAGACCGACTTTTTGCGAATTGTATCAAAGCACAATTTCACGAATATCCTCTTTTGCTTTGTCAGAATAACTAACTGTAAACATCAAAGACCCTCCTTGGCATACGCTTTTACTTCCTCCCAAGTATAGCTTTTTGATTTCCCTAATTCAAAATCTTCTAAGCGTCTGTTTATCTCCTCCACCTGCCATTCTGGTAAGGGAATTTTTGTATCATTTTGTTCTAATTCGATACTATCCCAAATAGAATCAACTATCTGGATTTTCTCTTCCATGCTTAACTGCAATATCTCTTTTACATCAACCATAGATTTAACGGTTTAATTTGAACTCTAGTCGGTCTTTTATTTCTTCCCAAGTGTAAGACTCGCCCTCGCCACACTCATACCTTTTGATTCTCCGATCAAGCTCTTCTTCCTTCTCTTTCGTCAACAAATTCTCATCTTCCAAGCTATCCCAAATGGCTTCAATAATCGCGCTCCTTTCCTACACATTCAGTTTTAGTATTTCTTCTAAATTAACCATCTATGCAATAAAGTTACAAATTTCTTAGACCTGCGCGATCGATTTCTCAATCATATCTTTAAAAATTGGCACCAGCCGCTGCACGCTATCTTCCAAAGGAAGTATCACTGGAATACCCAACTCTTTTTCTTTAATAGCCGCATAGCTTCGTGCATCTGCCTCTGCCATCTTGTGCGTGTTGACGGTAATGGCCACCGTGGGCGCTCCATAAATTTTTATTAAATCGATTTCGTCTTTTAAGTCTGCAATATTAGCCGGGTAATCTTCCAATCCTTTATATTTTTTCCTTGTAGGATTATGTTGCAGTACTGCCGCATTGGCGTCAGCCGATACAATCCACTCTGCCCCAGCCGGGCCGCTTGGGTTGCGAAGGGAAGATTGGCCCTCAATAAAAATAATGTCGGGCTTTGCTTCTTCCCAACACTGAACTATGGCATGCTCCATCTCACCTGAGATAAAATCGTTCAATGTGCTATCGAACACAAAACCATATTTTGCGCCTTGCATCCATCCCGTTTGACCCGTATAAATCATTTCGGCTCTGTAGCCCGCCTCGCGCATGGCCTCCACTAAAAAACGAGCGGTGGTTCGCTTACCAAGGGCGCAATCGGTACCCAAGACCGCGATTTTTGGGCAGTGAACTGACTTTATTTTACCCGACCAAAAATGCAGGTCTTTAAATTTTTTCGGCTTGCGCACGTCAATGATGTCTAGCCCGCGCGACTTAGCAAAATCAGCCAGCTCGGTAATTTCAGAAACATACTCGTGAAGTCCGTTGATCAATCCATAGCCATGCACCAACGCATCTTTCAAAATTGCGCGGAGGGAATCAGGTATCATGCCACCCTTGGTTGCTACACCAATGATTCCGTACACGGCTTTCTCGTTACCATTCTTAGCAAAATCATCAATGGAAGCGTAGATGGGAATAGTGCGTTTCTTTCCGTCCAAAATTTCGCCCGCATCCCTGCCTGGATATTTATCGTCAATCACCCCAACAATATTAAATCTCTCGGTTCCCCGGATTAGGCCGTGGGCGGTTTTGCCATTGGATGAATCGAGATGCCCTGCCGTGATAATAATTGCGTTTGTCTTTTGCATAAAATCAATTTGAAAATTCGTTGACTCGTTAATTTGAAAATTTGGTCCGGCTCATTCTCAAATCAATTTTTCAAATTAACTATTGAACTATCATACTTCAAAACAAACTCGTTCAAATCGGGCTTGAATTTCCTTTTCCTTCCTAATTCGTACGTGTAAATGGTCTGGCCGAGGTTTTTCATAAATGGGTAGCCAATAGTTTTATATTCATACTTGCCATCGTTGTAAATTCCGTCAGTATTAGTGTTGATAACTGCTGACAGCATAAACTCAATCCCATTTTCAAAATCAACGATGTACGCATTATCAATCAAATAGCCATAGGCATCACCTACTTTGTTAAAAATGCGAATGTTTTTTGGGATAGGTTGTCTGTCTTCCCCATACATAAGAAACTTGCAATAGGCATCGTAAAGTGCCGTATCCTTTTTGTAAGGTGGGGAAAGTGTCTCCGTTGATAACTGTGACATGTATTGCAAAACAAACCTCCTGTCATCTTCGGACAAATTAAATCGCCTTTTAGAATCAATCACATCTGGAAAAATAATTGATTTCAAAATTTCCTGTTGTTCAACCAGCGGGTAAAAATTTTTGTAGGTGAAATCAAAAGGTTGATGGACGAGCAAATCCCTTTTAATGTAGCCTGTTCCTTTGAACACGTTTCTTAAAGGCCTGATGGAATCCTCGTTCACTAGCATATCTTGCTTAAACAATACCGTGTCATTTTTTACAAATCGAATGCCTTCAGTATGCCTGTTTTGGTCAGGAGATAAGGGGCGCTCCAATCGATGTAAAAACCGAACGTTGTAGCCTTTGCTTTTCAATTTCTCATTCGTAGCCTGTTGTCCAAGAAATTCGTACAATCGGTTGAACGCGTCATTGTCACTCACCACTAAAATCTTTTTCGCGTAATGTGCG
>JBBSCN010000295.1:0-2667 GCA_038250265.1 Cytophagales bacterium | reverse complement strand
CTAAAGTTTGATGTCCGAGTCTCAAGTTTACAAAATTATAGCCTCTAATTCTATTAGTGTTTACAATGTGCTTAAAGTTCCAGCTTACTAGAATGTCTACCTTATGAATTGTTGCTAGGACGATGTGAATGCAATCGGCTCTACTTGTTTTACCAACAACTTTCTCTCGAATATAAAATTCCAGATCGTTTTCGCATCAGGAATGGTCAATCCCAAAAAACGCATGAACGTCAAGCGATCCAAAATAGCATACTCGTTGCTGTCATCACTCAGCTTGTAATAGCGTTGAAGGATCAATATCTTGAACATCATCAAATAGTCAAACGATGGCCAGCCGCCCTGACTACGATCTTTACCGAATTCAACATGTGATTCCAACGGCTCGCGGAATATTTCAAAAACAATATGCCGTTGGAGTTTTACCAACCGATCACTCTGCTTGCGGATTTTATCTAGCCGGTATTGTTCATCAAATAATCCGTGCAATTTGTTCTTCATGTATTTCGCCCTTTTTCTAAGAAACAAAATTTATCAATAACTTGCTGGGATTTTTATCGGTGCCCTTGATTGTTTAAAACCAATATGAAAAAACTTTCCATTTATTACTTTCTACTTTCCGCATTCTGCCTTTTTGGTTCCCACACTTTCGCGCAGCCGAAGCTTCAAAGCCCGGCCGAGTTTTTGGGTTATGAATTAGGCGATCGATTCTCTCGCCATCACCAAATGGTAGATTATTTCAAGCATGTAGATGAAGCCGCCAGCAGTGTAGTTGTTCAACAATACGGTGAGACGTATGAGCACCGTCCGTTGATTTATGCAATCATTGCCTCACCCGATAACTTCAAAAACATTGAACAAATTCGATTGGATAATTTGAAGAGAAGCGGTTTGGTTGATGGAACGCCCACTACCAAAGTTGCCATTGTCTGGCTGAGTTATAATGTACACGGCAACGAGGCCAACTCGATGGAGGCGTCCATGAAAACCCTTTATGAATTGGTCGACCCGGGCAACGTCAGAACAAAAGAGTGGTTGAAAAATACTGTCATAATTATAGATCCGTGCCTCAATCCAGATGGAAGGGATCGGTATGCAAATTTTTTCAATCAGTACGGAAACTTGCCTGCCAACAGCGACCCACAAACCCGCGAACATGCCGAGCCTTGGCCGCGCGGAAGAGCCAATCATTATTTGTTTGACCTCAACCGGGATTGGGCGTGGCAAACGCAGATTGAATCGCAAGCGAGAATAAAGCTTTACAACCAATGGATGCCCCACGTGCATGTCGATTTTCACGAACAAGGATATAACTCGCCCTATTATTTTGCGCCCGCGGCAGAACCTTTTCACGAGGTGATCAGCAATTGGCAACGCGAATTTCAAACCACCATTGGAAAAAACAACGCAAAATATTTTGACGAACAAGGTTGGCTGTATTTTACCAAAGAGCGGTTTGATTTGTATTATCCCAGCTATGGCGATACGTATCCAACCTACAGTGGAGCCATTGGCATGACCTACGAAAAGGGTGGCATTGGCGCAGGGCTTGTGGTTACCACTAAGGAAGGCGATCCGCTTACGCTGAAAGATCGCTTAACACAGCATTATACTACGGGCATGTCTACCATCGAGGTGTCGTCACAAAACGCAAACAAGTTAGTCGATGAGTTTGAAAAATTCTTTAAAGATAATTTGAATGCGCCTGGGGCATCTTACAAAACGTATGTGATCAAAGCCGAAAACAATCAAGATAAGATCAATAAGATCACCAGTTGGTTAAGCTTGCACAACATTCAGTATGGTCACCCTGCTGCTGGAAAACCTTCGCGCGGGTTTGATTACCAAAGTCAGTCCATTTCAAATTTAAATGTTACTGCTAATGATATTGTCATCAACACACATCAGCCCAAGGGCAGATTCGTGACTACTATATTTGAACCGACTACTAAACTTACCGACTCACTTACTTACGACATCACTGCTTGGAATTTGATGTATGCTTATGATTTGAAAGCCTTTGCACTAAACGAAAGAATCAATGTGGCAAAGCCCTACCAACCCAAGGCAATTGCCTCCGAGGTTATTTCCAACAAACCATACGCATACTTATTTACCTACCAAAGTTTGAACGATGTAGAATTTCTGGCAGCAATGATGAAGAAGGGTGTAAAAGTGCGCAAGGCAATGAAGGCATTTACCTCGGGCGGAATTAATTTTGAACCCGGAACCTTGGTGATTACGCGGAGAAGCAATGAAGGCATTGTTGATTTTGATAACATGGTACAATCTACGGCCAAGCAATTCAACCGAAAGACCAATACCGCTTCCACAGGGTTTGTAGAAAAGGGTGCTGACTTTGGCTCCTCCGAATTAAGCTATATGAAAACACCCCGCGTGGCACTGTTGGGGGGCGATCAAACTTCCTCACTAGATCACGGGCAAGTGTGGCACTTTTTTGAGCAGCAAATCCACTATCCTGTTTCGATCATCGGAACAGATTATTTCAAGAATGTCGATTTATGGAACTACGATGTCTTCATCATACCAGATGGCAATTACAAATTACTTGACGAGGGTACATTATCGATGATTGAGCGCTGGATTAGCGATGGAGGCCGGCTGATTTTGATGGCGGGGGCTAATTCTTCTTTTTCGGACAAAAAAGGT
>JBBSCN010000294.1:0-2793 GCA_038250265.1 Cytophagales bacterium | reverse complement strand
CGCTCCAATCGATGTAAAAACCGAACGTTGTAGCCTTTGCTTTTCAATTTCTCATTCGTAGCCTGTTGTCCAAGAAATTCGTACAATCGGTTGAACGCGTCATTGTCACTCACCACTAAAATCTTTTTCGCGTAATGTGCGATGGTAGGCAATTTATCAACTGCGGTGGCGTCCCATTTTACAGATTCTTGTCCTCGGTATAAGCTATCGTGATAAATGGGCGTGAACTTGTCGATTTTGATTCCTTGAGCTTTCAACTCATTTATTTTCTCCAATGCCAGCAGTACTTGAGGAAGTTTTACCGTACTGGCCGGGTAAAAATAATTCGTTGAGTCAACATTAAAATAGAAGGATTTAAAGTTTGGCCTGTTTATTGAATCACGGTTGATCTGGGTGTAGATGATTTGAACTTCTAGCGGCTCGGCATGGTTAATGATGTATTGAAAATTTTCCGGTTCGTTCTTTATTAGGTTCATCAGAAAATGCTCGTCCTCTTTGATGGGCGGTTGACAAGAAAAAATCGCGAAGACGACAATAAGGCAAATAAAGGCTCTCATCCCTAAAAAAATTGAAAGCATAAATTAGGTTAAATTTGTTGAGTATCTAAATCAATTTTTTATGAAAACAATCTTTTTCGTTGTTCTTAGTTTAAGTGCGCTGGCGGCAAAGGCACAAGAGCTTATCGGAACTTGGCAACTCACAGAGAGCAAGACCTGCTTTCAATCACAATTTGAAAAAAGCGATACTGAAAAAGAGTTGGAGCAATCGATGGGCGGAGATTCAAAACAGGCTGTCGCCAAAATCATCCGATTTGATAAAAAGGGAACTGGAGAAGAGGGGATTTTCTCACAAGGAAAAAAGAAAGGAATAGGATTGAACTCATTTACTTATTCGGTAAAGGGTAATGAACTTCAGCTTCTCGACAAAAAATCAGGAATGATAACGCAGCGCTTTATTATTGCCGAGGTGGGTGAGCTTACGCTAAAAATACACGATGTTTCCAAAGAGTGTGAATCGAAAACCTTCACTCGGGTGAAATAATCATTTCTTTTCAAACTCGATAATCAAGTGCTTTCCGATGAGCACTTTTAAGGAGGTGTTGACTGAATATATTTCGTTAAATATTTTACGACCTTCTGGCGTGCCTCTGATTTGCTTCGACCTGATTTTTCTATTAAAGAAAATAATCAATGGATAAAGAATCAACAAAAAAATAGATGTAGAACTAGCTTGGCTTTTATGGATTTTTTTTAGCTGAAGGTTATTTAACGCAGCGAGCGTACGCAATCTAAGTATGCCGCTCAAAAACAGTTTTCCAAAATAGCTGTCACCATTTGGCCATTGCACAAAAGCGTCCAATTCGTTGGGTGCGGGATACGAATAATGTTCACTTTCCATCATAAACTGGGCAAATCGGCTGCGAAGCGAAGAGGTGTTGGGAGTTGTTAAGATCAGACGCCCGGATGGTTTCAAAATGCGGGCCACCTGTTGGAACAAAAAAAGTTGGTTGGGCAAATGCTCAATTGTTTCTGAAAAAATGACAAGGTCAGCACTCGAATCTCCTATGGGATAGGGCTTTTGCAAATCAATCTTGAGGCTTTTTGCTCCGCTGAACTGATTCTGATCGGGAAACAAATCAAACGGCATCACCTGAGCACCGGCCTTTTCAAATAAACTGGCGATATAACCGGAGCCTGCCGAAAGGTCGACCACGATTTTTCCCACCAGCTCATTGGCAGAATCTGCCGCAAATTGAGTGAAAAAATGGATGGCATTATCTCTGGAATGGGTGATGGAAGGCACTGAGGGCATTTGAATTTTTTAGCGAATATATAATGTTATTTTTGCGAACGCGCAGCCAACCAAATTGAGATTCTGAAATTTTCTCCATGACCGAACCTATCGCCCAACGCGACATTCGTAAACTCAAGTTAGAAGAACTGAAAGAATTCTTCGTAGCGCAAGGCGACAAACCCTTTCGTGCGCAACAAGCATATGACTGGCTTTGGATTAAATCGGCCAAAAGCTTTGAACAAATGACGAATCTTTCACTGGAAACTCGCGAAATGCTGAAAAAGTACTTCGTCATCAATCACATCAAAGTGGACAAAATGCTGCGGAGCGCAGATGGCACGATCAAAAATGCGGTAACCCTTTTCGATGGCATGGTAGTAGAGTCCGTACTGATACCCACTGAAAAAAGAATAACCGCTTGTGTTTCCTCTCAAGTGGGCTGTAGTTTGGCCTGCAAGTTTTGCGCCACTGCACGACTCAAGCGTCAACGCAACTTAAGCCCCGATGAAATCTACGATCAAGTGGTGGCCATCAAAGAACAGGCTGAACTGTTTTACGGAAGACCGCTTACCAATATTGTGTTCATGGGAATGGGAGAACCACTGCTGAACTATGCGAATGTAACTTCTGCGATCGAAAAAATTACCAACCAGAAAGGATTAGGAATGGCTTCGCGAAGAATTACGGTCTCCACAGTAGGGGTTGCGAAAATGATCATGAAAATGGCAGATGATCAAGTTAAGTTCAACTTGGCCGTCTCACTCCATTCGGCAATTGACAAAACCAGATCTTCTATTATGCCCATTAACGATGCAAATTCGTTGACGGAATTGGGTGAAGCCTTGAAATACTGGTATCAAAAAACCAAAAGTAAAGTAACTTACGAATATGTGGTGTGGAAAGACATCAACGACTCCGAGGAACACGCCCAAGCATTGCTTCGCTTTTGCAAACTCATCCCTTCTAAAGTTAACTTGATCGAATACAATCCCATTGATG
>JBBSCN010000293.1:0-2811 GCA_038250265.1 Cytophagales bacterium | reverse complement strand
TTATTCACCGTAATGGTGATGGTCCAAGCCTGGTTTTCGCCAATCTCGGCCGGTCCAAGGTCAATTTGCACATTTTGACCCTGAGCAAAACAAAAGTTAATCCAACAAAAAATCAAAAAGCCACTTCTCATCATAAATTTCACCGTTGCAATTAGCATCGCAACAAGTTGCAACACAAAATTAAAAAGTTCTTTTTAGTTATTAAAACTGTTTCGTACTTTCAAATCGGAATCAGCCAAAGGGTCGGTAATCATACGGATTATTATAACTTGGGGTTGATTTCATCGTTCTAACAACAAAATTGTATTATGCACTTTTAACAGATCGAATGAAAATGCTCAATTATGTCAAAAAAATACTCAGCCGAGTAAGTTTTGACGCACGGCTCTTTGAAAAGGAGCTGAGAAAGGCAATCAAAGTATTGATAGCCGAGGAAATTCAGGAGCTCAGAAATTGGTGCTACACCAACTATGGGAGTGAACATCGGGCCATCTTAAACCGATGTTTTGTAGTAGCTTAATAACTATCAATTGAAACTTATCGAACCCTGGCAATTGCCAGGGTTTTTTTATTTTAATGCCTTGCCAACTAATCTTGGTGGACACAATGCGTTTCCGCTAGTGTAAAATAGTGCCTTAAAAACACATTGATTCCTATCTTTCAGACCAAATACTTGACCCTATGCGATATTCTCTTTTTGTTCTCCTTTTGTTTGTTGTGTTGATTTCTCCCGCTCAACGGCCTATTAATCCATCTGACATCTATCGGCTTAAGTCCATCAGCGACCCTCAGGTTTCGCCTGATGGAAAATGGGTGGCGTATGTGTTGTCAACGCCTGATTCAGCAAAAGACAAATCGGACTCAGATATTTGGATGATTAGTTGGGACGGAACGGAATCAGTAAAGCTCACTACTAGCAAGGAAGGGGAGAGCCGCCCGAGGTGGTCGCCCGATGGAAAATATTTAACCTTCCTTTCATCTCGCTATGAGACTAAATCATCGCAGATATGGAAGATGGACAGGCGTGGGGGCGAAGCCGAAAAATTGACGGAACTGAAATATAGCATTGCCGAATACGCTTGGAGCCCAGATGCAAAAAAAATCGCGTTAGTTATTCAAGACCAAGAGTCAAGCGATGAAATAGAGAAAAAAAAATCCACGAAGCCTATCATGATAGATCGGTATCATTTTAAGTCTGATGGAGGCGGATATTTGGAGCGCAAGCGTAACCATCTATACGTTTTTGATTTGGAAACGAAAAAGCTAGATACCCTTACCAAGGGAGATTTCGATGAAGCCAATCCTATTTGGTCGCCCGATAGCAAGAAATTGGTTTTTGTTAGTAATCGTAGTATAGATCCTGATCGTAATGGCAACACAGATTTGTGGGTGATGGAGGCGAAGAAAGGAGCTGCTTTGAAACAGCTAACTACTTGGCAAGATTCAGATAGCAACGCTGCATGGAGTCCGGACGGAAAATTCATTGCTTACTTAAAATCTCAAACTCCTGAATATGATATTTATGATCAGCCGCAAGTGGCATTGATTGCAGCCGAAGGAGGCACACCCAAAATTCTAAATCCAACTTTGGATCGCGATGTGTCTGCACCACGTTGGTCTGCTGACAGTAAATCGATCTATACAGTGGTCGAGGATGACCGAAGGGCTCATGTTACTTCGTTCGATATAGCAGGGAACATGAAGAAAATAACTTCTGGCGATCGCATATACGGCTCTTTGCAGCCAGCTTCGAATAATAACTGGGTGGCACTTTCGACTGATCCGACAACACCCAATGAAATTTATGCCATTGAAAATGGTGTCCCTAGGAGGCTTACTCATATTCATAACGATTTTCTAAAGCCTTTGACGCTTGCCAGTGTGGAAGGCTTTTCTTCTAAAAGCAAAGATGGCACAAGTGTCAATAGCTTGTTGTTTTGGCCGGTCAATCAACCCAAAGACAAGAAGCTTCCGCTGATTTTGTGGATACACGGTGGCCCTACTTCTCAAGACGATTTTGGGTTCGATTTTATTCCCCAGATTTTTGCAGCCAACGGGTATGCTGTGGCCACAGTCAACTATCGGGGAAGTAATGGACGAGGGCTTGCTTACAGCAGATCCATTTTTGCCGATTGGGGAAACAATGAAGTAAAGGATTTAATTGGGGCAGTTGATTATTTGATTGCTACTGGAAAAGTGGATGCTGATAAACTTGGCATTGGGGGATGGAGCTATGGTGGAATACTTACTGACTACGTGACTGCGACCGATTCGCGCTTCAAGGCAGCCGCCAGCGGGGCTGGAAGTGCCTTACAACTGTCTTTGTATGGATCTGATCAATACATCGCCCAATATGAAAATGAATTAGGTGTGCCTTGGAAAAATATGGACAAATGGATGAAGGTGTCGTACCCGTTTTTAAATGTGGAGAAGATCAAAGCTCCAACACTTTACATGGTGGGCGAAAAAGATTTTAATGTGCCCGCGGCAGGAAGCGAGCAGATGTATCAGGCACTTAAGTCCTTGGGAGTTCCCACCCAGTTTGTCGTTTATCCCGGGCAGCACCATGGCATCAGCGTGCCGAGTTATCAAAAAGATAGAGTAACGCGGTATTTGGATTGGTATGGCAAGTATTTGAATGTCGAGAAAATGAAAGAGAAACTGCCTGCAAAAAAATAAATAAATAAGGGCATCTCTAAAAACACAACCTACCCTTCTCTTTTGGAGAAGGGGAAAGGGGTTGAGGTAGTAAAAGAAAGGTTTTTAGAGATGTCCATAATTTACTTAGGCATCGAAGGCCGCACTTCAATT
>JBBSCN010000292.1:0-2886 GCA_038250265.1 Cytophagales bacterium | reverse complement strand
GACAAGATTTTCCTTAATGATTTTTAAATCAATGGCCATCAACTTCTGAATCGAATCATTTTGTGTTCCCAGATTGTCCAACAAAAACTGGTTGCGCTTTTTGATCGCATCGGTCATGTAGGCCGCCTTAAAATCTGCCTTTGCCTCTTCTTTTTCGTACTTGTAGTAAGTGGCTTCGTATTCATTATTTTTAAATTGATAGGTGGCCATTGCTTCATAGGCCCATCGCGAAGCCATTACATCTGCCACGATGGGTACTTTACCCTTGGTAGCAATTAGGCTGTTCAACTTATCAAAGTTGAAGAGCAGTCCGCTTAAAATCATTTGCGGAATGAGCAATAATGGTATCATTACGTAAACCGTAACAGCGGAATTAAAAGCCGAAGATATATTCAAGCCTAAAACATTTGCGAAACACGAAGTGGTAAAGAGAACGAACCAAAATGCCATGTTCATTCCATGGATTTCTAAAATCAAATTTCCGATGACCACATAGGTCAGCGTCTGAATCGCTGACAATAAAAAGAGAATCGCTAGTTTAGAAATTAAGTAACTGTTCCAGCTGAGGTTTAAGAAAGATTCCCTTTTCAATATTTTTCGGTCTCGAATGATTTCTTCGGCACTTACCGTTAACCCCATAAACAATGCCACAATAATCGACATCAACAAGTAGGCAGGGAAGTTATCGTTGAATCTAAAAATATACTCCTTACCTCCAGGGGCGCTTTTGTATTTGATGATGAACGCCAAGATGATTGCGAGCAGAGGGGCTTCCAGTAAGTTGATGAGCAAGTATTGCTTATTGCTGAGCTTCGAAAGAAAATCGCGGGTCGTGAAAATCGCGGTCTGTTTCAGTTTGCCGGGTATGTCCAGCGAGCTGGGTGGCTCTTCTTTTACATTTTCGATCCGGTTGATTTTAAACCGCTCTTTGTATTTGTCATGCCATTGAGGAGGCGTTACTTTTCGTTTACTAGTAGGTTGTCCATATTCATCTACCACCTTGGCTTCGATGATATTAAAGATTTGCTCGGGGTTTACATTGCCACAGCTTTCACACTGCCCCCGATTGCTATCTACCTGATGAGTCGCTTTTTTGAAGTAACTGACCGCTTCCACAGGGCTACCATAATAAGCAGGATAGCCGCCTGTATCCATGATCACCATCTTGTCAAACATTTTGTAGATGTCGGACGAGGGTTGGTGAATGACCACGAAAATTAATTTTCCTTTAAGCGAAAGTTCTTTTAGTAAGTCAATTACATTTTCCGAATCGCGGGAGGACAGCCCTGATGTAGGTTCATCCAAAAATAGAATGGCAGGCTCACGTATTAGTTCTAAAGCTATATTCAGCCGCTTCCGCTGCCCACCACTTATTTTTTTATCCAATATACTGCCTACGGTCAAATCCTTTCGTTGATCAAGGCCTAAGTTCTCCAGTGTTTCCATCACGCGATCGTGCAATTGTTTCTCGGTGAAATTAGCAAAACACAGTTTAGCGTTATAGTAAAGATTTTGGTAAACCGTCAATTCCTCAATCAATAGATCATCTTGCGATACAAAACCGATGACACCTTGGATTTTATCTTTTTGACGGTGGATATCGAATCCATTGATCAAAATCTCTCCTTGAGATGGCTTTTCTAATCCGGCCAACGTGAGCAACAGTGTAGTTTTTCCAGCGCCACTTGCGCCCATGATGCCAATTAGCTTTCCGGGCCCTTCTGCGATCAATACATCACGCAATCCGATGGCACCATTTGGGAACTTGAATTCTGCAACATTGGCATTGAACGAAAGCTTGGTGGTTTTGATTTCCTCATTGAAGTGACCGACTAGATCGCTATAGTATAGCGCATCGCCCGCTTGGGTTTTTATCGTGCTGCCGTGTGAGAATAAATACACACGGTTGGATTGCATAATAAAACCGTTGAGGATATTTGATTCCTCACCCAGGTATTTGGTGAAGTACATGTCCACACTATTCACTCGCATGAAGATGAGATTGCCAGTTATGTGGCCATGGGTATGTTTTTGCAGCTCGGTCGATTTTTCGTGGCCTGCATTCAACACTAGAATGTCAGTAAAATTCAGTTCTTCAATTTGCTCTGCAGTAATAAATTTTTCTACCAGGTTATATTCTTTCTGATCAATGTTAAAAACGGTCGAAACGGTATTGATGATTTCGATTCGTTGTGGAGTAAAATTTTTGTCGGAGCCGATTAACTCCAACAGCTTTATTAAAACAACTACCTTTTGTTTTTGAGTAAGCGTCTTGTTAATTTTTTTGCAGATACCAAGTGTCTTAACGGAGTCTCTTACAGACGTCAGTTTGTTCTTGTCATCTTCTGCGGTCCTCAGCTTGGTATACCCAGAGATGTTGTCGTAGAGTTCCAAGTATTCTTTGATCGAATCTTGGTCTAGCTCGGTTCTAAAAAAGGTAATTACAAACTCGCGCTCATTTTCTGTTACACCACCATCCTGCTTGGTAATGATGGCAAAAAGTTGGGTCAGCGCTTTTAAAATTTCCTCACTCATTCAACAGACATTTGAGAATTAATATTTGAGAATCTAAAATTATGTTAGCCACAATTTCGTTCTCACAGCTCAATCTCGATGGGTTAGTAGGTTTTGAATTCAAAGGAGATTTCAACTAATTCTGAAAACTCTTGACCTGCTTCTTCCATGTCTTCATCGTCATCGTGAAAGTACCACAGGACTTTTATCCCTTTGATTTCTTCCAGGGCAGACAAGACATCCAAAATTAATTTTGATGACGCTGTATTGAAATACTCGAGTTTGAAAGCAAACTCGGTTGCAGGGTTAGCATCACCGGCATATGTATTGATCCACTCGATTACGGGTTTGTAGAACTCGGCCGAATCCTCG
>JBBSCN010000291.1:0-2923 GCA_038250265.1 Cytophagales bacterium | reverse complement strand
TTCCGCCAAGGCTGTTCGCCTAATGATGGAAAATTTTATCCATCCACTGCTGACAAAGTTGCTCGGGGGTTTGTGGTTTTATCGCCCGATATTTTGTCCATAAGAGTTCTTGGAAAAAAGGAAGCCATAGCTCATAATCGGCTGGCAGCAATCTTCTGAAACGTAGTCGTTCTGTCTCGTCTCCCTATAAAAGAAAGTTCTTTGTATTCATTGCAGGCAAGGTAAACGATCGATTCTAGCGCGCCTTTTATTTGCCAATAAAACTTATTAAATAGTGTTACTATTATTTTCAGTAGATTTGCTCAAACGCACTTTTTTTATGAAAAATAAGGTTTATGTAGCTTTTATAGCTCTATCGCTTATCGCGAGTTTAGCTTTTTCTCAAACCGAAGCGGACGCTTTATTGGGAGTCTGGGAATCGGGCAGTGGAAAGGCAAGGGTAAAAATTGATAAAATTTCGGATAAATATTCTGGCAAAATTGTCTGGTTGAAAGAGCCGAACAACGAAGAAGGCAAGCCAAAAACAGATAAGAACAATTCCGAGGAGAAATTGCGCGCAGTGCCTTTGCTGGGTTACAAATTGTTGAGGGACTTTTCTTTCAAAGGTGAAAAAGTTTGGGAAGACGGAACGATCTACGATCCGGAAAATGGAAGTACGTATAGTTGCACGATAAAAATGACGGATGAAAATACGTTGGATGTGAGAGGCTTCATAGGCGTGTCCCTTTTCGGGCGTACCGATGTCTGGAAGCGAATTCAACTAAAGAAAAAATAGCCGATGAAGAATGCGTTACTGACCTTGGGCATCATCTTATCGATTAGCAGCTTCGCTCAACAAGCAGATACGGTTGAAGACTATAGCATGTATGGTGAGGCCGAGCTGGCCGGAGACGCTAGGCGCTTTTGCACATCAAAAGTTTTCGATCTCAGCCCCAACAAGCTTATTTCCATCGGGTATGATTTTCAAGGTTCCCACCAGGCAGATTTTGGTAGCACGCCCTCAATACCTAGCCAGTCGGTCAATAATCATAATAACTACGGGCTTCGATTAGCTTTCAACGCACCGGTAATTTCAAAAACCAATTTGTTGTTGAACGTTGGTGCAACCTATTGGGAGAATTTTTATAATTTTCAACAGGCTGCGCTGACCAATCCGCTTGCGCAGTCGTTGCAAAATTATGGGCTTAGAACAATGGGTCTCAACTTTACTTTATTCAAACCTTTTAACGAAAAGAATTTTTTGATTGTAAATGGTTCTGCTGACGTCAATGGCAATTATTCATTTTCCGATTTTCAGCCGGTGAGCACTGCAAAAATATCAGGCGCTTTGATTTATGGTTGGAAAAAACACGACCGGCTGATGTACGGATTCGGTGTTTCCAGAACCTACCGCGTGGGCGAAACCAACTACCTGCCGGTTATGCTCTATAACTACACTTTCCCGAGTAGAAAGTGGGGAGTAGAAGCATTGTTTCCTGCTAGAGCCGCCTTTAGAAGAACATTTAGTGCGCGCACTTTGGGTTTTTTTGGATATGAGCTGGAAGGCAACAGCTACCTCATCCGCAATAGAGGCAACGAATTTGCTGGCGGAATAAATAACTTGGAACTCAGAAGAAGCGAACTGAGAATTCGGTTCACGTTCGAGCAATCGATCAAAGATTTTTTGTGGCTTTCATTACAAGTGGGCATGCGTTATAATTTCCGCTTCAATGTCGATGACAAAGAATTTTTTAGAGGCTTTGGCGATCAGCCTTACTTTTTTGAGAACACCCTTAGTAACTCACTGTTTGTCAATTTTTCAGTTAATCTGGTAAGCCCTTAAGCGCATTTGTTCAGCAGAGATGCCCTTAAATAATTTGCGCTCGGTTGGATCGACTTTGACACGATGCACGATCTTCTTACTTTCTTGTTTAGCCACAACAGGGAACTAGCTCTTCAACACAGTTGCAAAAACAATTATTGTCTATATTTTTGTTTGAAATCGGGTTTTACGGATCGTAAAAAATTTTCAAGAAAGCCTTCGCGTCCGCTGGTTTTTTGGGATTTGCTGGATTAGCCAACGAACTATTCGCCAACTCGGCATCATCTATAGAACTGTTAATATTCACCCATTTTACCAACCGAAAACACGACAACTATGAATATCGTTTTGCACAAAGCAACTACCCGCGGCCATGCAAATCACGGCTGGCTCGATACCAATCACACGTTTAGCTTCGCCCATTATTATGATCCCACTCGCACACACTTCGGCAAGTTGCGCGTATTGAATGACGACTTTGTTGATGGAGGCATGGGCTTCGGCACTCACCCGCACGATAATATGGAGATAATCTCTATTCCCCTTCAGGGAGATTTGGAACATAAGGACAGCATGGGCAATGTGGCCGTAATAAAACAAAACGATGTGCAGATCATGAGCGCGGGTACAGGTATCTATCACAGCGAGTACAACAAGAACAAAGATTCGAAAGTAAATTTTTTACAGATTTGGGTGCTTCCCAAAGAGCGGAACATTACTCCACGTTACGATCAGATTACATTCAAACCGGAAGATCGCGTGAACAAACTGCAACAAGTTGTTTCACCATCTAAAACGGATGAAGGAGTATGGATCAACCAAGACGCGTGGTTTCATTTGGGGAATTTGAAAAAAGATTTTATGACAGATTATACAATCAAACAAACGGGTAACGGTGTTTATGTTTTTGTTCTTGCCGGTAGTGTGACGATCAATGATCAAAAGCTGAATAAGCGGGATGGCTTTGGAGTTTGGGATACTAACAAAATTCAGATCAAGGCAGATAGCGATGCCGAGGTGTTGTTGATGGAGGTACCGATGTACTAGTCCGCAGTCCATGGTGGGTAGTCTACCGGTGCTAACCAATGTGGGGAATACCAAAGTGGGCAAAATAATTTGAAC
>JBBSCN010000290.1:0-2940 GCA_038250265.1 Cytophagales bacterium | reverse complement strand
TACAATTCGCAAAAAGTCGGTCTAGAAAGTGATTTTCTTTCAAGCCTAGAAGTAGCAATCAAAAGAATTAATGTTAATCCCTATACGTACCAGATTTACTTCCGGCACATACGGGCCATTATTCTTAGGCGATTTCCTTACCGTATTATTTATAAAATAAATGACGAAATAATAATAGTGATAGGTGTCTTTCACACGAGCCGAAACCCGAAAACAATACTGAAACGTACAAAAGAATGAAAATAAAATCTATCAAATCTTGGTCGGCAGACCTTGGCAACACAAAGCCCTATACCATCGCATTCAAAACTATTGATGAGGTACTCAATGCCTTTGTCGAAATCGAATTGGACAATGGAACAACGGGTATTGGTGCTGGTAACCCCAGCGAATACGTGACGGGCGAAAGCTTTGAACAATGTGAGGCAGCATTGAAGGAGCCGAATATCAGCTTTTTGGTCGGTCGCGATATTCGGGAGATTCATCAGCTTACGTTTGAAGTATGGCAAAAATTTCCCGGTAATCCCGCTGCGCGCGCGGCATTGGATATTGCTTTGTATGATGCGTTCACCAAATTTCTGGGCATTCCATTGGTAAAATACTTAGGCCAGAAAATTCATTCATTACCAACGTCCAATACCATCGGGATTAAAAATGTTGAGGAGACATTGAAAGAAGCACAAGAATACGGGGATCGCGGCTTTAAAGTATTGAAGGTAAAACTGGGGAAAGACCTTTCAGAAGATATTGAACGGATTGCAAAGCTGCGCGAAAAGTTTGGCAAGAAGTTTACCATCCGCATTGATGCAAATCAGGGATATGATGTGGCGAAGACAATTGAATTTTATAACAAGACCAAACAGTTGGATGTAGAGTTGATCGAGCAACCTCTTCCCGCGAAAGCGGTAGACGAAATGCGTAAACTACCCGAAGAAATCAGAAAAATTTTAGCGGCCGATGAGTCGCTATTGACACCGAAAAGTGCCTTGGAATTGGTAAAACCTCCTTTGGCAACGGGCATCTTCAACATCAAGTTCATGAAATGTGGAGGCATTAGCCAAGGTTTGAAAATTGCAGACATCGGTTTGCACGAAGGCGTTGATCTCTTTTGGGGTTGTAATGATGAAAGCATTATTTCTATTACAGCCGCTCTTCATACAGCTTTCGCTTGTTCCAACACCAAATACATTGACCTCGATGGAAGTCTAGATCTCGCCCGCGATATAGTGAAGGGTGGATTTATATTGAAGGATGGAGTGATGCACTGTTCAGATAAACCCGGATTGGGCGTGGAGAGAGTTTAATACAAATGCATTCCGTGAAATATTTCTCTACAGTTTTGGTTTTGGTGGTTGCGGTCTTTTCAATTCAGTGTGCTGGTTCTAAAAAAATTTCGCGGAGGGACGTGCGGATAGCTCAAAAATTTGTGGGGCTTGAATTTCCTAGAAGGGAGATTGACACCATGCTAAATTACCTCAACGGCAATCGCAAAGGGTATGACAGTATGCGCAAGATCAAATTAGCTTACTCCACAACGCCCGCTCTTTATTTTGATCCACGGCCGGACAATTTTCAAATCAACATTAGACAAGGCGAAGCCGATTGGAAATTGCCGGACCGAGTTTTATTGCCGAATACAAATGAAGAGATCGCATTTCTTTCGGTGGCGGAGTTAAGTTTGCTGGTCAAGTCAAGAAAGGTTACTTCAACGCAGCTGACGAAAATCTATTTGGATCGATTGAAAAAATTCAAAGACACGTTGTCGGCAGTTGTCACCATCACGGAAGAGCTCGCGTTGAAACAAGCCGCCTTGGCAGACGAAGAAATTGCCAATGGAAAGTACCGTGGCGTGTTGCATGGTATTCCTTACGGGATAAAAGATTTGTTTGCAGTACCGGGTTATAAAACTACTTGGGGTGCCGAGCCTTACCAAAATCAAATTATTGACGAAAAAGCAAACGTGGCAAAAATGTTGGAGGCAGCCGGAGCGGTATTAGTTGCCAAACTTACCTCTGGCGCTTTGGCACGGGGAGATGTTTGGTTTGGAGGAAAAACAAAAAACCCCTGGGATTTGAAACAAGGCGCGAGTGGCTCCTCGGCCGGCTCAGCATCAGCAGTTTCCGCAGGGCTGGTCGCCTTTGCCATCGGAACAGAAACGTTGGGATCAATTATTGCGCCCTCGTCCCGCTGCGGGGTAACGGGCTTGCGACCAACCTTTGGAAGTGTAAGTCGCCAAGGGTGCATGACCCTTTCATGGTCGATGGACAAGGCAGGTCCTATTTGCCGATCGGCTCAAGATTGCGCGTTGGTCTTTGAGGTGATCAAAGGAAAAAATGAAAACGAAAAAGATCGATCGGTGATAGATTATCCCTATTCATTTCATCCGCCAAAAGATTTGAAGGGATTCAAGATCGGCTACTTCAAAAAATTATTTAATAAAAAAGATACTACCAAAGTAAGAGTCAACGATTCGTTGAGCCTTCAAGTTTTTAAAAACTTAGGCGCGGAGTTGCACGAAGTGAAGATGCCAGACTCCATTCCTTATGATGCCTTTGATATTATTATTCGTTCCGAGGCTGGCGCATTTTTTGACGAGTTGGTCAGAGATCACAAGGAACGAATGCTTTCGGAACAGGACGAAAGTTCTCGCGCCAACTCACTTCGGCAATCCAGATTTATTTCTGCTGTAGAATATTTGCAGGCCAACCGTCACCGAAAAATATTGATTGAGAAATTCAATGCGATGTTGAAGGGATATGATTTTATTATTTCGCCTGCAGATGGTAAAGATGTTTCGCTAGCGACTAACCTCACTGGCCATCCAGCTATCTGTATGCCCAATGGGTTTGATGCCAAAGGCCGCCCCACTTCTATTTTACTGATTGGGAATTTATACGATGAAGCACCGCTTTTGGAAGCGACTTATTTATTTCAGCAAGC
>JBBSCN010000289.1:0-3033 GCA_038250265.1 Cytophagales bacterium | reverse complement strand
CCGCCCGGCTTGGGGATATTTGCTTCACCAAATCGCGCTAATATCGGGCCCAGCAACATTACCGATCCGCGCAAAGCGGCAGCTTTTTTTCGATAGCCATCTGTTTTAAGAAAATCGGTATTTACGTTGGCTGCTGTAAACCGATAAGAACCCTTTGCAAGTTTTTCAACTTTGCAGCCCAAATCTCCTACCAGCTCAATTAACTTGTTGACATCAACGATGTCAGGAATATTGTGAATGGTTACGGGTTCGCCAGTTAAAAGCGGAGCACAGATTACTTGTAATGCTTCGTTCTTGGCGCCCTGGGGAATAATCTCACCAGTTAATTTTTGGCCACCCTTGATCTTAAACGAACTCATTGATCTCTTCTGCGATGGGGGTTGTTACCTCTTCTGTTTTTGTTGAAGCGCGGGTTGTTGCGATTACGATTATCGCGTCCACCAGCTTCTCTTCCACCTTCTCTTCCACCTTCTCGGCTGTCGCCACCCGGCCTCGGATTTTTTCGTTCGCGGTAAAGTTTCTCAAACAAATTATCTTCTCGCACTTTCTCTAGATCCAATACCAATTTCCCTTGCGACATGCTAAGAAGATCTTTCACAATCACAGAGTCGTCTAATGTCTCTTTATTCCAATTGCTGTAGAACGTCTTCATCAACTTGCCCAAATAAATGGAAGCTTCTTCTCGCTCTTTCGGGTCTTCTTTTTTCACAGCCTCTTTGATCAAGCGCTCTACGTTCTTGCCGTAATGTTTAAAGCGGACACTGCTTTGTGGGTACTCCATCTTTCGCGGCTTTTTGAAAAGTATCGTACGATCAGGAGTCGTAAACGGATTGTCGATGTCCAAGTTAAAATCAGCAATGATGTATAGATCATCCCACATGCGCTGTGGGTTTTCATGCGGTTCTTTTACCACAGGGGCAAGCTGCTTGATCAACTCAATAAGCGTAGTGGCCATCTTGGTTCTTTTTTCCTTTTCAGGAATGGTGCGAATGTAATTCACTAGCTTCTGCACATTGCGGCCATATTCTTTTAATATAATGCCTTCGCGCTGGGTGTTGTATTCTCCGATCATTATGTTTATTTCAATTCTTGAATTAGGCTTACTTCAATTTCGTTAACGGATTTCAGTCGTAAATCATTAGTCAAAAATCTTTTGCAGTTAAATGACAACGAAGCAGCGATTTGCAAAGCATCAGCCGTCTTAAGAAATTTATACTGAGCTCTTAGTCTAGATGAATGTTCAGCGATCTTTAAATTAATATCCAGCACCTTGACACTTAATTTTTCTAAATTTTCTTTAAAATCGGAGAGAATCGTAGAGTCATTTTCGCGGTATGGTTTAACACAAAATTCAGATACTGATATTACACTGGTTATCAACTGAATTTCCCTGGCAATTTCTTGACTGATAAATGCTGTAACCCGGGCATAGTATTGAGGGTGATTCTCCACCAAATAAATAAATGCGACCGAATCAACAAACAGCGAATTAAATCCTGTCATCTTCCCTGCTTACGCTAATGTATTCCTGTGGTTCTAAATCAAGGATATTTTTGCCCCTGCCCTTTAATTTTTCAAGGATTTCCAAAGCGTATTTCTTTTTCTCCGAGTTCAATTGTTCCCCAACATACAAAAAGACCTCTGCCTTGTCGTCAATTGGCAGTTTTTCAATCTCCCTTATAATTTCCTTCGCACTCATTAATTTGAATGTATTTTTAACTTAGCAAAGCTAAGCAATAAGGTCTTTTCACCAAAATCCGCAAAATTGATCTTGGCTTTGCGTTCGGTTCCCATTTCTTCGATCTTTAATACCGTGCCAAATCCAAACTTGGGATGCTCCACTTTCATTCCCTCCGCTAAACTTTTCGTGTCGCTCGGCATAAAATCAGCAGCAGGTTTATAAGCAGTCGCCCGTTGAACAGGCACCGTGCTCACTGTCTTTTTCATGCCACTGACAAAGCTCTTAGCATAGTTGGGATTTGGCGTAGAATCTACCCCGCCAAATTTAGTGCTGACCTTCACGTATCGCTTGTCAATATCATCTAAGAATCGGCTTGGTTCACAGTTTTTCAGTCGGCCAAATCGGTAGCGAGTGATTGCGTAGGAGAGGAATAGCTTCTTTTGAGCCCGTGTGATAGCTACATAAAATAGTCTCCGTTCCTCTTCTAGTTCGGCACGACTGCTAAGCATCATCTGTGAGGGAAATAGGTCTTCCTCTAACCCCACAACGTAAACGTTTTTGAACTCAAGACCCTTGGCCATGTGAATGGTCATCAACGTTACCTTGTCGGGATCATTGTCTTTATTTTCATCCTGGCCAGTAACGAGGGAAACTTCTTGTAAGAATGCACCTAAGCTTTTGTCTTCTTTTTCGCGATCGTCCACATACTCTTTAATTGCGTTGAGTAATTCCTGTACGTTCTCGTATCGGCTTAAGCCCTCTACCGTTTTGTCTTCGTAAAGTTCTTTTAACAATCCGGAAGACTTGGCGATTTCGGCAGCTGCTTCATAGGCATCTTTGTTTTGAGTTTCGATGGCAAAGCGCTTGATCTTGGTAACGAAATCATCAATAGGTCCTGACGCTCTTCCTCCTAAAAATGAACCCGCATTTTGTACCACCTCCCAAATGGAAATAGCATGGTCATTGGCCGCCACTATAATTTTATCAATAGTGGTGTCTCCAATCCCGCGCTTGGGAGAATTGACTATTCTGCGGAAAGATGCTTCGTCTTGTTGATTCAGTGAGAAACGTAAATAGGCAAGCACGTCTTTGATTTCTTTTCGTTGATAAAACGAAAGCCCGCCCACTACCTTGTACTTGATGTTCATGCGCCTGAGCGATTCTTCGATCGCGCGAGATTGACTGTTGGTTCGATATAGAATGGCAAAGTCGCTGAACTTGTATTGATGCTGCATCTTTTCTTCAAAGATGGACGAGGCTACCAGCTTACCTTCTTCATTATCCGAAACCGACTTGATCAACTCAACTAAACTCCCTTCGTCATTGGCCGTCCATACATTTTTTGGGAGTTG
>JBBSCN010000288.1:0-3077 GCA_038250265.1 Cytophagales bacterium | reverse complement strand
TGGCACGCAGCAACGACCCGATCTATTTGCTCTAAAAATTGAAAAGGAAAAACCGCTTTATACAACAGCGCTGGAAGTTAACGAACGAATCAACAGCGCTGGTGAAATTCTGACTAGACTGACCCAATCAGAAATTGATCGGCTCATCAAAAAGTTGAAAAAAGAAAAAGCAGATTCTGTCGCCATTGCATTCATTAACAGTTATAAAAACCCATTGCATGAAATTCAGTTAGAGCGAGCGCTGATAGCTGCCGGTTTTAAATTTGTTTCTGTTTCTCATAGGCTATCAAATCAAATCAAAATTTTACCGCGTGCAGAGACAGCCGTTGTCAATGCCTATCTCGCACCTATCATTCACACCTATCTTGGTAATGTTCAAAAAGGACTTATCAATACCGAATTGAAAGTGATGACAAGCGCAGGAAGTTTGCGTGGCGTTCAAGATTTCTTTCCGAAAGATAGTTTGCTCAGCGGCCCAGCTGGAGGTGTGGTAGGCGCTGCTACCACGGCAAAAAAATCTGACATTGATCGATTGATCACCTTTGATATGGGTGGCACCAGTACCGATGTGTCGCTCTATGATCAACGATACGATTATCGTTTCGAATCGAAAGTAGGTGCAACAAAAATTCTATCGCCTTCTTTGGCCATTGAAACTATCGCAGCTGGTGGAGGATCTATTTGTGATTTCGATGGCCATAAGTTAATAGTTGGCCCTCGCAGTGCAGGTGCTTTGCCCGGACCTGCTTGTTATGGCTCGGGGGGTCCGTTAACTATTACAGATGTAAACCTTTTGTTGGGCAGGCTATCGCCCGATTTGTTTGCATTACCAATTCATCTTCCGCAGGCGCAAGCAATGCTAGAAAAATTGGTAGCTAAAATTAAAAAATCAGGGGGCAAAAGTATTTCTAAAATCGCCTTATTAGAATCGTTCATTCAAATTGCCAATGAGAAAATGGCCGAGGCTATTAAACGGGTTTCCATTCAGCAAGGGAATAATCCTGCCGACTATTCTCTTTTGAGTTTTGGTGGAGCGGGCGGACAACATGCCTGTGCTTTAGCGGGAATGCTGAATATGGAACAAATTGTTGTTCCGTATGATGCAGGCTTGCTGAGCGCCTATGGAATCGGCCACGCTAAGATTGAGCGCTTTGAAGAGAAATTGATTTTAAAGTCACTGGCACAAATCCAAAATTTAATTCCTAGCCTAATTGACAACCTGTATTCCGCTGGCTGTAAAAAGCTCTTACAAGAAAGCCAAACTCCCGATTCTATCTATCTCGATAAAAAACTTATCTTTCTTCGATTGAAAGGACAAGAGAGTACTATTGAAGTCGAATTTAAAAGTCCATCTCTAATTCGATCACTGTTCAAAAAGAAATATAAAGCGGTCTATGGCCATTGGATTGCCGATCGAGATATCGAAGTTGAGTCAATCAAAATTCTTGTTTCCGTTCATGCGAAAATTGCCATTAAAAAATTAAGAAAAGGAAATAACTACCAGCCTATTGCCGTTAAAAAAATATCAAGCTGGATAAATGGTAAAACCCGAAAAATAGACACGTACGAATGGGAGCGTCTTCGAGCGGGTGCAAAGATTACAGGGCCAGCCATTGTGGCAAGTAAAAATTCTACCACTTTCGTGGATCTCGGTTGGTACTTTCAGTTGGATGAACATAACAATGCCATTCTATCTTCAACTAACCAATTGAAGCAAAAGAAAAAATCGTTTAATGATGAAGCCTCATTGGAGTTGTATAGTAATCGCTTTACATCAATCGCCCAAGAAATGGGTGCGATACTGCAGCGGACTTCATTTTCGGTGAACGTAAAAGAGCGGTTGGATTTTTCTTGCGCGGTGCTAGATGCACGGGGCTACCTGATCGTAAATGCGCCTCACATACCAGTACACTTAGGCAGCATGGGCGTTTGCGTTCGAGAAGTAAAAAAAGTCTTGAGTATGAACAAAGGTGATGTAGTCATAACCAACCATCCCGCATACGGTGGATCTCACCTACCGGATGTTACATTGATCAAACCCGTTTTTTATAAAAAGAACTTGATAGGGTATGTTGCCAACCGCGCGCACCATTCAGAAATTGGTGGAAAGAAACCCGGTTCTATGCCGGTAGATGCCACTTGTTTAGAAGAAGAAGGTGTGATCATTGCCCCTATCTATTTGGTAAAAAGAGGTGTCGCCAAATGGAATGAAATTAAACAACTATTTCTCTCAGCAAAGTATCCCACCCGATCGGTGCAAGAGAACCTAGCGGACTTAAACAGTGCACTGGCTTCCGTGAATCTTGGTGAGCAAAACCTGATTGAATTGTGCAAAAAATATGGGACTGAGGAAGTGACTTCGTACATGAACCACTTAAAAAAGTATGCTGCTTCCTTGCTGAAAGAAAAATTAAGGTCAACCGTTCAGAAAATATATAGCGCGGAAGAATTGCTAGATGATGGATCGAAACTTAAAGCCAAGATCAAAATTGAAAACTCAGGATTGACAGTTGATTTCACGGGTTCTAGTAAAGTTCATCCACATAATTTGAATGCCACCCGCGCCATTGTGCAAAGTGTGGTTTTATATGTGCTGCGCTTGTGGGTAAACAAACCCATTGCCATGAACGAAGGCCTAATGCAAAATGTAAAATTGATTTTGCCTAAAGGTTTACTAGACCCTTTTGTTGATTTCGAAGATTCAAAAAACGATTTGCTGCCAGCAGTCGTAGGTGGCAACACAGAGGTCAGTCAGCGCTTAACAGATACACTTATCAAAGCGCTAAAACTCATGGCATGTGGCCAAGGCACCATGAATAACTTTTTGTTTGGTAATAATCAATTGGGCTACTACGAAACCATTGGCGGGGGAACAGGTGCAGGAGAGGGCTTTAATGGTGCTGATGCCGTCCACTCGCACATGACCAACACCCGAATTACAGACCCAGAGATATTTGAGTTGCGTTACCCCGTGCAGCTGAATAGATTTGAAATCCGTAAAAACTCTGGCGGCCAAGGAAAATGGAGAGGCGGTGATGGTATTATTCGTGAAATTCTTTTCAAAGAAAAAATGGATG
>JBBSCN010000287.1:0-3117 GCA_038250265.1 Cytophagales bacterium | reverse complement strand
TGCTCTGTTTTTCTTTCCTTACCCGTTTACATTCTGGTCACGTCCTTACCCACACTACCGTTATACCGCTGAGTCCTCGCCCCACGCAAGCTTCTCGCCTGTGCTCTTTGACTCTACAATATAGCTCATTTCCACCAACCATTTCTTTCCATAAACATCCGAAACAGAAAATTCAAAAAATCCGCTTGCTGTTCAATAAAACAGCCTTGACCGTACTCCAAGAGTCTCGTATCATGAAAAATAAAACAATATCTTTACGGCCTATTTTTAAGCCCTATGATTTCAGTTGATGCCCTTACTGTTGAGTTTAGTGGAACCGCCCTTTTTAGCGATATTACTTTTAATATCAATGATAATGACCGCATTGCCCTTATGGGCAAGAATGGTGCGGGAAAGTCTACACTACTAAAGATTATCGCTGGTGCTAATAAAGCCACTCGCGGCAAAGTAACTGCGCCCAAAGAAGCGATTATTGCCTATTTGCCTCAGCATTTATTAACGGAAGATAATGCTACCGTTTTCGAAGAGGCTTCCAAGGCTTTTGGAAAAATCCTTGCCATGAAAAAGCAAATGGACTATCTCAATTTGCAACTGGAGACACGCACTGATTACGAATCAGATGAATACTCTAAAATTATTGAACAAGTATCAGAGCTAAGTGAGAAATATTACTCTATCGAGGAAATAAACTTTGATGCAGAAGTTGAAAAAACGCTCATGGGTTTAGGCTTTTTGCGCACCGATTTTGTGCGGCCTACCAAAGAATTCAGCGGAGGCTGGCGCATGCGCATTGAGTTGGCCAAAATACTTTTACAGAAACCTGATTTGATTTTGCTCGATGAACCTACCAACCACTTGGATATAGAATCGGTACAATGGCTGGAAGAATTCTTAAAGACGAATGCGAAAGCGGTGATTGTGATCAGTCACGATAAAATGTTTGTTGATAATCTGACCAACCGTACCATAGAAGTAACGATGGGAAGGATCTACGACTACAAAACAAACTACACGCACTACTTGCAATTGCGCAAAGAGAGACGCGAACAGCAACAAAAGCAATTTGACGATCAAGCGAAACAGATAGCTGACATCCAACAATTCATTGATCGCTTTAAGGGAACCTACTCCAAAACGCTACAAGTGCAATCGCGTGTGAAGATGTTGGAGAAAATAGAAATCATTGAAGTAGATGAAGTAGATTCGTCAGCACTGAATTTAAAGTTCCCTCCTGCCCCACGTTCGGGAAACTATCCAATCATTACTGAGGGACTGACAAAAAAATATGGAGATCAAACCGTGTTTAAAGATGCTTCGCTCACCATCGCACGTGGAGAACGGATTGCGTTGATCGGAAAAAACGGAGAAGGAAAATCTACTTTTGTGAAGGCCATCATGGGTGAAATTGAATTCGATGGGAAATTGCAGCTAGGGCACAATAGCATGATCGGCTACTTTGCGCAAGATCAAGCCGCCCGGTTAGATGAGGACTTAACCGTTTTTCAAACCATCGATCAGATTGCCTTGGGAGACGTTCGCACCCAAATAAAAAATATTCTGGGTGCCTTCATGTTTGGAGGAGAGGCCATTGAGAAAAAGGTAAAAATGCTTTCGGGTGGTGAGAAAACTCGATTGGCCATGATCAAGTTATTGCTGCAGCCTGTCAATCTGTTGATTCTGGATGAGCCTACTAACCACCTCGACATAAAAACCAAAGACATTTTGAAAGACGCCCTCCGTGCGTTTGACGGAACGTTGATACTGGTTTCTCACGACCGCGATTTCTTAGATGGATTGGCTACCAAAGTACTTGAATTCGGTAACAAACGAATCAAAGAACATTTTGAAGATATCAATGGCTTTTTGCGAAACAAGAAACTGGAAAATCTACGCGAAGTAGAACGAAGTTCGGTAAAGGCCTAATCTGTCTTAACCAATCGTGTAGTCAAATTTATCCTGTCGCTTTTGATCCGAAGTATATAGACTCCGTTTGGTAAATTTGTGAAATTGTATTGAAGCGGGTTATTGCTCCAATTGATTTCGGCTGTCGCGTCTGACACTACTTTTCCATACAAGTCAAAGATCGTAACCGAAACCTGTTGACCGGCAGGTTCTTTAAACAACAGATTCAAGTTGGATGTAGAGATCGGATTTGGGAAAATTGAAACATCGTCTTTTAGATCGCCATAGGTCAAGTAGCTTTTTGCAATCGTAAAATTTGGGATGCCATAGCCTAGTTGATTGTTTGGGGTTTTGTAAATGCTTGCTGAGCGGATAATGGCTTGATAAATTTGAAAAGGTGAAGAAGTTGGAAACGCTTGAACTAATCCCGCGGCCAAGCAAGCGACTAACGGACTAGCAAAAGAAGTTCCGCTGGCCGAACCGGCCGCGCCATCGCTTTTTATAACTGCTGTACCAGAACCCAATGCAACCGCGTCCGGTTTTATCCGTAGGTCTGTAGTCGGGCCGATGGAGCTAAACGAACTTTTCACACCCATAGAAGTAGTTGAACCAACGGCAATCACTCCCTCCCCATCAGCTGGCGTGGTGATGAACTTCCAGAAACTATTGTTGCCATCATTTCCGGCACTGGTTACCACAATCATCCCCTTCTCTACTGCTTTGCGCGCAGTGATGGTGACAACAGCTTTCTTTCCCGTGAGGTCAAAAATAGTGTAGTCCATCGCTGGGTCATCGAACGTGCTGTAGCCCAGCGAAGAATTGATGACGTCGATTCCTAGACTATCGGCTCGCTCAGCTGCGAATGCCCAATTGTATTCTTCGATACGGTATTCGGTTAGCTTGTCCTCTGTCTCAAACAAATGGAAGTTTGCTTTATAGACACCTCCAATAAAACTGCTTGGTGATAACGCACCCATCACCGACAAAACTTCGGTTCCGTGGTCATCGTCTGAATAGACATTGACAGTATTCTTCACGAAATTAAAAACCGATTTGATTCTGCCTTCTTGAACCAGGTGCTGAAACGGACCCGCAAGATTTACGCCTCGCCACCCACTATCGAATTGAGCAACATCCACCCCTTCTCCCCGATATCCATCCTGCTGCATCTTATCCAACTGAAGTTGCTGAAGCTGAAAATCATTTTGCGCGTTT
>JBBSCN010000286.1:0-3136 GCA_038250265.1 Cytophagales bacterium | reverse complement strand
TCAAAGCCCAACTCATCTTGCAACACTTTTATCTGTTGGCGCAAAAAATAATCGCGTTGCTGTTGATCTATATCGGTGTGTACTCTTTTTTGAATCTCATGCTTGATCTCCAACATCTGAATTTCCTTGAGCATGTAATGAAGCAGCAGCGTGCCTCTTTCAACCAAGTTGTTGGTTTCCAAAATCTTTTGCTTGTCGGCTACCTCCACATTTAGATTAGATGCTAAGAAATGGACCAAGAATGCCATTTTCTGAATATTGTCCAGCGCCATCTGAGCTTCTTGGGGTATCTCGGGATTGAGTCTTAAAATTTTGAAAGCCGCATCTTTCAACGACTGCACCAATGCCTTGACTTCTTTTGTCTCTAAGTCTAGCGATAGTTCTGGTTGCAATTCGATTTTTGCCGTGAGGAAAGGCTCTTCCAGTAAGTACTCTTTGATGGCAAACCGATTTTTTCCTTGAATGATAATAGTGGTATTTCCATCGGGAAGCACCAACATTTTTATAATCCGTGCTACCGTTCCGAATCTGTATAAATCGTCAACTACCGGCTCATCGGCCTTGTTCTTCTGCGCTACCACGCCAATAATGCGGTTGCCCTGATACGCTTTTTTAATTAAGCGAATTGATTTTTGACGAGTTACCGTAATGGGTATTACCACACCCGGGAAAAGAACCGTATTCTTGATGGGAAGTATGGAGAGATCGTCCGGAAGTTCTTCCGGTTTGATATCCATATCTTGCTCGGGATTGATCAACTGGATCAATTCCTCAGAGTCTTCTTGGAGAATAGGTGTAGAGAGCGAATTAAACATAGATAAATGCCAATTTGACACAAAAAAAGCGTGTCTCCAATTAAAACTTGTATGGCGTTACAATAGTCAATACGTATGCCATCGTTTTGGTTATATGTTAAATTTATATCAATTTTCGATATAGCCGTAGCGAACGAATAAATGGACAGAGCTCAAATAGTACGTTTTTTTATCATTCTTACCCTGATTTCGAGCATTTCCTATCCAAAGGCTTTTAGTCAGAAAAAAAAGAGACTAAAAAAGGCGGACGTGGTTGAAATGAACGAACCCGTTTCGGCCAATGGCAGCCAGTCTGACATATTTGAGTTTCCTAACCTATATGCACAGAAATTTTACTACAGCAGCAGTAGACTAAATGAGATCAAGTCATTGGATAAGCCTGGATCAGAACAGGCAATGTATGACGCACTGAAAAAATATGTGAAGAATTTTGGAATTGACAACTTCTCAAAAAGCATTCCGCTTCTATGGAAACTCGCTCAGCTTTCAGAAAAAAACGGTCCCAAGGGGGAAGCTATTTTACTTTATAAGCTTGTGCTAAAACATCATCAGCAAGGTATTGACACCAAATTACTTTATAAAAAATATAGTGAGGTAGAAACGGATAAAAAAGAAAACTATGTTCCGTTGGATTACTATTACAAATTAGTTGACTATCGAAAAGAGATTGACACACTCCGGCCTCCGCATTCGGTATTGGTCAACATGGGCGAAGGAATCAATTCCAACAAAGAAGATTATGGGCCTACCATGGGCAATGTAGATTATGTGTTGCTCTTCACCTCCAAACGAAACCCACATCAACAACGAGATTATAACGAAGATCTTTTTTATGCCTTGAAAGTTGATGGTGTATGGTCACATACCGAAGAATTCAAGACCATCAATACAAATTATAATGAAGGATCGGCCTGCTTAAGTTTGGATGGGAAGTATTTGTATTTCTCCCGATGCAACGCACTCGAGTCGCTTGGAAATTGTGATATCTATTCTGCCACGCTTGGAAAAGACAGTACGTGGACAGATGTAAAAAACCTAGGCAAGGTCATCAACAGCAGTGGTTGGGATTCCCACCCTTCCCTTTCACACCAAGGAGATACATTATTTTTCGCCTCAACCCGCGCTGGGGGCTTTGGCGAAATTGACATCTACTTTTCAACTAAAGATAGAGGGGGGAAATGGACCGCAGCAAAAAATGCCGGCCCCACAATAAATTCTTTGCGAAGTGAAGTGAGTCCTTTCTTTCATCATAGGCACAATGTTCTTTACTATAGTTCGAATGGCCAACCGCTCAACTTTGGAGGATTTGACATCTATAAATCAACGATTAGCAAAGGTCGCTGGGGCGAACCGAAAAACATCGGCCCACTAGTGAACGGAGCAGGCGATGAATACTACTTTACCATCGATTCAAAATCGCACGACTTGTATTATGCGCGATCCGAAGAATCAGACAAGAAAAATCTTGATTTGTTTTCATTTCCTGTACCGATGGAAGCACAGCCGTTGGCCACCACTCAACTAAGAGGCTCATTGATCGACCAGAATGGAAAACCCATGGGAGGAATTGTATCCGTAATCGATTTAGATTCCGCTGTGGAGGTGTCTCCCCAATACATTCAAAAAGATGGAACATTCGGGTTTAATCTGATCAACAAACGAAAATATCTACTGGTCATTCAAGGCGATGACTATTTTAGAATAGAAGAAGTTTTTTTCTTGGATGGCGATAAGCAAATCAAACGCGTGGCCGAACCGTTGGCGGCTAAGATCGCCTTTCGGTCACTAGAATTTGAAAATGGAAAATCGGAAATCTTGCCCACAATGCGTGATGACTTATTCAAAATTGGAAATTTCTTAGCGGACCATCCAGAAACAAAATTGATTATCTCTGGCCATACCGATTCATCCGGTGATGAGAAACTCAACCTTAAACTATCCCAAGACAGAGCCGATGCCATCAAAAACTACATTGTAAAAGAGTTCAAACTTTCGACCGAACGAATTATCGCTACCGGGTACGGAAGTTCGTTACCGATTGTGCTAAAAGAAGAAACCGAAGATCACAAACAGTTGAATAGACGGGTAGAGTTTGAGATACGCAAATAAGGTTATTCTCTGGCAACCGTAGCCAGCACTATTTCACTTTTTCTTACGTCAAGATTTTTTTCATCCAAAATCGTTAGTACCAAACCCATTCCGGAGATAGAAGGTACCGTAGCCATTGTTGGAAATAAGTTTTCGTAATGTTTTTTCAAATATGGCGACTAACCAGCGCCTTCCTGTTCGCGAGTATCCAAAAACCACTCATTAAAGCAAAG
>JBBSCN010000285.1:0-3140 GCA_038250265.1 Cytophagales bacterium | reverse complement strand
TTATGAGAACCCTTCACACTTTTCAAAAAGAAAAGGAAGAGATCATTAAAAATATTGAGCACATTGACGATGCTGTTTTGCTCCATGCAATCAAGAATTCGATAGAATTTGCAAGACAGAAGGAAGCTGAAAATTATCTTGGCGAAACCATTGAGGAATATAATTTAGCAATTGAACAGGCAGATGCGGAAATTGAGTCTGGAAAATTTGAGGAGCACGAAGAGGTAATGAAAAGAATTGGTGAGTGGAGAAACAAAGCAAAATAGTTCGAAACTCAGTTATGGGCATCTCTAAAATCCTTTGTTTTTTTCACCTCAACCCTTTCCCTTCTTCAAAAGAGAAGGGTAAGCAGAGTTTTTAGAGATGCCCTTATGCTTTTGAAACAACTAGCTTTAAGATAAGAAACGGCAAACAAAATACTATACTATTCTGATGACAACCTCCAAACCCGTCCGACATTCACAAACTACTATCACCGAGTTAATGATCCCGGCTTACGCCAACTTTGGGGGAAAAATTCACGGGGGAATTTTGCTTTCGCTGATGGACAAAGTCGCATACGCTACTGCCAGCAAACATGCTGAGACGTACTGCGTAACTGTATCGGTTGACAAGGTAGAATTTCTGCAACCGGTAGAAGTAGGCGAATTGGTTTCGATGATGGCTTCGGTCAATTACGTGGGCAATACTTCGTTGGTCGTAGGTATACGTGTGGAGTCGCAAAATGTAAAAACGGGAGTGACTAAGCACACGAACTCTTCTTTTTTTACCATGGTGGCGAAAGGTGAAGATGACAAGCCAACTTTAGTACCCGAATTGATTTTGGAAAACGAGGAAGAAGTAAAACGTTTTATTGAAGCAATACGGATGAAGGAATTAAAAAATGCGGTGAAAGAAAAGATGGACGATGCCAAATCAAAAATTGAAGTACAAAATGCCAGGGCTATTCTAAAAGATCAACGATGCGAGATTAAGATTAGGTTGTAAAAAGTTTGCCCATGACCAACGACAGACAACAGAAACTAGTAACATTATAAAACTTGAAATAATTCTATGAAAAAATGTCTATTGCTGTTTTTAATCTTAGGCTCAATTTCTTCCTTTGCACAGTACCCCACCATCCTCTCTCAACGCGATCAAGCTAAAGTAATTGATGACCTGCTGGAAGAACGTTTGCGCACCGTACTTCCCACACTCATGCGAAGAGAAGGCTTTGATATGTGGGTGATCGTTTCACGAGAATATAACGAAGATCCTATCATCCGCACCATGTTACCGGCCGTTTGGTTTGCGGCCCGCAGAACAACCATGTTAGTCGTGTATGACAAAGGAAAAGACAATAAAGGTGTGGATCAAGGTTTTGAATACTTGGCAGTAGCTCGTTATGATGTAGGTAAAATTTTCAAGCGAGCGTGGGACCCCGATCGCAGCCCCGATCAATGGGGACAGCTTGCAAAGATCATCGAAGAGCGAAGCCCAAAAAAAATTGGTGTGAACAAAGCACCTTCATGGGGCCATGCCGATGGGATGACATCGAACGACTACGATCAGTTATTAACGGTGTTACCAAAGCGATTATATCCGCATGTAGTCTCAGCCGAAAAACTAGCCGTTGCATGGTTGGAGACGCGCACCGAAAAAGAAATGGTGATCTACCAACAGATTTGCCGCATCGCACACGATATTATTGCCGAAGGATTTTCGGACAAAGTAATTCAACCAGGCGTTACCACCACCGATGATGTGGTGTGGTGGTATCGTGAGGAAATCAAACGACTCAGGTTAGACACTTGGTTTCAGCCTTCTGTTTCCATCCAGCGTATCGAACCGGAGACCATCACCTCTAAACGCCCGCAGCCGTTGGTGATTTTGCCGGGAGATATTTTACATGTCGATTTTGGCATCACCTATTTGCGATTGAACACTGATACACAACAACACGCGTACGTATTAAAACCGCGCGAAACGGACGCGCCAGAATATTTAAAAAATGCATTTAAGAGAGGGAATAAATTGCAAGACATTTTAACCAGCAACTTCAAAGAAGGAAAAACTGGTAATCAGATTTTGGCCGACTCGCGCAAGCAAGCGGTGGATGGCGGTATTACACCTTCTATCTATACGCACCCCATTGGTTTTCACGGCCATGCGGCTGGCACTACCATTGGTATGTGGGACATGCAGGGCGGAGTTCCTTTTACAGGAGATTATCCCATGCACTTCAACACCGCTTATTCCATCGAGCTAAACGCTTCTGTGTATGTAATCGAATGGAAAAAAGAAGTTCGCATTCAACTAGAGGAGGATGGTTATTTTGACGAATCTGGCTTCAGATACATTGACGGACGACAAACGGAATTGATATTGATCCCAAAAGCAAGCTCAACGAATCGATGATGGATTTTTTAAAAACATGAAGGCCATTCGCTTGATCCATACTGTTTATGGTTTTGCCATTTTCAGTATTCTGTTTCTGCTATTTCTGCCACTTCTCTTGATACCCATCTATTTTCCAAAACAATTTCAGTTGATTGGGATCTTCAACCGCTGGTGGGCGAAGAGCATGTTTATACTAACGTTTTTGCCGTTCTCCGTTGAGTGCAAAACAAAACTGGATCCAAACAGAAATTACATCTTCTGCCCAAACCACTTTTCCTATTTAGATATCCCAACCATGGGCTTAACTCCTATCAATTCGATCTTTGTTGGTAAGAATGATATGGAGAAAATCCCATTGTTCGGATTCATGTACCGAAAGCTGCACATCACTGTAAATCGCAAAAGTTTGAAAAGTCGATCGAACTCTATGTTAGAAAGTATGAAAGCCATCGATCAAGGCAAAAGTCTGGTGATTTATCCCGAAGGCGGCATGGCCACGAAGAACCCGCCTAATATGGTATCATTTAAAGATGGCGCTTTCCGGACAGCCATTGAAAAACAAATACCGATTGTACCCGTCACTATTCCTTACAATTGGATAATTTTGCCCGATCGTAAAAAAATGCGATTGTATGCGGGCAGAGTGAAAGTAATTTTCCACGAGCCGATAGAAACTACTGGAATGACATTGGACAGCACCTCAAAATTGAAGCAACAGGTTTTTTCTATTATTGATTCGGAACTGAAAAAAGAACTGGGTA
>JBBSCN010000284.1:0-3144 GCA_038250265.1 Cytophagales bacterium | reverse complement strand
CAGGCGAAATATGAGTCAAACAATGAATTGTATCTCTTATCGGATGATGCTTTGTTGGCCGGCCTCAACAAGCTGGTTCAAACCTTTGATTCAACGATAAATGTGTTCAATAGCTACAGAACGTTGTTGAAACAAATTGGAAAATCTGATTACAATCAGGTATTGAATTTACAGGAGATCATTGACTTAAAAAGAGATGGAAGCAACATTGCTGATTTTGTAGTAGATGACGTAAGGATTTGGGATTTCAAGAAGTGGGCGAAGACTTCTTTAGAAACGATAGAGAAGGTAATTGTTCCCTTGAGAGATAGCCAAATTGCGTACGATATATTGTTAAATAAACTGCGAGCAAAACTGCAGAAAGATTCAGTTTCGGTTTTGGCTGATGTAGCCCAACTAGAGAACCAGACACTCTATTCTCAGTTGAAAAAATATGATGAGAACCCTCTTCCGATTGGCGTGTATGAGATGGTGAAAGCTGAGTTAAGGTATCAATCGGCCTTGATCATCCACAAGCCTACCAAAGACACTAGCAATATTGCAGTTCGACTTTCGTATTTAGCTGAGGAGATAAAATATATCACCAGCCTAGACAGTATATCGCTTAGTTTGTCAAAGCGAGATAGCCAAAAAGATAAACAGAGGTATGGCCATTTCATTACAAAAACGTACGGAACTCACAGTGTGTTGATCAACACTATTAATACAACACTCGACTACGCGAAGCGTGAGCAACTCAAGAAACAAATTGAGTGGGAAAAAACTATACAGGCAACGAAATGGGCGATTAGCGGTACGGACTCCATTCCGCTATTCTTTGAACAATCGCGCGAGCTTAGGTACAAGCCACTCGTAATAGTAGATGAAAAGTTTACTATCGGACTATTTTTTAAAGATTCATTGGCAACGGGTTACATCTATTCGATTACACCATCTCGAAAACCTGATATGAAAGTAATGTTTCCAGTGGATCAAAAAAGTTTCAAGAAACGCAATCTGCCTGTTACGAAATGCCTATCGGCAGCAGATGCCGAGGGGCATGTATTTTTTTCTCTGATTTATTCCGAATCCAAATCAACTGAAAAATTTCCTGTCCAAATTTCAAAAATCTACCGATCGGACGGATTAGCCTGGAGCAATACCTATAAGTTTGATTGGTTGCCGACCGAAATATCGTTTTCGACTGATACTGGAGAACTCTCAGTGAAAGTCGCTGCCAACGGTGAAAGTAAGGTACTAGTGATCGATAAAAACGGAAAACAGGTTCAGTAATTAATTTCCCGTCAGTTTTCTCCAGTCTTGGTAGCGCATGATCATGCGGGTTTTCATTTTTTCATAGTGATCCCAACTATCAACAACATGGTAAATGCTCGGCAATTGCTTCACGAGAAGTTCATCATAATCTGCCCGATAAAGGCCTCCACCGTAGTAATAGTAAGTAAACATATTTCCAGTCCGGCTAAAAAGCTCAAAGCCCAAGTATCCATCCCATATTTCACTTAAAATGGTGCAAGAAATTTCCCTTCTCTTAAAACGAAATATCTGACCGGATGCTTCTTCCTCGAAATATTCGGAATACAAATCCATGTCAATGATCCAACCGAGATACATACCAATATGAACGTAGGCTTGTTCAATGGGTAGCGAATCGGGGAAATTGCCGAGAAAGTGGGTCTTGGCATTGTCGTAAATTGTCTTTTGAATTTCGGCTTTCTTTTCCATGGTTCAATTTTAGGCAAAAAAGTTGATAAGAAAAGCTATTTGGTAGGGTTAACGTAAGGTTTTAACTCAGAAAGTGAAATCTTGTTGTTCTTTCGGTTAATGTCCGCCATTCGCTGAGAGGGGTCTATTTCTATGCTTTCTATTTCGCTCATTTTCTTACCGACTGTCAATGTATAAGAAGGATTTACCCACGGCCACGGTTCAAGCACTTTTCGATCATTGGCAGGGTTTTCAGAGGGTTTGTTTCCCAATAATTCGTTCATAGAGATATAGTAAATTTGCTTACTCCCGTCTTTAAAAGAAATCTGCAAATCGATTGGCATCGGAAATTCGCCAACTCGATTTAGTTCCACCAAGGTAATGCCATCATTTTCGGTAATCATCCCAATTCCATAGTCGATCCGCTTTGTCGTATTGATCCAGTAACGCAAATACCAATGTAGTTGAAGTCCTGAAACTTTCTCCATTACCCGAATAAAGTCGTTGGGTTCGGGGTGCTTCATTTTCCAGGTATTGTAATAGCGTTTCATGCCTTTGTAAAAATTATCTTCCCCTATTACGTACTTGAGTTGTTCTAGGAACACCGCTCCCATACTATAAGCCATTGTGCTATAGGCCCGGTTGGTATTGAAGTGATCGGAATGTTGGTTTGCTGGCTCTTGCAAACCGCTGTTGACTAAGCTGAAATAGCTGCTGTAACTGCTTTGATGGGGTGGCGCTGTTTCGTTTAAGATCGCTGCCATAGCCTCGCTACTGGCGAAGTCGGTAAAGCCTTCATCCATCCAGGCGTGGAGGCTTTCATTGGAGGCTAATGTCATTTGGTACCAACTGTGTGCTACCTCGTGCGCCATCGTGCCGCTTACTCCTGCTAAACTTCCTTCGCCCAAAATAAGCGTGCACATTGGGTACTCCATGCCACCATCTCCCCCTTGGATAATGGAATACGTTTCGAACGGATATTTCCCAAAATGTTTGTTCAGATATTCAAATACCTTCACGGCATACTCCTGCATTTTCTTCCAGGTCTCAATTGTCTTGTCATTCTTTTGATAAAAGAAATGAAGTTCAGGGCCATTGGGCACTTTTGCTGTGTCATGGGTATAGTCAGGGTCTGCTGCCCAAGCAAAGTCGATTACATTTTTTGCGATAAAGTGCCAGGTTAAATCTGCCGATGTTTTTTTCGGTGCGCTGTTAGAATAACCGTGTCCTATTTGATCTGGATTTTGAAGCACGCCTGTACCCCCAATCACAAAACTGGGGTCGATCGTGATCTTCACATCAAAATCTCCCCAAGGGCTATGAAATTCCCGCGCCACATATTGGCTAGCATGCCAGCCTTGAAAATCATACTCGGCTATTTTCGGGTACCATTGCGTCATCGAATAGGCAATTCCCTCGCGGTTGTTGCGCCCACTTCTTCTG
>JBBSCN010000283.1:0-3195 GCA_038250265.1 Cytophagales bacterium | reverse complement strand
GCCTACCAATTCGGTAGCAGTTTTTTTTGCGAACCCCGTTCGCAACCGTGCCAATGACGTAGATTATGTGTATCACCAAGACCCTAATTTTTATTACCTGAGTGGCTACAAAGAGCCAGACGCGGTGCTGTTTATTTTTAAAGATAACCAAACCGCCAACAACGGAACACAATACGATGAGATACTTTTTGTGCAGCCCCGCAATGAACAACGTGAACAATGGACGGGCAGACGACTCGGAGAAAAAGGGGTAAAGGATGTATTGGGCTTTGCGCAAGCATTCAACAATACGGAATTCAGGAAGTATGATGTCGACTTTTCGAAGTTTGATAAAATTCTTTTCTATGATTTTCTCAATGACGTGCGTAATGATCCCCGCGATTCTTCGGATTTGTTTGACCTGCAAGCGCAGTTTAAGGCAAAAGTCAATTATCCGAATAAGGGCGGCATTACCATTGCCGTAGAGCCAACTAAAAATAATTTGGATATGGCTGGCCTTGACGCTATCATGGCCGAACTCCGTGGTATCAAAACCCCTGAAGAGTTGACCTTGGTGCGCAAGGCTGTTCAGATTTCTTGCATTGGCCAACTAGAAGTGATGAAGGCGATGAAGCCCGGCATGAGTGAGCGCGAAATCCAAGGCATCCACGAGTTTGTTTTCAAAAAATACCAAGCAGAAGATTTGGGCTATCCGAGTATTGTTGGGGCTGGCCACAACGGCTGTATCCTCCACTACATTGATAACTATAAACCCAATATTTCTAACAAAGAACTAATTCTAATGGATTTGGGCGCAGAGTTTCGTGGCTACACGGCCGATATTACCCGAACTATTCCCGTGAACGGAAAATTTTCACCAGAACAAAAACAGATTTATGAAATCGTATTGAAGGCACAGGAAGAAGCAATGAAAATCTGTAAGCCAGGTACTACCTTCCGCGAGCTGACAGCCGCCACAAGAGTGACTGTTAACAAGGGATTGGCGGAACTCGGTATTATTAAAACCCCGGATGAACGCAACACCTACTATCCACATGGCTGTTGCCATCACATTGGCTTAGATGTGCACGACAAAGGAACGTATGACAAGCTGCAAGAGAACATGATTATCACTATTGAGCCGGGCATTTATATTCCCGAAGGTGCGCCTTGTGATAAGAAGTGGTGGAGTATTGCCGTGCGCATTGAAGACGATTATTTAATTACCAAAGACGGCTACGATCATTTATCGATTGGCGCCCCACGTACGGTGAAGGACATTGAAGCCGCCATGAAGTTGCCAAGCCCGCTGGACAATTTCATTTTGCCAGAGTTAGGTAAGGAAAAGAAAAACTAGTCAACTGCCAACTTAATTTCCCGAAGATGCAAAGTTCATCGCTCACTACCACCTTACTACCCGTTGCACTTGGCATCATTATGCTGGGGCTTGGCCTTACGCTTGCAGTCAGCGATTTCACCCGGATCGTAAAGTACCCGAAAGCGGTAGCGATCGCGTTGCTTTGTCAGATGGTTTTGTTGCCGGTGATTTGCTATTTCATTGCAACGGTTTTTGGATTGCCTCCCGCACTCGCGGTAGGATTGATGTTGCTGGCAGCCTCTCCCGGTGGCGCGACCGCTAATTTGTACAGTCATCTTTCTAATGGAGATGTGGCACTGAATATAACACTCACTGCCATCAACTCATTTTTGACTTTGTTCACGCTTCCGCTGATTGTCAATTTTTCCTTGGCGCACTTCATGACTTCTGATCAATACATCCCCATGCAGTTTGCAAAAGTGGTAGAGGTATTTGCCATCGTGCTAGTACCCGTTATGATTGGTATGTTGATCAAGAATAGAATGCCTACGTTCGCGGAGAAAATGGAAAAGCCGGTAAAGATTTTATCGGCTACTTTTTTGGTGTTGATTATTGTTTCGGTAACCGTGCGCGAATGGCAAACAATGACAACTTATTTCGGAACATTGGGATGGCCGGTACTTCTCTTCAATCTGCTGAGCATGGCCATCGGCTACTACATTCCGCTTTTGTTTAGAGTGGAAAGGAAGCAAGCCATCGCCATTGGGATGGAAATCGGGATACACAATGGAACGCTCGCCATTTTTATTGCACTGAATGTGATCAATAATTCGGCCATGAGCGTGCCCCCAGCATTGTATAGCTTGTTGATGTTTTTTACCGCTGCTGTTTTTGGTTTTTTAGTAAAAGGCAAAAAAGATTTAGCCTAGACTTTTCAAGTCAATCACAAACCGATAGCGCACATCGTTCTTGATCATTCGTTCGTAGGCGTTGTTGATTTCTTGGATTGGAATCAACTCCACATCTGATACAATATTTTTCTCTGCGCAGTAATCGAGCATCTCTTGCGTTTCTTTAATTCCGCCAATGGAAGAACCGGTGATACTTCTGCGGTTGGTAAGTAAATTAAACGGATGCACTGTAGGGGGTTGCGCGGGTATGCCTACTACTAACATTGTTCCGTTTAGCCCGAGTAAATTTAGATAGGTGCCATAATCAATGTTTGCTGAAACGGTATTTAACAATACATCAAAGTATCCGAAGTACTTTTTCATTTGATCCTTATCAGAGGAGAGTAAAAATTTGCTTGCACCCAATCTCTTTGCATCGGCTTCTTTTGAGGCCGAGGAACTGATCAGCGTAACTTCTGCTCCGAAGGAATGAGCAAACTTCAATCCCATGTGGCCAAGCCCACCAAGGCCAATGATCCCCACCTTCGTTCCTTTTCCAACTTTCGCGTATCGTAACGGTGAGTAGGTAGTGATGCCAGCACAAAGCAACGGAGCCACGGCTTTTAGATCTAAGTTCTCTGAAATATGTAACACGTACTTTTCGTCTGTTACTATTTGAGAGGAGTAACCACCCTGTGCGATGGTCTTACCGTCTCGCTCGATGGCATTGTAAGTGCCCGTAAATCCTTGTTCGCAATACTGCTCTAGATGGGCTTTGCAGTTTTTACATTCGCGGCAAGCATCCACCATCACACCAACACCTGCAAGGTCGCCCGCCTTAAAATGTTTCACGTTCGTGCCTACACGCAAAACTTTTCCCACTATCTCGTGACCAGGCACCATTGGGTACCGAGCCCCACCCCATTCATTGCGCGCCTGATGTAAATCGCTATGGCACACGCCACAATATAAAATTTCAATTTGTACATCGTCAGGCCGAAGGTCTCT
>JBBSCN010000282.1:0-3207 GCA_038250265.1 Cytophagales bacterium | reverse complement strand
CGATCTCACTATCGGTAACTCTACAGAATATCGAAAAATGAATTACCAGCGAAACTCTGATATCTTTAAAATCTGTAGGCTTGCCTAGATATTTCTCTGATTGTAGAAGTGAGATTTTAATTCTGAATAATTTAGGTAAGCGTCTGGAATAAATGAAGAACTGTTATGACTTATCCAATGCTTAAGAATACTTCGTCTGGGTTTCTTGGCAGTATCAGTCCAAATTACCCTTTTAGCCATTCGTCCTCTTCAGCGTTTACGTCATCATCAGATGTTACGTTTCCTTCTAGAATATCTTGCTCACTTATTTGAAGCATCGATTGTTGATTGGGCGAAACATTAAAGATGGGCTTGGTAATATCTACGCTGCCCAGCAGGTGGTCTATTTTTTCAAGAAGAGCAACATCTCGAATGGAGATTAAATTTATCGATGATTCTATATTTCAATTGGCTAGGGTCCATGCGTTTCTTTTTGTCATACAAATCCAATTGATTCTATGCGTTATTAAAATGAATTCCCGATCTGGCTAACATCGCATTTCGCTAGCGGTAGCAACAAAAAGAAGCCTCTTATAGTATGCACCTATTAGTCAAACTACGATAGAGCCTTTCACCTTGGTAGAGTCCAACCTAACTTGGGTTGCTTCCTCTAAATAATGCACGAAAGTAATTCCCCGGCCTTTGCCCAATCCAGCAATCCTCACTACTTTTCACAAATTATGCCAATTGCCAGACGATCTGTATTTTGGAAATCTACCTTAGGATTGGGCTTGCTTTTGATGATTTTATTTTTGGCCGATGCATCCCTTGGAAATTCGTTCATTGGCCCAGTTGATTGGTTAACTTTTTTGTCCTCTTCAGGGAATTCTACTCTATCAGATATCATCTGGCAATTCCGCCTTCCAAAATCAATCACCTGCGTGCTGGCGGGATCTGCATTGGCTACAGGCGGCTTACTCATGCAAACGCTATTTCGAAATCCACTGGCAGGACCTGATGTGTTGGGATTAAGTTCGGGTGCCAGTCTACTGGTTGCCATTGTGCTGATGCTCGGCCAAGCCGGATCAGGTTTTTTGCAATCCATCGCGACAAGCCCATGGAGCTTGGCAATGGCTGCTACGCTCGGCAGTTCGTTGGTTTTTATTTTGATAATCGCCATCGCAGGCTTTGTTAAAGACAACACTTCTATATTAATTATTGGGCTAATGTTAAGTGCCGCTACTGCTTCAGTAGTAGGGATTCTCTTATTCATCAGCAAAGCCGAAGACTTGCAACTCTTTATGATCTGGTCGCTGGGCAATGTGGGAGGCACCAGTTGGAATGAAATTTTAGTTCTTTCGATAGTAATTGGAATCGGGATTGCAATTGCCATCAGTCAATTAAAATCTTTGAACGGAAGGCTCCTAGGAGAAACGTACGCACAAAGCTTAGGCATCAATTTAGAACAATCGCGTTTTTGGCTGGTGGCATCAACCAGTCTAATGGTGGGTAGTGTCACGGCCTTCTGCGGGCCCATTGCGTTTGTTGGATTGGCCGTTCCTCACTTGGTGAGATTAGTTGCCCCGACAAGCGACCACAAGACGCTTCTACCGTTGGTAATGATGGGTGGCGCAAGCCTCTTGTTGTTCTGCGATATCTTAACTCACTCAGCAGGCACCACTATTTTACCGCTTAATGCGGTAACCTCCATGATTGGAGCTCCATTGGTAATTTGGATGATTATCAAAAATAAAAAAGTTAATATTTGATATGCAAAGAATTTTACTAAATAGGCACCTAGAAATGTAATGCAGAGAATTTTACCACCTAGACACATAGAAATACAATGCAACGAAATTTACCACATAGGCACATAGATCACCTAGTCCGCATTTAAGATGCTATCTGTTTATTTGGTTAATATAATGCGAAGAATTTTACCGCGTAGGCACATAGAAATACAATGCAACGAAATTTACCTCATAGGCACCTAGAAATGTAATGCAAATAATTTTAGCGCATAGGCACATAGATCACCTAGTCCGCATTTTAGATTCTATGTACCCTATGTGTCTATGTGGTTAATGTAATATACACGAACGAGTATGGAAACCAAAAAACTTTCGGTGGGGTATTTATCGAAGGGAAACAACAACATCCTTTTTGAAAATTTGGATCTATCACTTCGCGCAGGTGAGTTGGTCTGTTTTATGGGTCCGAATGGAATTGGAAAATCTACGTTGATGAGAACATTGGCGGGACTGCAAAAGCCGCTGCGTGGAACGATTTCAAAAGTAGATGAAAAAAGTGTTGCGCTCGTGCTCACCGAGCGGGTTGCGGTAACAAACATGACGGTGAAGGAACTGGTAACCTTTGGGCGCTACCCTTATCTTGATTGGCGCGTTACGCTTTCAGAAGAAGATGAGCAAATCGTCATCGAATCCATCCAGCGAGTACACATTTCGCATCTGGTTGATAAAAAAATTATCGAATTGAGCGATGGCCAAATGCAAATGGTGATGATTGCCCGGGCGTTGGCACAAGATACCCCCGTGTTGCTATTGGACGAACCCACCGCCCATCTCGACTTAAACAACCGAGTAGAGATCATGAATTTGCTCCGCTCGCTCGCACGCAAAACGAACAAAGCAATTCTGATAGCAACACATGAATTGGATTTGGCGCTGCAAACTGCTGATCTGATTTGGCTGGCTATGCCCGGAAAAAAAATTGAAACGGGTGTGCCCGAGGATTTGGTGCTGAGCGGAAAATTTGACGAGGTTTTTCAATTCAAAGGGTTCGATTTAAAAACGGGAAAAGTAGCACATGAGGTGCACCGCAATATTGCCGTAAAATTGATAGGCGAGGGCTATCATTATTTGTGGACCAAAAATGCATTGGAGCGATGTGGCTATGAGATTGTAAGTGAGAGCCCACACACCATATCCATCCTGAAAGAAAAAAGTAGTTGGGAGTTTGAAGAAAAGAGCTTCCCGAGCTTATCTACTTTACTAAATGCACTATCCAAAAAATAGAACTTACTTTTTTCCGGTAAAAAGTAACGGATGCTTTTCTTCGAATTCGGTGGCTTGCTGAAATAAATAAGTCGCTTCCAAAAGCGGTGCTTCATCGTATAAATTCCCAATCAGTAAAATAGAAGTGGGGCGGCCTTTGGCATCAAACCCATTGGGCATACAGATAGCTGGATGGCCAGTGAGGTTAGTCGCT
>JBBSCN010000281.1:0-3214 GCA_038250265.1 Cytophagales bacterium | reverse complement strand
TGGCGAAGATGATCCTATCGGAATGACTTGCGAACCAGCAGAACCTTGGTTGATAGTAACCGTTGCCTGCTTGTAATTTGCAATGCCCACTAACGAAGCTACCGCGATGACGCCAAACACCGCAGCGCGGGCAGTTCCTCCTTTGCGTTTGCGCTGAAACAAATTTTGTAATGCGCGCAGGGTATCGTTTGGTTGAACTACTTCTTGTATGTTGGCCGGGATAGCGTTGGCCACTGCGCTATTGATCTTTTCCATTTTCTTGCGCGCTTCTGTGTTATTGGCTTGCCGAAAGGTGGGCCGCCCTACCATTACCCCTACCCCCAAACCACATTCTATAAAATAGGTATTACCACCCTTGAGTTCTAGCTTCATCGATGATGCTCCCTCAGTAGTGGCCATAAAGGTTTGTAAGCCCCCTTTGGATTGATACGTAAATACGCTATTGGATTTAATGCGGCCGATGGTAATGCCATTGTGCATTACATCATAGCCAATAAATGAACCTGCAAACTTTACCTCTCGATAAAAGTAAATGGTAGCAAGCGAATCTTGTGCAAGTAGTTCTGTTGAACAAACTGAAAACAGAAACAAGAGTGTGATGGAAAGATTGATTTTTAAGGATGAACTGGGATTGATGATCATAGATTATTCAGTTTTATTATCAAAGTTTTTATTGCCACACATTTTATCAAATCTTTTTCTTGGCAGAGTCTCCGACTTGGCACTGCGCTTCAATTGTATTGTTCTACTTTTCTTTTTCTTACTTGTTTACGTTCTGGTCACTTCCTCACCTACATCTTCCGTTATACCGCTGAGTCCCGAGGCGGAGACTTCGCGGAGAAGGAACGCCTTATTCATTCAAATTGTAGATCTCCAAACTACACGTTTCATTTTGTTTGTTGGTGAACCTGCCCACTCTTCTCCCGCGCAACACCAACAAAAGCTGGGCCTAGCGAATGCGCGCTAACTTGGGGAGCGTACTTAAGCTATGACATAAGAAAATCCTAAACCTCCACCAATTTTCTTATGTAGCTTCAAAATATTTTTAGGAATATCTACGCCACCATGATCATACGAAGACCTAAATGAAACCGAAATATCAAAAGATTTCACATTAAAAGTTTTGACACATAATATTAGCCTCTTCTCATTGAACTTTTGGGGAAGTTCTATAAGGACACCAAAGCCCTTTTTTTTAAACATTTTGTTTCCATTCGTTTTAAAATTTTTGAGGTAAATCAATATTAGATTTTTTTTCTCTTCAGTTAAATCGAGCAGCCGTAAATAAAAAACTATTTCATCAAAATCTCCATGTTCCCTCTTAATTTTCATAGGCATATTAAATCAATGTCCACCATCTTTTAAAAATTCTTCTGCAAGATCCAATAACTCTTTGAATTGATAATTATCTGAATTTCCGCGAAGAGCACCTTTTTTTGTTTTTTCAACAAAATCCCCAAAAGCTCGCCTATCTTTTATTCCCTTTTGGCTTGCTGCCTGTTCTATTTCCTTTCTATCTAGTGACTTGCTTCGCCCTCGATATTTTGCCCCACTCGAATTCACATGATGAACCCTATCAAGGTTCTGCAATGCATGGAGGGCAGTAGCTGTGCCATGCCCAGCCATTGTAGCGCCTACGCCAACTGCGGGGACACCAATTACAGCCCCACCCACAGTGAGGGATATAGTACAGCCACCTGCCGATATGATTTCCCCTATTGCAGCCTCTGCAGTACCTAAAGCAATAGATGCATATCTACCAAATTTTTGCCCATTTGCAAAATCAGTTGAATACGCCTGTTTATATGGGTTTTTCTCCTTTATTAGACCGAGAGAAACATTTGATTGGATTGCATTGGAGGCCCCATTGGCAAAAGATAATGCTCCATTTATGCGTCCCGACAGCGAAGCCGTTATCCCACTTAAAAAAATAGAAGAAACAGCCGTCCTAGTCGCTTGAATAGTAATTTCAGACAAAACGGATGAGGCTACACCACTAAGTGCAAATGCCTGAATTGAGTTAATGAGATTATTCAATTGAAGTAGACATGAAGGGCATAGCCCTACCCACCCCCGATCTGGGTCAGTGCCGGTAACGGGATTATTCCCCATCCCTACATACGGAGAATTAAATTGTCCATAAGGGTCAGGGCTCACCCACCTCCCTATCCTCGCATCATACATCCTAAGGTCAAAGAAGTTGAAGCCCGTCTCTTTGTCTTTTTCTGAGTATTGGCCTTGGTAGCCATAGCGGTAGGGTTCGCGCGTAAGCTCACGCTCGGCAATGGGAAGGCCAAACGGGTAGTAGTCTGCGCCCGCTACTATGTCGCTCATGTTTTGTGTAACCTTAAAGTCATCGAAGAATACTTCCACAGGGGTGAGGTTTTCATTGCTGATGAAAAAATAAACAAAGCCCGGCTCGGTGATGGTAATGTTTGGCGAAGTCAATATTTCATGAGGGCCTAACTGGCCGTACTCTCGCGCCAGGTCTGTTACGCCTGCATAGCCGGTTGATCCCAACAATTGAAAGTTTTTATCGAAAACAAGCCATGATAAAAAAGCTTTAGGTTGTGTTCCATTATTTCTATTTGTTAACAAACTTCCATAGGGGAAAGATGACGTGCTTGTAGTAAAAGCGGCACCATCCACTATTCCACCGGATGCTATTTGGCTAAGCACAGTGGGCAAGATGGAACCCGGCAACCAATTGGATGGGGTTGGGTCTACATACTTTGCAAACACCTCTGCACTCACCACATCGCCCGGAAGGACGGCCACTGCCCTGGCCAATCCAAACTTTTCGTTTGCGTTGCCATTGAGTCGCTGCGAGTAGCTGGTGCCACTGGTTTTGGTATGATCAAAAAGTGTGGCGCTGATACGCCTGGCATTCTCATATCGTAAGAACTGCTGTTGTTCAACAGATAGGTTTGCATTTTCGTAAGTGGCCGTCACCGCAATATTCATCGGCTTGCCCACTACCCCGCGCACATTGCCCAAGTGGTCGGATACTTCGTAATACACGGTGGCAAAAGCAGGCTTGTAGACACCTATGCGCCCTGCCGCATATACGGGCACTTCGGTGAGGGTGAGCGGAGCGTTGTTTGCGAAATCTTGTTCGTAAATCGCCAAGGTATTGCCTGCGGCATCGCTCAAATAGAAGGTGACAGACCTCACCCCCGCCCCCTCTCCAGAAGAGAGAGGAGGATTAAAGACT
>JBBSCN010000280.1:0-3245 GCA_038250265.1 Cytophagales bacterium | reverse complement strand
GCCCATTCTAATTTCAATAATACGGTTGTTGTAGGTATGCAGCCAAGAGGCGTTTTTTTGGCTGAGTTAATCCACGAAAAGCTTCAAAAATTAGTTAAAACTAAAATCCCGCTAGGCTACCTCGACACCACTTTTCATAGAGATGATTTTAGAAGGCGAGAGATTCCCGCCAAGGCAAGCGAAACGAAGATTGATTTCGTAATCGAAGGAAAGAACGTGATTTTGATTGACGATGTACTTTACACAGGACGCACTGTGCGAGCCGCTTTGGATGCCATGATCGCCTTTGGCCGCCCTTCAAAAGTTGAATTACTCGTGCTGGTGGACCGAAAATACACCCGTGATCTCCCTATTGCTGCCGACTATGTAGGTAAGTATGTTGACACTTTGGAATCGCAACGCGTATTGGTAGAACTGGAGGCGCAAGGCCACAAACAAAATAAAATCTGGTTGGTCAATAAGGATAATTAACTATGTCAAAACTAAGTCAACGGCACTTATTAGGAATTAAAAACCTTACCCGAGAAGACATAGAACTTATTTTTGAAACGGCAGATAATTTTAAGGATGTCATTAATCGTCCTATCAAAAAAGTACCTTCCCTTCGGGACGTGACCATTGCCAACGTTTTTTTTGAAAACTCAACGAGAACAAGACTATCTTTTGAATTGGCCGAGAAACGCCTTTCGGCCGATGTGGTAAACTTCTCCACCTCTACCAGCTCTGTCAAAAAAGGAGAGACCTTATTGGACACCGTCAATAACATCTTGGCCATGAAAGTTGACATGGTGGTGATGCGGCACGCAAGCGTGGGCGCTCCTCATTTTTTATCAAAACACATCAAAGCCAACATCATCAATGCGGGAGACGGAACGCACGAACACCCCACTCAAGCGTTGTTGGATGCATTCTCAATTCGCGAAAAATTAGGCAGTGTGGAAGGAAAGAAGATCGCCATCATTGGTGACATTCTTCATTCGCGCGTAGCGCTTTCAAATATTTTTGCACTTAAAAAACTGGGGGCAGAAGTAATGGTCTGCGGGCCTCCTACATTGCTGCCTAAATATATTTCTTCATTGGATGTTTTAGTAGAATGGGATGTAAAAAAAGCGCTTGACTGGTGTGATGTTGCCAACGTCCTTCGTATTCAATTGGAACGCCAACAGATAAAATATTTCCCATCCCTGCGAGAATATTCACTGTACTATGGCATCAACAAAAAGATACTGGACGATTTAAAAAAAGATATTGTGTTGATGCACCCCGGGCCCATCAATCGCGGGGTGGAACTTACGAGCGATGCCGCAGACTCACATCATTCGATTATTTTAGATCAAGTAGAAAATGGCGTGGCAATAAGGATGGCGGTGCTTTATCTGCTGGCAGGGTCTACTAATTAGAGCCAGACTTCTTTTCGACAACTGATAGGATGAAACTGGCCAACCAATTCGCATTGCTCATCACTGCAGTTATTATCAGCTACGGAGTATATTACCTTTCCCAAGCGCTCCCGATCATATCCGGCTAGGGATCAGCGACTTCAAATTCCTAAAGCCATTTATTCATCACCATCCAATTTTTCAATCGGTCTACTAAGGACTGGAAATCCATAGTTTCGAATTGCAGACTAAAAGTCTGGCTCATTATCACTGACTGTTAATCCCGAATTTATTCAACGTATTCGTGTACCTGTCTGCGGTAGGCAGGTTGTGGCTAATCTATTTTTACAAACTGAAAGTCTTGCGCTGAAAGCGCATAGATTTTACTAGCCATTGAAATAAATAAAAACACAAACCAAAAAATAATTTTCATAACTAAGATTGATTCGAAATCAGCCGTTGCCCCTTAACTGATTCATCAAACACGCCATTCGCATACACCAAATTCCCATTCACGAAGGTGTGCGTAACTTTAGTTTGGAAAGTAGTTCCTTCCAATGGCGACCAGCCACATTTATACAAAATATTCTCTTTGGCAACTGTCCAACTTGATGCTAAGTCTACCAGCGCCAAATCAGCCGCATAGCCTTCGCGAATAAACCCGCGCTTCTCCATTCGGTAAAGGATAGCCGGGTTATGGCACATTTTCTCCACGATCTTTTCCAATGAAATCGCTCCCCGCTTGTAAAATTCCAGCATCACATTTAGTGAATGTTGCACCATGGGCGCACCTGACATCGACTGAAAATAAGGTTTGTTTTTTTCTTCTAACGTATGAGGTGCGTGGTCGGTGGTTATCAAATCAATCCGGTCATCAAGCAAAGCTTTGAACAGTCCTTCTTTGTCTTTATCGGTTTTGATGGCTGGATTCCATTTTATCAACATACCTAAACGCTCATAATCCTTATCTGAAAACCAAAGATGATGTATGGATACTTCGGTAGTGATTTTTTTTTCCCTTAATGGAATATCATTTCTAAATAAATTTGTTTCTGCTTCGGTGGACAAATGCAAAATGTGTAGGCGGGCGTTGTGTTTTTCTGCGATGCCGATCGCTCGCTTCGTTGCTTCACAACAGGCCTCGGAGCTACGGATAAGAGGATGACATTCTACAGGGATATTCTCTCCATATTTTTCCCTGTACTTTTTTTCATTTTCTTCAATAATCTGTTCTTTCTCTGAATGAATCGCGATGATGGACTTACAATTAGCGAAAAGTTTCTCCATGGTCTCCGGGTTGTCGGCCAGCAAGTTTCCTTTTTTCGTAAAGTAAAGTCCATCGTCTGAAACACCCATTAACGAAGAAGTATCTGTTTTGATTACCTCATCAAGGTTATCGCCATTCACACCCAGAAAAAAAGAATAGTTGGCTAGTGACTTAGTCGAAGCAATCCTATACTTCTCTTCGAGTATTTCCATCGATAGCACGTTGGGCACCGTGTTGGGCATATCTATAAAAGAAGTAACGCCTCCGGCCACTGCTGCTTTACTTTCGGTGTAGAGGTCGCCTTTGTGGGTAAGACCTGGATCACGAAAGTGCACCTGCCCATCAATAATGCCGGGGAACAAATACTTGCCGGTTCCGTCAATTACTTGATGGCTCTTTTCAGGGATTACCGTGCCAATCTTTTGTATAAGTCCATCGCTGATAAGAACATCGGAAATCCTCTGTGTCCCTTCGTTGATGATTGTTGCGTTTTTTATCAAGATAGGTGATGGCATAGGTCAGCGTTAGTACAACTTGTTTCTGTTGGCAAAAATAGAAGAATTCAATTAAGGGCATCTCTAAAAATCTTTATTTTCTTC
>JBBSCN010000279.1:0-3283 GCA_038250265.1 Cytophagales bacterium | reverse complement strand
TACTTGGATTCCATTAACGGATACTTCGGTTCATTTCAAGATAGCAGCGAAATTTTGGCCGACATTGAAAGCCGCATAGCCGAACTATTTTTGTCCAAGCTAAATGACGGCAAGCAGGTGATCACATTGGAAGATGTGCAAAGCTTGGTGGCTACCATGGGTAACGTAAGCGATTTCAAAGCAGCTGAAGAACAAGAGGCTAATGATGGCGAGCAACCGAAAGCCGAAAGAAGTGGTGAGGAAAGCACATTTCGAAATACTGCGTCCACCGCGAACAAGAAACTATATCGCGATGGCAAGCGCAAAGTTTTAGGTGGTGTCTGTTCCGGCTTGGGTTATTACTTCAATATCGATCCAGTATGGCCGCGTGTGCTTTTTGCCTTGCTGGCCATCGCGAGTTATGGAGGATTAATTCTCGCCTATATTATTTTTTGGATTGTAATACCCTCTTCTGATGAATTGGAGGAAGAAACAACCATCAAGAAAATGTACCGCGACCCTGAGAAAAAAGTATTGGGCGGAGTAGCTGGTGGAATAGCTGCATTTTTTGGTGCCGATGTTACCGTGACCAGATTATTGTTTGTCGTGCTGGGCTTCATTGGCGGGTTAGGCTTTCTCCTTTACATCATATTATGGATTGCGTTGCCCGAAGCGAAAACCATCACCGAGAAAATGGAGATGCAGGGTGAGCCAGTTACACTTTCCAATATTGAATCGACTGTAAAGAAAAACCTGAACGAAAAAGATCAGGAGGAAAGTACGCTTGTAAAAATTGTCTTGTTGCCATTTCGACTACTCTCCACTTTTATTACGGCACTGGGAAAAATCATCGGACCGGTGGTTCAATTATTCTTCGAATTTATCAGAGTGATAATTGGTCTAGCGATCTTGTTCACAGGTCTTGCCTTATTGATCAGCATCATTATCACGTTTGGTATTTTCTTGGGCCTATTTACCACCTCCATTTTGCCCGATTATTGGGGTGGCGAAATCCGCGGATTAAGTTTGCCCGTTGAAGCCCTGAGAAACACGTTCCCAACGTGGAGCATGGTAGCAGCTTTGCTGGTAGCATTGATTCCTGCACTTGCTATTTTTCTATCGGGGAGTTCAATTTTGGCGAAGCGTTCGTTCTTTAAACCTCCGGTGAGTTGGGCGATGTTGGGATTATTCATCATCAGTATTCTAACCTTGAGCGTTACAGTACCCAAAATGCTCTACTCATTCAAGGAAGAGGGCGAATACAAAACCGAACAGAGTTATAACCTAAATGGGAAATTACTATCGTTGAAAATAAAAGAGAACGGCTTAGACGATTATCAAGTAACCGACTTAACGTTGAAGGGATACGAGGGTACAGAAGTAAAACTGGTAATGCGTTTTCGCGCACAAGGATTTACCCGAAAAAACGGTGTTGAAAATGCCCAGATGGTTGAATACAACGTCCTGAATCAAGACAGCGTGCTTACTTTCGATTCCAACCTTGCGTTCAAAAAAGATGCGAAGTTCCGCGCACAGCGATTAGACATGGAACTTTATATTCCCTACGGTCAACTATTTGTGATTGACGAAGAGGTGTGGAGAATCATCGATAACCGATATGAAGAATATGATGGCTACCGCGATTCCAATTTCAATAAAACGTGGAAGATGACCGATCATGGCTTTGAATGTATCAACTGCACAGAGCCAACTGAAAGCAAAGCCCTGCAACTCAAAGATCAATATGGAATGAAGGACTTCAATGAAATTGAAATAAGCGGCATTTTTGATTTAGCTATTCGCCAAGATTCAGAATTTTCCATCCAAGTGGAAGGTCCCGAACGTGAAAAAAAGAAATACGAAATTTCTGTCTCGGGCGAGACGCTGGAAATACGCTATCGATCCAGAAACAAAAAATTCTGGAATAAAGATTTTAATTTAGACGACCAAGTAAAAATCAACATCACGCTGCCAAATCTTACAAAATTAAAGATAAAAGGTGCCGGTGAATTTGTTATCCGAGGTTTTGATGAAGATGAAATGGACATCTCATTGCTTGGCGCGATGTCGGGTGAAGCAACTATTGATGCACGCAACCTAACACTTGACTTAGCCGGGCCAATGGTTTTTCAGTTGGATGGCAACGGCAAGTTTTTACAGGCCGATGTTGCTAAGCTATCGCAATTAAAGGCAAGTGAATACGAAGTGGACGATGCTGTGGTGGAAGCCAAAGGGATGGGCAGAGCAAGAGTGAACGCAAGAAACTCCATTGAGATTGATACCGATGCGGTGAGTTCAGTAAAGTATCATGGCAACCCGGAGGTAATAAAACGCAATGAATGAGAGTTGTGCCATCAAACGGTAGGAACCTGAGAATTGCATAACAATTACCACTTTCGATGTAACATATAGCGGAATAAAACCTCGTACTATTGGAAATGAGGTTGCTCTTTTTAAGACTTACGATCACCATTTTTTTTCTTGCCTTCAGGTCCCTTGCACCAAGCCAATCTGTGCTAAAATGGAAAGCAAATTATGACAGCGCTCAATTTTTCTGGAAAGCCGATATAGGCAAGTCCATTAAGTTTCTTCAGGAGGCAGAGCGAATAGCTATCAACGATGTGGGTATTTACGATGAGAATTATCTGGCGATCACCAGCGACTTAGGCCTTGCCTACGCACAAAAAAAGGATTTCAAAAAGGCAGAGGAATATTTAAAAAAGAACCTGCTCATTGAAACTGAAATTTCTTCGCCCGGGACTCACCGCGTGTTAAAATCTGTGTGTAACCTAGCCACTCTTACATTTAAATCAGGCGATTTCTCGCGCGCAGAGAAAATGTTTAAAGATATCTTGTCGCAATCACAAGACGAAGATGAAACCTATCGAGTGGCGGTTGAAAGCCTAACACATATTTACGAGTCTTCCGAACAATTCGATTCAGCACTACTGGTGGTACGAAAGGCGTTATCGCAATCATCCAATGATTCATCGATGCTTGCTGCCTATCAGTTCAACTTGGCAGAAGGAAGAATTTTACGAAAGAAAAAAAATTATCGACAAGCTTCCCAAGTCTTAAGATTATTAAACGAGAAATTAATCGCCATTTCACCCGCTCTTCCAGTTCTTTTAAACACCATAAAGATAGAATTGAGTATGATCGATATAGAAATGGGGCTTTATGGAAAAGCTGAAAAAGAGTTGCTTTTAGTCTACCAATCATTGAAAACTATGCCCGGTGATGATGGTACCCTTTTTACCGTGGCTACAAATGGACTTGCGTATGTGTACGAAAAGTTGGGAGT
>JBBSCN010000278.1:0-3299 GCA_038250265.1 Cytophagales bacterium | reverse complement strand
GGGCTCATGCAAGTTGAGGGCGACAAAATTGTGAAGCCAATGTATAAACTTCCCGTAGCCTCTGAAATCATTTTTTCTTGTGCTTACGCAAAAACGGGAGATGTTATATTGGGTACAGATGATAATAGGCTTTTTAGCTTAAAAGCAAACGGGGCTCTACTGGAAATAAAATTTACCGAGCAAGGATTCTTGTCACAAAACCGATTGGTCAGTGCAGCTTGGGTGAATGAAAACTTGATTGCTTGCGGAACGTTGCTAGGCGGTGTGATATTGGTGAACGCCCACACTGGTGCGACAGAAGACATTATCAACTATGATCAAGGCCTTCCCGATAACGAGGTGTTTGCTATGTTGGGAGATCAGCATGACGGTGTTTGGGTTGCACATGAATATGGTTTTACCCGCATCGCGCCTTCCATCCCATTCCGATCCTTCAACCACTACCCCGGGCTATCCGGGAATTTGTTGTGCGTTAAGGCGCTGAAAAATCAACTATATGTTGGCACAACCTTGGGTCTTTTTCAGCTGGTAAAGGAAGTTTCATCAATGGCCACGAAGTATGCTTCGGCAACAGAAGGAGTGCAAGGACAAAGCACTGACATACGAAGAGGGCTCTTTGGATTTTTGAAAAGACGAACAAAAGAAACTCTGCCCGCTACTACCCCAGTGAAGCCCCCGATTTCTGTTTACAAATCAGTCAGCAGCCTAGAAAGTTTTTCGTATAAACGAGTAGAAGGCATCAGCGGCAAAGTCTCCCAACTGATTGAAGTGAATGGACAATTAGTTGGCGCGGGACTCGCGGGTGTTTTTGAGATCAATAACTTAAAGGCTCGATCAATTTTACCGCAATCGGTCCATGCACTATTTTTTGCACAAACAATCCAGCAACTTTTGGTCAGTACTTATCAGGATGACTTGAAAGTATTTACACCCGGCAGCTGGAAAGAGACCCAATTGCTAGATACGCTTCGCGATAACTTCAGTTATATTTTTGAAGACGAGATTCAAAATATTTGGCTTTGCGGTCGCGAAAAAGTATATCGTGTTGAAACTGTGGATGGCCAAATCTCGGATGTGGCTTCCTTTCCAATAAGCAATCCGTCATTGGATCAAATGGTGGGCGTGGCCTATGGAAATGACGTTTACTTAGCGAATTCGGGAGAGTTCAAAATTTTTGACAGAAAGGAATCTTTTGTAAAGTATGATTCTTTTCCAGGACCTCATCGATACTTTGCATCTGCGGGATACTTCTGGTTTAATGATGGCACGCAATGGCGCACGGTTGATAAGAGACTAAAAGAACTAAAACTTCAATGGCTGGGACTCTTTCCTAATTTGCGCTTTCTTGCACCTGACGAGAATGCTCAGAACCTTTGGGTTATCACGGCCAACAATGAATTATACAAATTCTCTGGTACACAGGCTCCTGCCCAGGACAAACGATTTCCGTTACTGTTAAGACATGTGAGCGGTCAGGAAATAAAAATTGTTCAAGGCAAGCAGGTAACACTTGATCAGCCTGAGACTGAATTTTCATTTGATTTTATTCAGCCCGATTATGTAAGCAACCAAGCGATGCAATATCGATATCAGGTAAAAGGACTCACCAGCACATGGACATCGTGGTCGAATTCTAACCACATTGCCAGCTTTCCTTTTCTACCCCCTGGAAGTTATCAATTAGCTATTCAATCGCGCGATTTGTTGGGTAACGAATCAAAGATTGAACTCATTTCCTTTAAAGTTTTAGCTCCTTTTTGGAACCGTTGGTGGTTTTACGCATTGGAGTTTGTCTTTTTTGCCTTCTTGGTTTTTATATCCGTCAAGGTGAGTGGGTCAAATATCAAGTACAAATACCTGAGCGATATTTTGTCGCTGCTATCGGTGATCATCTTTATTCAATTTATCAGTACTGCTATCAACTCAATTGTTACGATAAAAAGCACGCCTGTCGTTCAATTCTTCATACAAGTGTCGATTGCTTTATTAGTTTTTCCCGCGGAATTATATTTTAGAAGATTTATGGATGCAGCAGCAAAGGGAAAAATTCAGATTAAATCTAAGAGGTTAAAGCAACCAGAAAATCTATAAAAAAAATGGATCAAAAAATTATCAACCTCTTTGATGAGTACACACACAAACCACTTTTGCGGGAAGAATTTTTAAAAAAGCTGGTGGCACTTACCGGAAGCACTGCGGCCGCCATTTCCGTTCTCCCGTTGTTGGAGGTAAACTATGCTCATGCGGCAACAATCCCCGATGGTGATGAACAGCTGTTTACCGAGCGTGTTACCTACTTAGGTGAAGGATGTGAAATGAAAGCCTATGTCGCTCGGCCCATCAAGCAAACCAAATATCCGGTGGTAATGATTATTCACGAAAATCGCGGGCTGAATCCGCACATCGAAGATGTGACAAGACGAATGGCACTGGAAGGATTTCTGGCAATCGCGCCAGATGCCCTTTCACCCGAGGAAGGTACGCCAACTGATCCCGACAAAGCACGTGAGCTATTCGCAAAACTCGATGCCGCTAAAAATCTATCCAACTTTGTCAAGGGGTTTGACTATGCGAAGACCCGCAAAGACACAACTTCAAAATTTGGAGCCATCGGTTTTTGTTGGGGCGGTGCATTGGCAAATCAACTCGCTGTGAACATGCCAGACCTAAAAGTTGCCATACCCTTCTATGGCCGCCAACCAGAAGCTGCCGATGTGCCAAAAATCAAGGCCTTCGTGCAATTGCACTATGGCGGCATGGACGAACGGGTAAATCAAGGAATACCTGCCTATGAAGAGGCCCTTAAGAATGCCGGCACTCGGTATGAGGTGTTTGTCTACGAAGGAGCTCAGCATGCATTTCATAACGATACTGCTCCTACCCGTTATAATGAAGCAGCCGCAAAATTGGCTTGGAGCCGCGCGGTGGGTTTATTTAAAAAACAATTGAATTAACTATGAAGAAATCTATTTTCAAATTATTGGCACGAATCAATAGAATCGCATTGCCTCGATATAGCCAGAAAGATATCACTAAGCTCTCCAAATTTGATCAGGCTATTGTCGGATACAGATATTGGGTGACCTGCAATTCGTTGGACTAAACTGGGCTGAACTGTCCGTATTGATTTAGCTCGATGACTACCAGCCCCATGAGCTTTCCATGGTTTTGGTTCACCAAACTTTCCGTGAGCGGTAACAATTGGCCAATCGCTGTTTCCTACTTTCGTTTCATAATCTCATCGATATGAAAAGAATCTTCTTCTTATTTTTTGGTTTCATAGCAAACTTGGTTTGTTC
>JBBSCN010000277.1:0-3347 GCA_038250265.1 Cytophagales bacterium | reverse complement strand
GCTGAACTTGTATTGATGCTGCATCTTTTCTTCAAAGATGGACGAGGCTACCAGCTTACCTTCTTCATTATCCGAAACCGACTTGATCAACTCAACTAAACTCCCTTCGTCATTGGCCGTCCATACATTTTTTGGGAGTTGTGCTTTGTTTTTAGCAATGACCGAATTGGCAGCTTCAACAATCGTTTTGGTGGACCGATAGTTCTGCTCTAGTTTAATGATCCGCAGATCGGGGTAGTCTTTTTCGAAATTGAGGATGTTGCTAATGTCTGCCCCACGAAAGCCGTAAATACTTTGCGCGTCATCGCCAACTACGCAAACATTTTGGCCGACTGCCGCCAATTTCCGAACAATAAAATACTGGCATAGATTAGTATCTTGAAACTCATCTACCAATACATATTTAATGCGGTGTTGGTATTTGTTTAGAACATCCAGATGCTCTTTGAAAAGCTTGTCGGTGTTGAACAGTAAATCATCAAAGTCCATGGCGCCCGATTTAAAACAGCGCAGCGCATAGTTCTTATAGATAGTACCGATCTCAGGCCTCATATTGGCGGCATCATCTGCCATGATGATGGCATGGGTGAGGTACTCCTGCCACGAAATCAATTTATTCTTTGCCCAAGATATCCGGTTGTAAACCGTGTTCACTTTATATTGGGTCTCATCCAAGCCCATTTCTTTGACAATGGCTCTCAGCAACGACTTAGAATCGTCCGTGTCGTAGATGGTGAAGTTATTGGGGTAACCTAACTGATGCGCCTCGGCTCTTAAAATACGAGCAAAGACCGAGTGAAAAGTGCCCATCCAAAGATTACGGGCATCTGCACCCACCACCACCTCAATACGATCGCGCATTTCCTTTGCCGCCTTGTTGGTGAAAGTTAACGCCATGATATTGAACGGATCAACCTGGTGGCCTTGAATGAGATTTGCGATACGATAGGTAAGGACTCGGGTCTTTCCTGAGCCGGCTCCGGCAATCAGCATGCAGGGGCCGTCTGTGTTCAATACTGCTTCGAGCTGTGGCTCGTTAAGGGTTTTTAAGTAGTCGTTCATAAATTTTACTTCAACCCCGCATTAACTAGAAGTTTTAGTATTTGATCTTTTGTTATATTATCTAATTGTCCTTTATCATAGATATAGACCAAGTGTACGCTTTTTTCTTTAAGTAAAATATAAGTAATTAGTCTTGCCCCACCTGATTTCCCTTTCCCTTTGGATGAAATCGATAGCCTAATTTTATAAAGCTGATGACCTAATGGAATTCCTTGCTCAGGATAATTTTTTAAGATTTGTACGAGCAAGGAAAGATCTGTGGGTAATGACGGGTATTTTTTGGCTAGCTTTTTAAACTGCCTTTCAAAATCGGGTGTTAGATTAACTTGAAAACTCATTTAGAAATTCGTCAGCGGTTTTTTTTGGTAGTTTGCCTATCTGCATAAGTTTCACTTGAGTTAGGCTATGTTGAAGCTCTTCTAGCGCTACTTCTTCGGGTTCAATAATCTTTACGTAATTTAATGTTTTGACAAAATCAATGAAAGTATTAAACTTATTTTCATTCACACTCAGGATAATCTGTTTCATAGCTTAGGGCTGAAGTTCACGACTTCTGGATTTAGAATTCCATTTAGTTCGCAAAGATAATAGGTTTAATTTTATGTTTTAAAGTATATTATGATACCTGATTTTTTAAAGACAGACAAGAAAGAGTCTTTTACTACCTGGAAGTTCCGAACGCTAATGAACTGGTATCCAATGTACTTTGGCACGGGAGGGAAAATTCTCTTTTGGTCGAGTGATTCTTCAGAGCTGCACGTGCGACTTCGCTTGAACCTTTGGACGTACAATTATGTGGGTACTATTTTTGGCGGAAGCATGTTTGCTGCATCCGATCCGTTTTATATGCTTATGCTGGACCGCGCGTTAGGGCCTCAGTATGTTGTTTGGGATAAATCGGCCAACATTCGATTTAAGAAGCCCGGTAAAACCACCTTGTATGCAAAATATCTACTAACGGACGAAGATTTGGCCGAAATCAAAAGCAGCGTTTCCGAGAAAGGGGAGACCAACCGAAATTTTGTCATCCAATGGATGGATAAAGATAAAATTGTTCATGCTGAAATTGTGCGGGAGTGCTACATTGCCGATAAACATCATTACCAAAAAAAGAAGGGGGATGTACAGGGTGCTAAATTGGAATTTAAACTTGGGAAGAAATGATTAAAGTAGGAGAGATTTTAGTTTCAGATGACATCCGCGATGTGGAGTTCGTTTGTCATTTGGAAAAATGCAAAGGTGCCTGTTGTGTGGAAGGTGATTTGGGCGCCCCGTTGGAGGAAAATGAACTGCAAGTAATGAAGGACATCCAAGATCAAATAAAGCCTTACTTGACTCCTGATGGATTAAAATCTATTGAAGAGCAAGGTGCTTATATTTTGGATGAAGATGGAGACTATTCTACACCCACAGTGGGCGGGAAGGAGTGTGCCTACGCCCATTACAACGAACTTGGAATTTTAAAATGCGGGATTGAACAAGCCTACCTAGACGGAAAGATCTCGTATCGCAAACCAATCTCGTGTCATTTGTATCCAATTCGCATCACTAAAAACAAAAAAGGATTTGAGGCAGTCAACTACCATAAGTGGAGTATCTGCTCGGCTGCTTGTTCCTATGGTAAATCACTCCAAGTTCCGTTATACAAATTTTTGAAGGAGCCACTCACCCGAAAATATGGCGAGGGTTGGTATGAGGAATTGGTGAGTAAGATTGAAGAGTAACAACAGACATCATCAAAACAAAAAAAAGCCATCCACATTATGCGGATGGCTTTTTTCGTTATTCAATTCAGTCTAATGGATCACCATTACTTTCTTGCGGATCAACGCGCCAGTATCGGTGGCCATTTCCACAATATACATGCCGTCTGCGAGCCCCGCGGTGCTCACTGTTTTAGAATTCTTCCCTGCCGGCAACGTACCCGCATCGTGGGTTCTTCCAATTTGATCGATCAAACGAATGCGCGCATCACTGGCTAACGTAGAAGGTAACTCAATGACAAACTCATCGTTGGTCGGATTGGGGTAAAGGTTCACTTGCTCAGGTAAAATGCTCTCGAGCCCGGTAACAATATTAGTTGGTTTATCTAAATCATCCACAATTTCAGATTGATAGATTTCTTTAGTTAGCTCATTCTGTAAGAATACGGCTACACCAATTTTCGTGGTATAAAATGATTCGGCAGATGCTATCCATTCAAAAGGGAAGGTGTAGGTTTGACTCGCCCTCAATTTCCCAGCATCACTGGAAAGAGCTTTAGTACTTGTCTTAGTTCCGGTTGC
>JBBSCN010000276.1:0-3348 GCA_038250265.1 Cytophagales bacterium | reverse complement strand
CATCAAACTCTTTTTGAAGCAAGGCGTACGATTGGCCGAACCGGGTGAGTTTACCAAACGGGCTTTCTTCAACGGCAGATTTGATTTGGCACAAGCTGAAGCTGTGGCCGATTTGATCCATGCCGAAACCGACAACGCGCGGCAAGCAGCGCTCAACCAAATGCGCGGTGGTTTCTCCAAAGAAATTCAACACCTGCGCGATGAGTTGATCCATTTTGCTTCACTGATTGAATTGGAATTGGATTTTGGGGAAGAAGATGTAGAGTTTGCCAAGCGCGATGATCTGAGAAAATTAATTATTCGAATTCAGTCCTACCTCCAATCACTGATTGAATCGTTTGACCAAGGCAACGTGATCAAAAATGGTGTGCCGATCGTGATTGCAGGAAAGCCGAATGCAGGAAAGTCAACATTATTGAATGCATTGCTGAACGAAGAAAAAGCGATTGTTTCTGAAATTGCCGGAACCACCCGCGATGTGATCGAAGACGAGATGACATTGGGAGGAATTCGCTTTCGATTTATGGATACGGCAGGCCTTCGCGAAACGGCAGATGTGGTGGAAGCGATTGGCGTACAACGCACGCACGAATCAATGAAAAAGGCTTCATTGATTTTATATCTCTTCGACTTGTCTAGCACCACGTTAGCCGAAATCAACGAAGAAGTGCAAACCGTCCAATCGGTAGGTATCCCCTACTTGAAAATTGGGAACAAGATCGACAAAGCCGATGAATCGCTTTTGAAAGAATTGAGTCCGGATTTCATTTTAATATCTGCTGCCAGCAAAACAAATATTTCGCTACTCAAAGAAAAGTTATTGGCACGCTTTCAAGTAACAGAAATCAAACAAGGCGATGTAGTTGTCACTAATCTGCGCCACTTCCAAAACTTAGTACAGACCAACCAATCGCTCAACAAAGTTCTACAAGGGATGGATGAAGGCGCGACAGGCGATTTTCTGGCTATGGACATTCGCCAGTCATTGCATTACCTAGGCGAGATCACCGGGACTATTACCTCAGATGACCTGTTGGCGAATATCTTTAGTAAGTTTTGCATAGGAAAGTAGTGCACCTACAAAAAACAATCGATTTGCTTTTTTTATTTGGTTGAACTCGGCACAAGCAGAACGAATTAACGGGAAAATATTAGCCAATTCACTATTTTTGGATAGGTAAGCACTTTTTTTTGATAGGATGCACTATTACTCAAAAATCCATCGCGGGGTAAATCGACTGTTCATTCGGTTTCCCTTTGACAATAAAGTGGCAGAGGTCATAAAAAGGATTGCCCCTTGCCGATGGAGCAAAACGGAAAGAGCCTGGCACTTTGAGGCAAGCAATACCGTTTTTGAAAAGCTGAAGGAAGCCTATCCGCAGATGCAGCCGCTGGAGCCCGTTGCGAGCAAAGAATACAAAGCAGAAAGGGCACAGCAAAAACCTGACGGTCACCAAAAGCATATTGTTAGGGCAGTGCAGTATCAAAGCGGCCGCTACCACGTGATTGCTTTTTACAACCCCTTATTGGTTTCCCTTTTAAAAGTATTTCCCTATGCGAAGTATGACAAGGCCACAAAAGTTTGGAGTGTGGCGCTAGAGGAAAAGCAGAAGAAAGCACTACAGGATTTTTGTAAAATGAATGGGCTGACTATGGTTTGGACAGACGATCATCTCCAAAAGCAACTATTGAAACCTAGGAGGAAAGCCTTTGAGATCAGCAACTACCGCGTCTGCCCCGATGCGATGCTTGAAAAATTGGAGGTTGTGCGCTACTCCCCAAAAACGATAGTCGCTTATAAACAAGTGTTTGAAGAATTCATTAATTTTTATCCTGCCAAAGAAATAGACGAAATAACCGAGGCGGAAATAATAGCATATATGAGGTACTTGGTGAACGAGCGTGGCATTTCGGCCAGCTACCAGAATCAGGCCATCAACGCTATCAAATTCTATTATGAAAGAGTGAAGGGAGGAGAAAGAAAGTTTTACCAGCTCGAGCGCCCGATAAGGGAGAAGAAGTTACCCACTGTGCTAGCGGTGGAAGAAATACAGGACATGATAAAAGTTACTGACAACCTGAAACACAAAACGATGATCATGATGTGCTACTCGGCTGGGTTGCGGTTGGGCGAACTGCTCAACTTGCGGATGGCCGATGTGGACAGCAAACGTATGCAAGTGAGCATTAAGGCAGGCAAGGGTAAAAAAGACCGCTTTACGCTGCTTTCGGAAAAGCTACTTCCGTTGCTGCGCGAATATTATAGCCAATATAAACCAAAGGAATACCTTTTTGAAGGTAGCGATGGCGGCCCGTATAGCGAGCGGAGCGTGCAAGCGGTGGTGCAAGAGGCGCTGCATAAAGCCAAGATTGGCAAGCATGCCTCGGTGCACACCTTGCGGCATAGCTTTGCCACGCATTTGCTTGAAAACGGTACTGATTTGCGTTATATCCAATCGTTATTGGGACATAGCAGCAGCAAGACCACCGAGATTTATGCCCATGTGACGAGCAAGGCATTAAAAGGAATAAAAAGCCCACTGGACAATTTGGATTTTTAAGATAAACAGAGCGCTGACCCCGAAATCGTCAACGGCAGCTAAATGGGAAATAGACGCAACTCTATGCGTCTATTACCTATATTTGGGTGTATAGACGCAACTGGTTGCGCCTACCCAAATGTTATGGGCAAGTTTAAAAAACAAAGCGGTCAGACAAGAGAACCATCAAAGGATAACTTTGATAATTCTTAAAAAATATTTTGTAAAATTGATAACCAAAGGTGGAGACCAGAACCCACTCAAAAAAACGGGGCGTAATCCGAAAAGCCAAACGAGTAGGACAGTTTAATTTAAAAAGAAATGAGAATATTAGTTGTAAATGGAAACAAAATTGAGATTGATTTACTGAGCCTATTAAGCGGCAAAGAGACCATTTTTTACAATGGAGAAATTGTCTCTCAAAAAAAATCCTTATTTGGTGGAGTGCATACTTTCACGACAAAAGAAAATGGAGTTGATGTTAATTACGAAATCAAAGTAGGTATGGGATTCCCATTACGGGCAACAGTAGTAATTAAGAGAAATAATGAACTACTTTATGCGGATAATAACTTGAAGAATCCCAGAGGCATTCAAGTGTAATTTTTTAACTACGAAATCGGAGTAGTGAAGTAAGTGTAGCAAATGCAAGTTAGCGTAGACACGAAAACCAGCCCATAACAGCACCTACAAGAAATTGGCGGTTCAGTGGTTAAATGAAACTTTGTGCTTCGTATCAAGTTTTGTGGTGGCAGACAGTTTAGTGCTCCGAAATCGCCAACTTCTTGTAGCTGCAAAACGTTGTGTG
>JBBSCN010000275.1:0-3353 GCA_038250265.1 Cytophagales bacterium | reverse complement strand
TGACATCGTTTTTAAAGATACACATGAGATATTTGTTCGCCACTTTCGCTATTTTTGCCACTCAAATCAATCAGCCTATTATGAACATACCCGAATCACTCAAATACACCAAAGACCACGAATGGATCAATGTTGAAGGCAATACTGCTACTATTGGCATTACCGAATTTGCGCAGGGCGAATTAGGCGATATTGTCTATGTCGATATTTCTACCGTGGGGCAACAAATTGGTCAGCATGATGTTTTTGGAACAGTAGAAGCTGTGAAGACAGTATCTGATTTATTTATGCCTATTTCAGGTAAAGTGATCGAGTTCAACAAGGCGTTGGACGCAGCGCCTGAAAAGGTAAATGGTGATCCTTACGGAGATGGCTGGATGGTGAAAGTTGAAATCACAAATGCCTCAGAGGTAGCGGGTTTGTTAACAGCGGCACAGTACAAGGAACTTATTGGCAAGTAAAAATAGTTTTTAGTTAATAGTTGTTAGTGAATAGAGAACAACAACTTACAACTAACAACTAGCAACTATGATAGAACTACCCTCCATATCAGTTGAGCAAACCAAAAAGCGCAAGCCCGATTGGCTCCGCGTGAAGTTGCCTATCGGCCCTGAATACGCCAAAGTGCGCAAGTTGGTGGACGAAAATAAACTTCATACCATTTGCGAAAGCGGTAATTGCCCTAATATGGGCGAATGTTGGGGATTAGGTACCGCCACGTTTATGATTTTAGGAAATGTGTGCACCCGCAGTTGCACTTTTTGTGCCGTAGCCACGGGTCGACCAACAGAGTATGACATAGATGAACCGAGACGCGTAGCAGAGTCCATCAAAAAAATGGGTGTGAAGCATGCTGTGATTACTAGCGTGAACCGCGATGAATTAAAAGACCGTGGTGCTGAAGTGTGGTATCAGACAGTAATTCAAACAAAAGAATTAAGTCCAAGCACTACCATTGAAACACTGATCCCTGATACAAAAGGAAATTGGGATGCCTTGTACCGAATGATTGATGGCGGCCAAGAAGTCGTCTCCCATAATATGGAAACCGTTGGCAGACTTTATAGAATGGTACGCCCTCAAGCAAAATACGAACGGAGCCTCGAGCAGCTAAAGAGAATTCGTGAATCAGGGAAGAGAACAAAGTCAGGGATCATGCTGGGTGTGGGCGAAACCAAAGAAGAATTGTACAAAGCCATGGACGACTTGGTAGAAAATGGTTTAATGATTTTAACGCTCGGCCAATATCTACAGCCCACCAAAATGCATTTAGAGGTAGCCGAGTTTATCCACCCCGATACATTTGCACTTTACAAAGAAGAAGGATTAAGGCGTGGATTGAAATATGTGGAGTCTGGCCCGCTGGTGCGTTCTTCGTATCATGCAGAGCGGCATGTGAATGTGGCGATGTAAACCAGCTATAAACAAAAAAGTCGACCGTTACCGATCGACTTTACTTTAACAGTTTCATCTATTATTTTTTATCTACAATTATTCTGTTATCTCTATTAGCCACTTCCCAAGCCGTATAGAATGCAGCCTTCGCACGCTTTGCCAATAGATCAAATTCTATCTTATCTACTTCATCGCTTACTTGGTGATAGTCTTCGTGGATACCATCAAAGAAAAATATAATGGGTATTCCCTTCTTGGCAAAATTCCAATGGTCAGAGCGCTTGTATAAATTGGTAGGATGGTTCTCATCGTTATACAAATAATCGAAATCCAACTTCACATACGTTTTATTATTACGTTCGTTGATCTCATGCAACTCAGAAGAAAGTTTATCAGAGCCAATGACGTATACATAGTCAGGTTTCCCTTTGTGCTCGGGGTCGCGTCTTCCAATCATATCGATATTTATATCCACTACAGTTTTATCCAATGGAAAAATAGGATGTTCTGAGTAATATTCGGAACCAAACAATCCTTGCTCTTCTCCTGTCACCGTCATAAATAGAATACTTCTGCGTGGGCCGTTGCCTTCTTTCTTCGCTTGCGCAAATGCTTTTGCCATTTGCAATACACTTACCGTTCCTGATCCATCGTCATCGGCACCGTTGTTGATTTGATCGCCCGTTGCCCCATCGTTTTTTCCGATGTGATCGTAGTGTGATGTGATCACCACTACTTCATCTTTCTTGTCGGTACCTTCCAAGAAGCCTAAAATATTTTCTGACTTTACGGTTTTCAACAACATCGCCACTTGGTAACTAATCTTTCCAGGCTTCACTTTTCCAAGCGATTTCTTAGCAGGATCGGCTGCAGCTGCAGCCGTGAGTTTGGCGACAGTGGTATTAAATACTTTTTCTGCGGCCGCTTTATTCAAAAAGAAAATGCCTTTATTCGGGCTAGTAGGATCGGGCTTTGATAGAGATAAGTTGCCGCCTGATAGGAATCCTTTCATCTGCCCAGCAAACAGCTTGAACTCGTCTGGAGAGCTTGCAGGAATTACAAATACCATTTTTGCTCCCTTCTCTCTTGCCAGCGTTACCACTTTTCTTAGGCTTGACATAATGCTCAACGACAGTGCATCGCTTTGAATGGCAACCGCTTTGTCTTTAACAACGATGTTTGCATAATCGGCCTCACTCCCTTTTCCTGCAAAAACAATGTCCGTTGAGATTTCTCCATTGGAGTCGGCAGAGCCGTAATAGATGATTTCAGTAAAATTGGAATAGCGTAAGTCTCCAGTTTTTACATAGATATCAGCGGGGATTACTGAATACAATTCCACCGGCATATAGTTCGATCCATTGACCGGAGCGGAGAGACCCACTTCTTGAAAATAGTTGCTGATAAATGCAGCCGCCATTTTTTGGCCACGCGTACCAGTCTTGCGGCCCTCCAGCGCATCCGAGGCAAGAATGGAAAGGTTTTCTTTGAGTTCAGCGGGTGTAATCATTTCTGCATATTTAACGGCATCTTGTGCCAAAGCAAACGTGGTAATCAATAGAAAAAGAACAGGAATAAATTTTTTCATAGCTATCTTAATTTTTTGAAATATGTGATTTTGTTAAATGAGGAATTGTTCAGCGATCAAAAAGTAGGTCTGCTAAAAGCGACTTTTGCGCCATAAGTCGATGGTGCTAAACCAAGATTCGGTAAACCGCTTGTCGCGAAGGAGTACGTAGTTATCGGGATCGTATACACTTCCGCTTTTCACAAAAGTAAATCGCACACCATAGGTTTTGTAGTTCCACACTTCGTTCCCGCTATTTTTCGCGAGTTCATCGGGAATTCCGAAAATCAAGTAGATCATTCCACGATCCATTTTCCAGCCTTCTTTGTAGGACGTGAAATATTGATTGACCAATTCAACCCTTCTAAAGTAGCTGCGCATAAAATTTTTC
>JBBSCN010000274.1:0-3360 GCA_038250265.1 Cytophagales bacterium | reverse complement strand
TGGACGAACGGGTAAATCAAGGAATACCTGCCTATGAAGAGGCCCTTAAGAATGCCGGCACTCGGTATGAGGTGTTTGTGTACGAAGGCGCTCAGCATGCATTTCATAACGATACTGCTCCTACCCGTTATAATGAAGCAGCCGCAAAATTGGCTTGGAGCAGGGCCGTGGGTTTATTTAAAAAAGAATTGAATTAGCTATGAAAAAATCTATTTTTAAATTACTGGCACAAATGAATAAATTAGTTTTGCCGCGTTACAGTAAGAAAGACATCACTAGGCTATCTAAAGTTGATCAGGCTATTGTTGGTTACAGATATTGGGTGACCTGCAATTCGTTGGACTAACCTGAGCTGAATTGTCCGTATTGATTTAGCTCGATAACTACCAGCCCCTTGGGCTTTCCATGGGTTTGGTTCACCAAACTTTCCGTGAGCGGTAACAATTGGCCAATCGCTGTTTCCTACTTTCGTTTCATAATCTCATCGATATGAAAAGAATCTTCTTCTTATTTTTTGGTTTCATAGCAAACTTGGTTTGTTCGGCCCAAGGCACCCAATTGCTTCGTCAGCCAACAATAAGCAACGCAAGTGTTGTATTTGTATACGCCAATGATTTGTGGATCGTTGCCAAAGAGGGCGGAGAGGCCAAGCGATTGACTAGCAACGAAGGCCAGGAAAGCAATCCACACTTTTCTCCAGACGGAAAATTCATTGCCTTTACGGGTCAGTACGATGGCAATACCGATGTATATGTTATTCCTACGGAAGGAGGGCAACCCGAACGACTAACATGGCATCCGGGAGCAGACAATGTTACGGGTTGGACTCCCGATGGCGAAAGCATTTTATTTGCCTCAGGTCGTGAGTCAGTGCCAACACTGGAGTCAAAGTTTTATAAAATCAATCGTAGAGGGGGAATGGAAGAAGCATTGGATATTCCTCGGGCAGTGGCCGGTGAAATTTCAGAAGATGGAAAGTATATCGCCTACCAGCAGATTGGTTTTTGGGATGCTGAGTGGAGGAATTACCGCGGAGGCCAGGCCAAACCGATTTGGATTGTGGACCTAAAAAATTATTCGCTAAAATCAACACCTCAAACCGACAACGAACGTCATACCGATCCTGTTTGGTTGAATGGTGTGGTCTTTTTTCTTTCGGAGTGCGACTATGCCAATAACATTTGGTCTTTCAATCCCGCTACTAGTGAATTGAAACAACAAACCTTTCATACCGATTTTGATGTAAAGAGCTTGGATGCCGGTGTTGGTGAAATCGTGTATGAACAAGGTGGATACCTAAGCATATTAAATCCAGCTACTACTTCCACCAAGCAATTGGTGATCAATGTGCGTGGCGATTTTCATTGGGCACGTGAGCGCTGGGAAGAAGTGAAGCCTACCGCTCTTGCGAATGCATCCCTATCCCCGACCGGGCAACGGGCATTGTTTGAATATCGTGGAGAGATTTTTACTGCCCCGAAAGAAAAAGGCGATTGGAGAAACATCACACGCAATTCGGCAGCGGCAGATCGCTCACCGAGTTGGTCGCCCGATGGAAAAAAGATTGCTTGGTTTAGCGATGCAAGTGGAGAATACCAATTGATGATTGGTGATCAAGAAGGATTGGAGAAGCCAAAAGTAATTTCATTCGAAAAGCCAACGTTCTTTTTTAAGCCAGCGTGGTCACCCGATGGTAAATATATTTCTTTTACCGACACCGATTATAATTTATGGTTTGTGGAGGTTGTCACCTCGGCTGCTAAAAAAGTAGATACAGAAAGATACGCGCATCCCAATCGAACGCTAAACCCTGTTTGGTCGCCCGATAGCAAATGGATTGCCTACAGCCGTTTGATGGACAATCATTTCAAAGTGATCAAAGTTTACAATGTAGAAACGGGACAAAATCTTCAATTGACGGATGCCATGGCCGATGCAATTTCACCTGTGTGGGATGCCACTGGAAAATACCTGTACTTCTTAGCCAGCACCAATTACGGACTGAACACGGGATGGCTGGATATGAGTTCGTACGATCGCCCGATAACTCGCTCGCTCTACCTCGCTCTACTTAATAAGGACGACCCATCCCCCATTGCTCCGCGCAGCGATGAAGAAAAAGAAAAACCAAAAGAAGAAAACCTGCCTGCCGGCAGACAGGGAAAGGATGCCACAGCCATCGTAAAAATAGATATGGATGGACTAAGCAACCGGATATTAGCAGTTGACATTCCTTCCAGAAACTACACCGCACTTTACAATGGGCCAGACGGATATGTTTTCTATGCCGAGAGCGTTGTTAATCAACTGGGCGTTACTCTGTCTCGTTATAATTTCAAAGATAGAAAAGGAGAAGTATTCCTTTCTCCTGTGAATGAGGTAGCGATCTCCAACGATCGCAAATCCATTCTTTATCGCAGCAATGCCGTGTGGGGAATTTTAGGCACAAGTGACAGCAATAAGAAAGTGGGTGATGGAAAATTAGAATCATTGGCTTCGATGAAACTAAAAATCAACCCAATGGAAGAGTGGAAACAAATCTTCCGTGAAGGCTGGCGATACCAGCGCGATTTTCTATACGTCAGTAATGTTCATGGCGCACCTTGGAATGATGTTTACAAATGGTACAGCCCGTGGATTGATCACGTTCGCCATCGCACTGATTTGAATTATGTGGTCGATATTTTAGGAGGGGAAGTTTCCGTGGGACACTCGTACACCAGCGGTGGCGACTTCCCGGATATTTCAAATGTACCTGTTGGGTTATTAGGTGCCGATTACGAAATTGACAAAGGCTTGTATCGATTTAAAAAAACCTACTTAGGTGAAAGTTGGAACCCGGAATTAAAAGCGCCACTCCGTGAGCCGGGGGTGACTATTTCCGCAGGCGATTATTTGTTGGAAGTGAATGGCCAAGTGGTTTCAACATCGACAAACGTGTACAAATATTTTGAAGCGACCGCCAATAGGCAGATCAAAATAAAGGTGAGCAGCAAACCAACGGGTGAAGGCGCGCGCGTTGTGACGGTAGTGCCAGTGGAGAATGAAAATCAATTGCGCAGCTTTGATTGGGTAGAAGGCAACAGAAGAAAAGTAGATCAACTTTCGAAGGGACAACTCGCTTATGTTTACGTGCCGAATACCGGTATCCCGGGGTATACGTACTTCAATCGTTACTACTTTGCCCAGCAAGATAAAAAGGGAGCGATCATTGATGAGCGAAACAATGGCGGTGGGTCTGCTGCCGATTACATGGTTGACATTATGGCTCGTCAACTGCATGGATATTTTAATAGTAGGGCAAGTGACCATCGGCCCTTCTTAACACCGAATGCTGGCATCTTCGGACCAAAAGTAATG
>JBBSCN010000273.1:0-3374 GCA_038250265.1 Cytophagales bacterium | reverse complement strand
TTTGATGGCGCGTTTTATTGCGCCTGCTACTAGCTCGGAAGTTTGAGCATGTGCGGGGTGCGCCTTTACAATCACGGGACAACCTGCGGCCAATGCTGAGATGGTATCTCCACCAGCCGTTGAGTAAGCCAATGGGAAATTGGCCGCACCAAAAACAACAATCGGCCCAATGGGCACTGACATCTTTCTGCTATCTGGTTTGGGTGCAGGTGTACGATTGGGCAATGCAGTATCGATGCGTGCATCCACCCAAGATCCTTCTTCGACTAAATCGGCAAACATTCGGCAATGGCCAGTTGTTCTTCCGCGCTCACCGACAATCCTAGCTTCTGGCAAATTAGTCTCCCCCATTGCTATGTGCACCAACTCTTGACCAAGTGCTTCTATCTCGTCTGCAATGGCCCGAAGAAATTTTCCTTTCTGTTTTCCACTTAAATTTTTATACGACAGAAAAGCAATCTGCGCTTCGTTGAGGGCGGTGTTAACTTGGTCGAGAGTAGAGTCGCTAAAGTTGAAAGTTCAGGGTTTAAAGTTTTAAAGTACGAAGTACAAAGTTGAAAGTTAGGAGGTAGGAGTTAGGAGTTTAGAGTTAGGAGATGAGCAAATAGATACGCACACATTCGGCCAGGGATTGCAGCGGCACCCCGCAGTGGCGTGTGCATGTGCGATGGCACGAGGAGTATAGCGGAAAGCCCGTTCGGCCGCCAAGAAAATATTTTTCATTTTTTAAGAAATTAATTTTGGTCGGTTCTTGATTCCATCGCAAATTATTTTCAACACGCGTTCACGCTCTTCGCCAATCAACGGCAAGCGTGGTGCACGAACCAACTCAGAGCCGAGGCCAACTTCTTGCTCAGCCAACTTGATATACTGCACCAACTTCGGATGAATGTCCAACTCGAGCAACGGAAGAAACCATCTGTATATCCACAATGCTTCATTGATGTGATTTGATTTTGTAAGCTTATAGACCGCCACCGTTTCAGCGGGGAATGCACATACCAACCCTGCCACCCAACCGTGCGCACCCAACATCAACTCTTCCATCGCAAGAGTATCTACGCCACACAAAATTTTGAAGCGATCGCCAAAGCGGTTGACCATGCGCGTAACGTTGGAGACATCGCGTGTGGACTCTTTTACCGCTTGAATGTTTGGGCAAGATGTGAACTCGTCAAACATATCGAGCGTGACTTCAATTTTGTAATCGACCGGATTATTGTAAATCATGATGGGCAGATCAGTTGAGTTTGCCACCTCTTTGAAATAAGCAACCGTCTCGCGATGATCAGATTTGTAGCGCATGGGCGGCAACATCATCAATCCTTTGGCACCACATTTTTTTGCTTCGGCTGCGAGCTTCACGGCTTCGCGCGTGCTGCCTTCGGCAATGTTCATTATCACGGGCACTTTGCCGGCCACTTTTTCTACTGTGAATTTTACCAGCGAAAACTTCTCCTCGTTGGAGAGCACACTTGACTCGCCTAGTGTTCCACCTAAAATCACGCCTTCCACTCCTGCAGCCAGTTGTGCATTCAGGTTTTTTTCAAATAGTGGAAAGTCTAATTCGTCTGCAACAGTAAACTTAGTAGTGAGTGCGGGGAAAACCCCTTTCCATTGAATGCTCATAAGTTGATTTCGAGTTGTTCGGCAATCAAATATAGAGCGTTGGCAGGTTTAAAAAAACTAGGCTCTCTTCAACTCAAAAATTGTAATCTCGGGCGGCATGCCTACTCGTCCAGGGTAACCCAAATAGCCAAAGCCGCGGTTGACATATAGATATTGATTATCTTGTTGATATAAACCGCCCCACTGTTTGTAAACGTGCTGCACGGGTGTCCACGTAAAGTTGCCAATGTTTACGCCAAACTGCGCACCGTGGGTGTGACCGGAAAAAGTAACGTCTATGTCTTTGTAGCCTGGTCTTACTTGTGCGTCCCAATGAGTGGGATCATGCGAGAGTAAAAGTTTGACGGGAGCCTCCTCAGTTCCTTGGTGGGCAGCGTGTAACAGCCCATGTTTCGAAAAACGTGTTCCCCAATTCTCTATGCCAATTATCGCGAGCTTTTCTCCTCCCTGTTGTAGGAATCGATTTTCGTTCATCAACAAATCAAAACCCAAAAGTTTATGGGCCTCGATTAGATTCTTGAAATTTTGTTCTTTCGCTTCTTTGGTAGCCCAACTTTTGTAGTCACCATAGTCGTGGTTGCCAGTGATGGAGAATACGCCCAGTGGCGCCCGCACTTTATTAAAGACATCGATATATTCCTTCACTTCGGATGCCTCATTGTTTACCAAATCACCGGTAAAAAAAATGACATCCGGTTTTTCGCCCAGTAACATTTCAACTCCACCTTTCACGGCCGTTTTGTTCCAAAAACTGCCCGTATGAATATCCGAAAGCTGACCTATCCGTATTCCATCAAATGCCTTGGGAAGGTTGGGAAGTTTGATCGCCACTTTTCTAATCCGGTAATCGTGCGCACCCGAAATAATGCCGTATGCAAAAGCAGTAAGTGGAACGGCCGAGGCTACCAACGCAGCCTTCGATAAAAATTCAGAACGTGAAATCACTTCACCAGCACTAGATGGAGTGGTGCTCTTTTGAAAAAGTGCGATCACCCATCTTACCCCCCTTTGCAAATCATCAACCAATAAAAAAAGAATGCCGATGACTTTCGGAAAATAAGAAGAAATAATTCCCGTGATGATCCAATTTCTAACGTTGGAGCTAAATTGATAGGGATCTCCAAACACCCACCACACGAGCGCACTAACGCTCAATACTGTAGGAATCCAAAAGCCATATCGTACCGCGTTTTTCCAAAGCGGTGACCAATTCTTGCTAACGACCAATACCGCTTGGAAGAAGTAGTAGTCGATGATCAAAAAGAAAAGAATAAAGAAAAATACCGTCATCACTCGATTAAACATATTTTGTCACAACTTAAAACCTGGACTTACACAAATCAACTAAGTTACTGTCAGGCTGAGCCTGTCGAAGCCTATTTGGAAACTCCAATAATCCGTTTTCGACAAGCTCAAACTGACACCATTTTACGTTTTTCGTAACTCCAGGTAAGACAATAAAAGCCGTCCACTTTTAGATAAACGGCTTCTATTGCTTTTTATTCTAATGAGCCACTATCGCTCCCTCTGAAATCTCATCAACAGGCTTCACTTTCGTTTTGAAAACCCGTTGCTTCAGCTTGGCCACCAACAAATACATTACTGGCACTAGGAACAATGTTAAAAAAGTTCCAAACACCAATCCGAAAATCATTGTCCATGATAGCGGCCCCCAAAAAGCTACGTTATCGCCACCGAAGAAAATATGCGGATTGAAGTCCGTAAACAATGTTACGAAGTCAATA
>JBBSCN010000272.1:0-3434 GCA_038250265.1 Cytophagales bacterium | reverse complement strand
TAGCCTTGTTGATAAACTCTGCTTCCAAATGGCCATCAATAATATGGATCGTTACACCCAATTCTTCTTTTACTTGGCGGGCCACTTCTTCCCCATTTTCAGATTCGCGCATAGCAGAAGTTGCACAAAACATGTAATCATCAACATCGTATAATTCCAAAAGAAGCTTATACACTTTCATCAATTTTTTGAACTTAGCAATACTTCCTTCGCTCAGTCGATTGGTGGAGAAAACATCGTGCCCCAGTCGAAGCGGAAAGCGAACATACTCCAATTTCTTAAACAGAATTTTCTCGCCACCCTCTAAGATGGTGGATATCTGGAGTCGGATGGCGTTGGACCCGATATCGATGGCTGCAAGTTTCAAAGGGCACGGTTTATTAAGCCGCTAAAATACACACAATGGTTTTTTAATTACTATAAGATTCCGTTTCTTTGCATCGCTTATCCAGAAAGACCGAGGGACCGGGCCCGTTGAAGTCTTAGCAACCTTGCCAATAACTTGGTGCTAACTCCCTTTCCAAACCGATTGCAATCGGAAGCGGAAGAAGATGAGCGGCCATTCAACAGGCTCTTTCTGGATAGTTACTTAAACAACAGAAAGAGTGGAAATTCAAGACATTTTAAAAGAAAGGATTTTAGTGCTAGATGGCGCCATGGGCACCATGATTCAACGGCATACGCTAGAAGAAGCTGATTTTAGGGGCGAACGGTTTAAAAACCATCATTCACCTCTAAAAGGAAACAACGATTTACTATCCATCACGCGACCCGATATCATCAAAGAGATTCATCGCCAATACCTTCAAGCGGGGGCTGATATTCTTGAGACAAATACGTTTAGCAGCACTACCATTGCCCAAGCAGACTATCATTTAGAGTCATTGGCATATGAACTGAATTTTGAATCTGCCAGGATCGCCAAAGAAGTAGCAAATGAATTTACCAAACGTGATCAGAACAAGCCGCGTTATGTTGCCGGTGCGCTCGGGCCAACCAATAAAACGGCTTCTTTATCACCCGATGTAAACAACCCGGGCTATCGCGCTGTTACATTCGATGATCTGCGAATTGCCTACAAGGAGCAAGCAAAAGGCTTGATTGAAGGCGGTGCGGATTTATTGTTGATTGAAACTGTATTCGATACGCTTAACGCAAAGGCAGCTCTTTTTGCAGTGCAAGAGTTGTTTGATGAAATTAAAAAGAAAGTTCCAGTAATGATATCGGGTACAATTACAGATGCGAGTGGACGGACTTTATCAGGTCAAACCACCGAAGCATTTTTGATTTCGGTTTCGCATGTTCCCCTGCTAAGTGTGGGATTGAATTGCGCTTTGGGCGCAGAACAACTTCGCCCGTATTTAAAAATACTCAACGAAAATAGCCCATTTTTTGTGAGTGCTTATCCAAACGCAGGATTACCAAATGCGTTTGGTCATTACGATCAGACACCGGAGGAAATGGGCACGCAAGTAGAAGAATACTTGAAAGAGGGGCTAGTAAATATTCTGGGTGGATGTTGTGGAACTACTCCAGATCATATAAGAGTGATTGCAGATTTGGCAAAGAAGTATAAGCCGAGATTGGTCGATAGTCCCGCTTTGGTCGATGGTCAATAGCAACTATCCACTACCAACCATCAACCACCACCGATCAACCAGCAACTATTGACTATGAACTATCGACTTAAACTAAGCGGACTAGAAGCCGTAGTAATAACCCCTGAATCAACCTTCGTCAACATTGGTGAGCGTACAAACGTGACTGGTTCTGCGCGTTTTCTAAAATTGATAAAAGATGACAAGTATGATGATGCTTTAGGAGTTGCACTTGACCAAGTGCGTGGTGGTGCACAGGTCATTGATGTGAACATGGACGAGGGAATGTTAGATTCTAAGGAGGCCATGGTCAAGTTTTTGAACTTGATGGCGGCAGAGCCAGAGATTTCAAGAATACCTGTGATGATCGATTCGTCTAAATGGGAAGTAATTGAAGCGGGGCTAAAATGTTTGCAAGGCAAAGGCATTGTTAACTCCATCAGCTTAAAAGCTGGAGAAAAAGAATTCATACAGCAAGCCAATTTGGTAAAACGGTATGGTGCGGCCACGGTAGTAATGGCATTCGATGAAGTTGGGCAAGCCGATACATACGAAAGAAGGATTTCTATCTGCAAGCGAGCGTATGACATCTTAGTCAATCAAGTTCAGTTTGCACCGGAAGATATCATCTTCGATCCAAACATTTTTCCCGTTGCCACGGGGATAGATGAACACAGAAATTATGCATTGGATTTTTTCAAAGCCACCAAGTGGATTCGACAAAACCTGCCGGGAGCCCACGTGAGTGGAGGGGTGAGCAATGTTTCGTTTAGCTTCCGTGGAAATCAACTGGTGCGCGAAGCTATGCACTCCGCATTTTTATATCACGCTATTCAAAACGGTATGGACATGGGGATTGTTAACCCCACGATGTTGGAAGTGTATGATGAAATTCCAAAGGAATTATTAGAACGTGTGGAAGACGTGCTGTTGAACAGGAGGGAAGATTCCACAGAACGCCTGTTAGAATTAGCTGAAACCGTAAAAGGCGCAGGCAAGAAAAAAGAGGTGGACGAGGCATGGCGAGAGGGAACGGTAGAAGAACGATTGGCCCACGCATTGGTAAAAGGGATCATTGATTTCGTGGATGTAGATACGGAAGAAGCCAGACAAAAATACGGAAGACCACTTCATGTGATTGAAGGTCCGTTGATGGCAGGTATGAACGTAGTGGGTGATTTGTTTGGTGCCGGTAAGATGTTTTTGCCACAAGTGGTGAAGAGTGCACGAGTGATGAAGAAGTCGGTAGGCTATTTAACTCCCTATTTGGAAGAGGAAAAAAGACTGACAGGCAATAGTGGTAAACCTGCCGCCAAGATCTTGATGGCTACAGTGAAAGGTGATGTACACGATATTGGAAAGAATATTGTAGGTGTTGTATTAGCCTGCAACAATTATGATGTAGTTGACTTGGGTGTGATGGTGCCTACCGAAAAAATCATTGAGGCCGCCAAGCGCGAAAAAGTAGATGTGATTGGATTGAGCGGATTGATCACTCCATCGCTTGATGAGATGGTGCATGTTGCCAAGGAGATGCAATATCAAAAAATGGACATTCCGTTGCTTATTGGGGGAGCGACTACTTCTCGATTACATACGGCAGTGAAGATTGACCCGGTGTATGATGGGGCAGTAGTGCATGTGTTGGATGCCTCACGATCTGTTCCTGTCGCCAGTGAATTGATCAGCCTAATTTCCCGTGGGAGTTTTAAAGCGAAGATCAAGCAAGAATATGTTGAACTCAGAAAAGATCACGAGAGCCGCCAGCAGCTAAAAAATTACATCTCCATTGTTGAGGCACGGAAAAATAGGGTGAAAATTGACTGGGATGCAACG
>JBBSCN010000271.1:0-3440 GCA_038250265.1 Cytophagales bacterium | reverse complement strand
ATGCCTTAATAAACATGTCACCTAATGTTCAGATATTTCACCCGTTGGCTGGATTATCTAACAACCCTTGGGGAGTTCAATTGGCAAGGCAAGTGATGGGTGGGAACTACAGTATTTCAAAACCCACCCCGGGTGTGAATGTCAAATTGCAAAATCAATATTGGAATGATACGTACCGCCTAGAAGCGGTGGGCCAAATGCAAGAAATGCTGGAAGACAAGATGAATGAAACGACTTTCAAGAAAATAAAGCAACCATCGCTATCGCTTTACTATTATAAGAATGAAGCAGAGCAAGACTCGACCGTAAAGGTAAGTGCGATGCTGCTAATGAATCAACAACTGGGTACACCCGATTCATTAAAAGAGACGGTTGCTATACCCGAGGCCGGCACGCACGTGATTGGTTGTTACATTCGTTCCAAAGATGTCTTTTCGGTTGAACGTGCAGCCGAACAATTTGCAGTGGAGAAGTTGAAGATGAAAATTGATTATGGGCTGAAGCCAATGAAATTAGAGGCGTATAAAAATTCTATAAAGACTGATGTAACCAATGAATTGGTTGATTTGGAAAAATTTATTCCCGGGATTGTGTTGGATGTTCGTTACGCTACCATCAATAACTTCACCAAAGAAAGGATTTACAATCTTGCAAAGGCGTATTCAAGAAAGCCGGTCGCGGCCTCACTAAAGAAAGCGCAGGCGGAATTCAATCAGTTGGGTTACGGAATAAAAATATACGATGCCTACCGGCCTTACTCGGCCACGGTGAAATTCTACGAAGTGATGAAGGGCGACACGCTGTATGTGGCCAGCCCGTATAAAGGGTCAAAGCATAATCGCGGTTGCGCATTGGACATAACGTTGGTGGATTTGAAAACCAATCAAGATTTAAAAATGCCTACTGAATGGGACACGGCCGCTAAAGAGTCGTGGGCAGCTGCGCTTGTTCAAGACCCTGAGGTGAAGAAAAACCGAGATATGCTAATTTCTATTATGGAGAGGAATGGCTTTAAAGTATATGAAGCCGAGTGGTGGCATTTTGATTTTGTGGGCTGGCAGAAATTTGAAGTAATGGATATTGATTTCGAGGAGTTAAACTAGACATAGGTAGTAGGATTTAAGACAATAGATCGGTTTTACTAACTGCATCTTTCGAGTACCTTACGTCTTGCGTCTAACATCTTATGCATTAAATTTATATGTCAATTCAAGAAGCCCAATCCCAAGTCGACCTCTGGATCAAACAACACGGAGTCCGTTACTTCAATGAACTCACCAACATTGCTATGCTTACTGAAGAAGTGGGAGAGGTGGCGCGGATAATTGCAAGAAGATATGGCGAGCAATCTGAAAAGGAATCGGATAAAGACAAAGACCTTGGCGATGAAATGGCCGATGTGCTTTGGGTATTGATTTGTTTGGCCAACCAAACGGGAGTGGATTTGACCAAGGCGCTTGAGAAAAATATTGAAAAGAAGACCTTACGAGATAAAGATCGCCATAAGAATAATCCCAAACTATCTCAGTCTTAATTCGCCATTTTTTAGCCGCGGAAGCACGTTGTATTGGTCAGGAGTAACACAAAATTTCATATCGTCATGGATGTTTAGCTGATTTAATCGTTTGACGTGCGAAGACGTATTTAAGAAGCTAACCATGTCATGTTTGGCAATGTTGTAAAGATGTTGCGCTGCGAGTGGAGCATCACAATCGGGGCCTAAATAATCTTTTAGTCTGTCTACTAATGCTCCTGCAAAAAGAGTATCCTCTAAATTTACTTTTCCTTTCCATCCTGCACATACCACCAACACATTGTGGTCACTCAACAGCAGATACTTTGCAACAGAATTTAGGTTTAAAAAGGAACCGATTAGTACTTCCTTCGCTCCCTTCGATTTTTCAATCGCCTGAGTGCCGTTGGTTGTTGTAAAAGCAATTTTCAATCCTTTTAATTCATCACCTATGTATTCAAACGGTGAATTACCTTTGTCAAATCCCTCCACTTTTTTTCCATCACGCTCCCCAGAAGTTACGTAGCCCTTCATTTTCATTTCGCGACATTCGTCTAGGCTGGCAAATGGCGTGATGCTCTCCACACCATGTGCAAAAGCAGTGACCATGCACGAGGTGGCTCGCAAGATGTCTACCACAACAACTGTTTTATCATGCACAGGATATAGGTGTATTAATTCGGGACTGAGGCAGACGTCTATGGTTTTCATTTAGTTAATTCGATGATTTACTAATTCGTTGTTTCGTTAATATTTTAATTAGTCAATTATGAAATCGCTAGGTTGCCGGATCAATGAATCAGTTAAATACCGAATCAACGAATCATCGAATTAGCCAATCAATGGCAACTTACTCACGATGGCCTTTAGCGCCTTCCCTCTCACATCAACAAAAATCTCACTTCCAACTTTAGAATTTTCAGTTGTCACATATCCTAGTCCAATGCCAATTCCCAATAAGGGTGATTGTGTTCCAGATGTTACTTTGCCAATCACATTACCACTGCCATCTTTAATTTGATAGTCATGGCGCGGAATTCCCTTCTCGATCATTTTAAAGCCAACCAACTTGCGCGTCACACCTGCCTCTTTTTGCTTTTTGATATTGGCAGAATTTGTAAACTCTTTTGTGAATTTGGTAATCCAACCGAGGCCGCCCTCAATAGGTGAGGTAGTGTCATCAATGTCGTTTCCGTATAGGCAGAAGCCCATTTCCAACCGCAGCGTGTCGCGCGCGCCTAAGCCAATCGGCTTGATGTTTTCGTCTTTGCCCGCAGCAAATATCTCGTTCCAAACTTTTTCAGCAGCGTTTTTGCTGACATAAATTTCAAACCCACCCGCACCGGTGTAGCCCGTGTTTGACATCACCACATCTTTCGCACCCGCAAATTCACCAATAGTAAAGTGATAATAGGGGATGCTAGATAAATCGACAGTCGTCAATTTTTGTAGTACTCCTTTTGCCTTGGGCCCTTGCACCGCAAAAAGGCATATGTCATCCGAGATATTTATCATCTCTGCTCCCTTGGTATTGAACTTCGAAATCCAATTCCAATCCTTCTCTATGTTGGAGGCATTTACCACCAATAGATAGTCGTTATCTTTTATTTTATAAACAATTAAATCATCAACAATTCCGCCCGTTTCGTTTGGCAGGCAAGAATATTGCGCTTGTCCATCCACTAATTTGCTCGCATCATTGCTCGTGACGCGCTGAATCAGATCCAACGCCTGCGGGCCTTTTACTGTAAACTCTCCCATGTGGCTCACATCAAACACACCCACCCCATTTCGCACGGTCATGTGCTCTTCAATATCGGAGGAGTAGCGCACGGGCATATTGAATCCCGCAAAGGGCATCATTTTCGCACCTAATTTTTCATGAATATTATTGAGGGGAACGAACTTCGCTTGCATAGGTTATATT
>JBBSCN010000270.1:0-3508 GCA_038250265.1 Cytophagales bacterium | reverse complement strand
GATAAATAGGCAGTTCGCAGTATCGCATGGCAAAGATTTTATTATTAGGTTTATTAATTATGTTGACCTACTCATGTCAGCATAGGAAGGCAGATTTAGTTTTGATAGAAGCAGAGGCATCACCGGTTGATCTTTCTTCCGTTGGCGTTGCAAAACTTTCCAGCTATGGTTTTTTTGTGGGCGATTTAAAAAACCTGCAACCCACTGAAGGTGTAATTCCTTATTCACTCAACTCAGCTTTATTTAGCGATTACGCCTACAAGAAGCGATTCGTAAAAATTCCAAAAGGCAAAAAAGCAAGTTATAACGCAACCGAAGTATTGGATTTTCCGGAAGGCACTGTGATCATCAAGAATTTTTATTACCCGTCTGATTTTAGAGAACCGGAGAATAACATCAGAATTTTGGAAACGCGCTTGCTGATTTTGGAAAATGGCGAATGGAAGGCCCTCCCCTATATTTGGAATGACGAGCAGACCGAAGCTTTTCTGGATGTTGCGGGAAAAAATATTGACGTAGAATGGGTTCACTACGATGGAGAAAAAAGGCAGGTAAATTATTCTGTGCCCAACATCAATCAATGCAAGGGTTGCCACTTGCGTGGAGACAAAATTTCTCCCATCGGGCCATCGGCACGCCAGCTAAACGGCCCATCGAAAAGTAAAAACCAATTGGTAGAATGGCAGCAACACGAAATGCTTGAAGATCTTCCACCCATAGAATCCATTCCACTGCTGGCATCCTATGAAGATAAAAATGAATCTATTGCCAGCCGCGCACGTGCTTGGCTGGAAATTAACTGTGCTCATTGCCATCGTCAAGATGGTTCAGCTAAAACCAGTGGGTTGCACTTGTTGACTAGTGTAAATGAATCAACCGTGTTAGGTGTTGGCAAAGCGCCCATTGCTGCTGGCAAAGGTTCTGGTGGTCGACTATTTGGTATTGTGCCGGGCAAGCCGGATGAATCCATTCTTCAATACCGGATTGAATCAACACACCCAGGCATCATGATGCCGGAGTTGGGAAGAAAGTTAGTTCATGAAGAGGGCGTTGAATTGGTGAGGAGGTGGATCAGCGAGATGAACTAGCTTTTTATTTGCTAAAATCGATAACAAAGGCGTCTGGGAATTTTTTCTTCAAATCCCCCATTAGCCCTTGCGCTTTTTCGCGCTTCGAAAAACCGATCAACATAATGCTGTAAAACTTTACACCGTTGATGATTTTAACCTTCACCGCCACTTTCTTCTTGTGCGCCTTTTTCAAGTTGTCGGCAATTTTCAACACGTTTACCAATTCCTGATAAGTCCCAAGTTGAATTCCAAAACCCGAAGGACTTATGCGGGCGATGTCAAAATCATAGGTCTCTTTGTCGTCCACTACCACATTATCTACCGGCACGGGTTGGGTATCTTGTTTTCCGTCCGTTGGATCTACAATCTCCAAACGCACTTCCGCTGTCCCTTGATTGAAAAAACTCAACCGCTCCGCAGCCCCCTTTGAAATATCTATAATTCTCCCTTCCACATAAGGTCCACGATCGTTGATGGTAACTACCACGGATGCGTTGTTCGCCAAATTGGTAACTCTCACCTTCGTACCAAATGGCAAAGTTTTGTGGGCGGCTGTCATTTTTGATGCCTTATACTTTTCACCGCTCGCAGTAGGGCTGCCCTCAAATCGATCAGCATAAAAAGAAGCTTTACCGGTTTGAATTTGGGCTACTGCAGATACTGATACAAACACACCAAACAGTATACTTTTTATGGGTGGGTACTTCATCTCGTAAAGGTAATCGATTCATCCTTAAGGAATACAAATTTTTATTTTTTGCTGGCCGAAAAAAAAGGAGCTATAAATTCTGTTTTCTTTTGTAATCTTGACCGTAATGTATGTTTGTTTTTGTGCGTTTTGTCAATTTTTATTACTCACTAGCTCGCATTTAATCTAGTTAAACTATTTTTAGAACATCTCATTGATACAATTTCTTATGGATAGGAATAGGGCAGCCGATACGATACTTGAAAAACTACCAGCCGCAGTATTTGAGTATACTTACTTCCCCACCGGAAGAAAAGATTTCACTTACATCAGCGCGCACTGCGAAGTGCTTTTTGGGTTCACTAGCGAATCGTTACTGGAAGGCAGCCTGCCTCTTTTATCCTTTATCCATCCTGACGAACAGGTTTCGTTCATTCCGAAATATGAAAGTTGGCTAAAGAATGCCGAAAATTTTAACTGGGAGGGGCGAGTTGTTCAATCGAGCGGAAAAATAATTTGGGTAAGCGCCATTGCTAATGCTTCAAAAATGGCGGATGGCCGAGTTGTTTGGACGGGTATATTCACGGATGCCTCTGCTGGCAAGGAAGCTGAAAATCGGTATCAGCGACTATTGGAGACAATACCACTGGGGGTTGGGATTATTCAAAATGGCGTGTTCGTTTATGTCAATGAAAATGCCGCCAAAATAATGGGGGCAAAATCGGTTGAAGAGTTGACTGGAAAACCTATCAGCGCTTTTATCCAACCAGATAAGTTGCTTGATTTTCAAGAAAGAATGAAAATGGTCTTGAGTGGAAAGGATTCTCCTCCAATGGATCAACGCTTTATACGTTTAGATGGAAAAGAAATTTACGCTGAAACAATCGGGATTCCCTTTACCTACAAAAATCAACCTGCTATCCAGGCGATCGTAAAAGATGTGACGGAAGTTCGGTCGGCAAAAATGGCTATTCGCAAATCCGAAATACTTTTTACGCAGCTGTTTCACAATTCCCCCTTTGGCAAAGTGATGTTGGACGAAACGGGAAAAGTGCTACTGGTTAATCAGGGCTTTGAAAAAATGTTTGGCTACAAGCTCAAAGAGTTGATGGGGAAAGGCTTGAATCAGTTTATCGTTCCGGCAGACCTTCAACAGGAAGGAAGTGACTTAGATACCCTCATTTCCGCCAGAGAAATTATGCGGATAGAGAGCGTACGAATGACAAAAAGTCAACAGAAATTATCCGTTCTTGTGTATGGCGTGCCTATCTCATTGGATGATAAAACGATCGGTATTTTTGGATCTTATGTTGATATTACTGATCAGAAGAAAACCGAGGAAGAATTAAAAATCCGAAATGCAGAGCTTGACAATTTCGTTTACAAAGTTTCCCACGATTTACGCGCGCCCTTGTCTTCGGTGTTAGGGTTAGTGAATCTAGCCAAGATGGAGGGAAATGACGACAGCCTAGCCGAATACATTAAATTAATTGGACAGAAAATAAAACAATTGGATCACTTTATCAGTGACGTACTAAGTCACTCAAAGAATTTGAAAGTAGAGGTGAAGATTGAAAATATAAATTTCGCACACTTAATTGAAGGGGCGTTTACAGACCTCAGCTACTTAAAGGGCGCAGAAGCTATCAAAAAAACAATTACCGTAGAAGGCGAAAAATTTGTAAGCGATCAGTGGCGGATGGGCGAGATTTTCCGCAACTTGGTTTCCAATGCCATTAAGTACCGAGAT
>JBBSCN010000269.1:0-3512 GCA_038250265.1 Cytophagales bacterium | reverse complement strand
CCTGTGTAAACTGTTAATTGATACACTACCACAATGGTGGGATCGTTCGAGCTGCGCATGATGTACGCACCAACGAATATTTCAATCACTGGCAGAACGAAAGCGTAGATCATATTCGTCACCAACAGCACACGAGTTTCTCTTGGCAATTGTAAAAAATGCCCGTATTCACTTATTGGCTTTTCTAGCGCGATTGTCTCGTTCATTAGTAAGAGAGCGTTAATGAGTTTAGTATTTCTTCCATAGAAAATTCGGCACCACAAATCACTTCATCACTGGCTCCGTAGTACATCGTTAGTGTATCTCCTTTTACAATATGACCATTGGTGAATATAACATTGCCGAAGAAGCCCGTTTGTTCGTAACTCGCGGTAGGCTCCATAATTGGTTGATTGCTTCTCGCTAATACTTTTGCTGGATTGTTGAGATCTAAAAGTAACGCGCCCAAGCAATATCGATGGTGTTCATCGGCTCCGTGGTAAATTTCCAACCAGCCTTGTTTAGTTTTGATTGGAGCGGCACCGGCACCGAGCCGCGCGCAATCCCACTTACCAGGTCGAGTAATCGCAAGGCACTGATGATTCCCCCAATGAATGAGGTCAGGCGATTCGGCCAGCCAAATATAATTTCCACCCAGTTGGGGGCTGCTAGGGCGGTGTAAGGCATAATATTTCCCATTGATTTTCTCGCCAAAAATGGCGCAGTCTTTATTATGCGGAGGGAAAATCATTCCCTTATGTTCAAAATTTTTCCAGTTTTCTGTTTGTTGCAACCCAACCCCAACACCAAAATTTGAAACCATGGTGTAGGTAAGAAGAAACGTCTTGTCTATTTCGGTTACCCTACAATCTTCAATACCATACTTTTCTAATGGATGTTTTCCATAAAGCGGCAGGTAACCCTCTGGTTCATAGAACTGAATTCCATCATCACTACAGACCAATCGCAAATGCGACAGCGTTGTTAGGTAATCTTGTCCTTTATAATTAATAACACGCGCATCAGTAAGCTTTAATTCAGGGTCACTTTCATCAAACCGAAGTATTTCAATCTTACCCTGATCATCATAGATAGGCAAGCTAATCTGCCCTTTAATTTGTTCGGGGCGCTCGGCTACCCGTAAAAGCATCCAAGTTTTATTTTTATATGTGAACACACCCGGATTCAGCAGACATTCGATTTTCATAGCCGGACTGCTTGACTTGATAGCCGAGGGTGTTAACAGCGGATTTTGCTTAAATCGGTTGGCAATCATACCTATTAGGTTTCTAATGCAATCGTTTCTTCAATCGATTGCGGCCACAATATTCAAAAACTAGATGGCTAAAATGTCCGATATCTACTATTTGGTGTGTAGTTTATTTAAATATTGAAGAGATTAGTAATAGAAAGGACACAAAAGTACCCAGTGGACACTTTTTTGGGGATCACAGTTGAGCCGTTTTCCTAATTTTGAGCAAGATGTCGGTTTGTCAAGAATGCGAAGAACATATTGAAATCAATAATACACCTCTTTAGTTGATGAATACCTTGCTTCTTTTTGGTTTGTTAAATGTCATGCAAGCAGATACTGTTGCTTCACCTTGGCCGGTGCAACAAGTAGATAATTTGTCAAATAGTGCCGTTACATCAGTTTTTATGGATCGTCACGAACTTATTTGGTTAGGCACATGGGATGGGTTGGATCAATATGATGGAAGTTCTATTAAGGTTTACAAACCTGATCCGCGAGCAAAAGGCCAAATTAGTAATAACATAGTTCGCGAGTTTTTAGAAGACGGAAATAGAAACCTCTGGATCGTAACTCACCAAGGAATTAATCGCTACGATCGAGTAACGGACTCATTTAAATCATATTTAGACAGCCTAAATGATGTTGCCTTTCTGGAGTATAACATTCGGGCATGTACGGGCCCAGACTCCTCTTTATGGGTAAGTTTGGTTGGAAAAGGCATTCAACGCTTTTCACCTAAGGCAGATGCTTTCGTGCCCGTTCGCTTTGATGGGATTGACCCAGCTTGGCTTACCACTGTTATCAATTTGGGAATCAACAAAGGGTTACTTTACCTACTGGGCATGGACGGGAAATTGATTTGTACGGTTAATAATCGACACGTGTACAGCAAGCAATTAATAAACGCCAACCAACTGGCATTTCATAAATTTTTAAATATTAACAACCAATATTATTTAGCTATTACTACTCGGTCGGGAGAATTTTTACTTCACAATCTTTCTGATATGGATCAAACCTATCAACAATTTAAATTGGGTAATGCAATCGTTTCTTCTTTATCAGAGAACTTGGCGAGAACAGCTATTTGGGTGGGAACAGAATCAGGGGATATCTTCCAGCTAACGGATTCAAAAAACGGACTGACGGTACAACCCATGAATTCCTATTTTCCCCAGTTCTCGCGTGATAAAATAAAAATACTAACGATCACCGAAACAAACCAAAACTTGGTCTGGATTGGTACTGACGGTGATGGGATCTATAAATTCTTGACTCGCCCTAGAGTATTTTTTTCTATTGGAGTTGGGTTAGCGAAAGGCCAACTTTCACATGCTATTGTTCGGTCTATTTATGAAGATGTTTCTGGAACATTGTATGTTGGAACTAGGGGAGGAGGCTTAAATATTATTACCCCGTCAGCTAATTCCTCTGAGGTGATCAATTCACAGAATGGGCTAAGCAACAATGCAGTATTGGCAGTCAAAAAGGATCAAACGGGTAACATTTGGGTAGGTGTTGATGGTGAAGGCATTGATATGATAGAGGCTGATTCGCGGAGAGTATTGCATTTTCCGCGCGATTTTGTAGCTAAGCCTAATCTTGTTTTCGGTTCTGTATATTCGATATGTGTCGATTCCTTTAACGATATCTGGTTAGGGACCAGTGGCTATGGGGTAGTTCATTTGAAGGTCGAAAAGATTGCCAAGGGTAAATATGCTTTGAAAGAATATGATCAAATACAAACTTCAGATGGTTTGCGAATACCAATCAAGAGTAACATCGTTTATTCAATTGTAGAAGAGAAACCAAATACACTATGGTTTGGCACGCGTGGCGGAGGTATTTACCGCTATAACTCAATCAGTAAACAAATTGAAGAGGAAGTAAAAGCAAGTGCGAACGGGTTGAGCAACAATGATGTATTATGCCTGTATGTCGATAAGCAAGATCAACTATGGGTTGGTACGAGCGGAGGTTTGAATCGGGTATATCTTCAGAGTAAGCCATATCGTATCAGTCATTACACAGAACAAGAGCGATTACCTAACAATACGGTTCATGGTATTTTAGAAGATGCAGCCTCCAATATTTGGGTATCTACCAATCGAGGTTTAGGTAGATACGATCGCAAGAAAAATTCCTTTCAAACGTATGATACTAATGATGGTTTGCAAAACAATGAGTTTACCGATGGTGCTTCATTCAAGTCAAGAATTTCGGAAAGGCTTTACTTTGGAGGAATCAATGGCTTGGATGCCGTTATGCCTAGTATGCT
>JBBSCN010000268.1:0-3549 GCA_038250265.1 Cytophagales bacterium | reverse complement strand
TTTACGGAGTGTCAGAATTATTCCCAGGCGTTTCCAAAGCAGATAGCCTTCAGCACATTATTGCTGAAAAATTCTTTAAGGCTGATTCAACCCTTCAGGGCAATTATGATTACTCCTACTTTGACTATCTTCAAATGAAGGCTGTGTCCTCCAACATTCCTCATCAGCAAGATGCAGCGGCTGGGCACGCCTATGTGCTCTTGTGCGCGTATGAAAAATTTGGTGATGCCCGTTATTTAAAAGGCGCCAAATCAGCCATGGACGTTTTCGTCAATCAAAAAGAAAGCAGGTTTTATGAAGTGCTGATGCCCTTTGGTGCTTTGGTGGCTGCTCGATTAAATGCCGAACATGGAACTTCATATGACATAAAGAAAATTTTGGATTGGACGTTTGAAGGCTGTAAGGCTGCGGACGGACGAACGGGATGGGGAGTGATGGCAGAGCGCTGGGGAGATTTTGATGTTCATGGCTTGCAAGGCAGCATCACCGATGGTGGCGGCTACGCTTTTCTTATGAATTCATTTGACATGGCGTGGCCACTGGTGCCAATGGTGCGCTACGACAGTCGCTATGCAGAAGCCATTGGAAAATGGATGCTCAACTTATCCAATGCCGCACGCCTGTTCTATCCCTATGAGATCGATGACCAACATCAATGGCTACCCTCAAAAAAAGAGATCACCAAAAATGTTATCGCCTACGAAGGGCTGCGCAAAGAAGACATACGCTACCAGAAAGAATCACTGAAAGGAATCAGCCCAGTTGCATTGGGCGATGGGCCGCAATGGGTGAAAGGACAGCCAGAAGAATCGATGTTTAGTCTTTATAGTTCGGCCCAAGTGGGAATTCTGGGGGCAATTGTAAGAAAGACAAACATTGAAAAAATACTACAATTGAATTGCAACGCTACAGACTTCTACCAAAAAAATTCATTCCCCACTTATCTATACTACAATCCGTATGATTCACTGCAAACGGTTTGTTACAATAATTACACTAAAGAGGCAGTAGACCTTTATGATGCCCTGCTGCATGAGTGGGTAACAAAAGACGTTGCTACAGACGGGTGTTTCGAGATTGCGGCAAAATCCGCAAGACTAATTGTTGTATTGCCTACTGGTAGTAAAATAAAACAAAAAGAAGGAAAGTATTTAGTAGGAACGAAAATAGTAGCCTATGCAAATCGCACAACTCGATAATTAATAAGCCTATGAAAAAATGTAGACTCATCTTGCTCTTTGTATTAATAGTTATGGCTGGCGCACTACAGGCTCAGGTAATTGTTACACTTTCCGGCACTGTTAAAAGTACCGCGAATGAACCGGCTATAGGTGCTAGTGTTCTTGTAAAAGGCACAACTATTGGAGCCTCTGTGGATGTGGATGGTAAATTTACTTTTGAAATTACAGAGAACCTTACCAGTAGTATGCTGGTTATTTCTTCGATCGGCTATGGCTCACAGGAGTTACGTATTGGCACAAAAAGGGAATTTACGGTCGTGTTGGAGGAAGATTTGCAAGTTCTAAATGAAGTGGTGGTCACCGGATATCAGTCCGAGGAGCGTTCAAAAAGTCTTGGCTCGGTAGCAACAGTAGCTCCGAGTTTATTAACGAAGATCGTGGTCTCAGGGGTGGATCAAGCGTTGCAAGGTAGAATTCCCGGTGTGGTGGTAACTCAAAATACCGGTGCACCCGGTGAAGGTGTTTCTGTGCGCATCAGAGGAAGCGGCTCTCTCAACAGTTCGAACCAACCGCTGTATGTGGTAGATGGATTGCCGACCGATAACATTACATCTATATCACCACAAGACATACTTACGGTAACCGTATTAAAAGATGCCAGCGCGGCAGCTATCTATGGTGCACGCGCAACCAACGGGGTAGTCTTGATCACCACCCGCACCTCCTCAGGTAACAAACAAGTAATAGAGTTTAACAGTCAGATAGGATTTCAAAACCCGGTAAGGCTCGTACCAATGGCTAATACAGACCAATATATATCCATTTACAATGAGGCTACAGTTACTGATAACATTGGTAAACCTTCTTTCCTACAACGGCCATTCATCACAGACGCTATCAAGGCCGGCCTGCCAAATATCGATCAGGTAAATGCCATTATCCGACCGGATGCCGTCATACAAAATCACAGTCTTTCAATTTCTGGGGGAGAAGGGAAAACTCGATACCTGCTATCGGGAAGTTACTTTGGACAGGAGGGTATCATCAAAGCAAGTAATTTTACACGGCTAACGGGTCGTATCAATATTGAAACAGAGGTAAAAAAATGGTTGAAAACCGGGGTTAATTTGAATATCTCATCTGCCACAACAGACCTGATAGGAAGTTCGGGCGATGGAGCAGGTGGAAACGGTGGTAGTGTAGCGCGTTATGCCTACTTCCGTTCACCTGCGATTCCGATTTATGATAGCAACGGAGAATTTACAGATAGGCCGGACACGTTCAACTTTTTTGGCGATGGGTTCAACCCGGTAGGAATGCTCGCCTACAATAATAACAAGCGATTGAATGATCGCATTCTTGGAAAATTTTTTATAGTAATCAAGCCATTAAAAAATCTAACGTTCACATCCAATTTTGGTATCGACTACACCAACCAAAACACGAGGCGGTTTGATCGCAACTGGGGAACGGGTTTACGAATTAATAATCCTAATCGTTTGACAATATTAAACGAGCGGTTTCAAACCGTTACGTTCAGCAACTTTGCTAATTACACAAAGGTTTTTGGCAAACAGAGTTTGACGGTTTTACTGGGGACTGAAGCCATCAAACGAGGATCTTATGTGCTAACTGGCACAGACAATGGTTTTTCAAATCAGAATTCTACATTGACATATCTTAACAACGGTCAAGGGCTAAAGACCGTTGGAGAATCTAAAAGTGGAAGCGCGTTATTATCCTTCTTCGGTAAAATAAATTACGACTACAATGAAAAATACCTTGCATCAGCCACTATTAGACGGGATGGCTCTTCACGATTTGGTCAAAACAACCGTTGGGGAAATTTTTATGCCGGCTCGGTAGGCTGGCGGATGGATAAAGAATCCTTTCTGGTTAATAATCAGTGGATAGATAGATTGCTAGTCAGGGCCGGGTATGGATTTGTTGGAAATCAAGAAATTGGCGATTACGAGTTTTCAGATGCCATGAGTGTAAACAATAATTATCCCTTTGGTCAGACAAGTGCTATTGGATATACCGTTTCAAAACTGGGAAACAGTATTATCCAATGGGAATCAAGCAAGCAACTGAATGCTGGAATTGATTTGGTAGCAAGCGGTGGCAAATTTTCTACCTCATTAGATTTCTTTAGTAAGATAACCTCCGACCTGCTTGTGAGCCAACCCATCGCATCATCTTCTGGCTTGGCCACCCCCGCCACAGCGAACAATGGCGAAATATTAAATCAGGGCATTGAACTATCAATCAACTACAGTAATTCGATACGTGCTTTCAATTATTCAATAAGCCCTAATGTGGCTTTCTTACACAACGAAGTATTAGCCGTAGCCTCCCCGATTCCAGA
>JBBSCN010000267.1:0-3571 GCA_038250265.1 Cytophagales bacterium | reverse complement strand
TTCTTTCCTATTAATACAACTTACTATCATGACAGCTTCTACAAAAAAGGAATCTATATTCAATTTATTTAAACAAGCGGTGCTGGGCACCGAACAGAATTTTACCGAAGGCAGTATCAACCGCGCCATTTTTCTCTTATCTATTCCCATGATTTTGGAGATGGCCATGGAATCGGTTTTCGCCTTGGTAGATATTTTTTTTGTAAGTCGACTCAACAGTAATGATTCAGTAGCTGTGATTGGTCTTACTGAATCAATGTTGGCAATTGTGTATTCACTTGCAATGGGTATCAGCATGGGCGCAACCGCCATAGTGGCAAGGCGTGTGGGCGAAAAAGATCCGGAAGGTGCTGCCGTAGCAGGTGTACAGGCGATCTTTCTAGGTGTCGGCCTTTCATTACTGATTACGCTAGGGGGAATTTTCTTTTACAAAGATATTCTTCGTCTGATGGGTGCGTCTGAGTCAATGATCGCTGTTGGTTCCCAATATACCCTGTGGATGTTTGCGGGCAACATGTCCATCATGATGCTGTTTCTTATCAATGGCATTTTTCGTGGGGCGGGCAATGCGGCAATTGCCATGCGTTCACTTTGGATTGCCAATATTCTAAACATGATCCTCGACCCAATTTTTATTTTTGGATGGGGTATTGTTCCTGCGTATGGTGTGGAGGGCGCGGCTATTGCCACCAACATTGGCAGGAGTGTGGGGGTTGCTTATCAACTGTACTATTTATTTTCTGGCAAGGGCATCGTACGGCTAAACGCCAAAAACTTTATTGCAGATTGGGAGGTGATCAAGCGAATGGTCACTGTTTCCTTAGGTGCAACAGGTCAGTTTTTGATCAGCTCCGCAAGCTGGATTTTCCTCGCGCAGATCATTGCGCATTTTGGTAGTGCCGCGGTGGCGGGTTACACGATTGCCATACGCGTAATTATTTTTACCATTCTTCCCTCTTGGGGAATGGCCAATGCCGCAGCAACTTTAGTCGGACAAAACTTAGGTGCAGGCCAACCTGATCGCGCAGAGAAATCCGTTTGGAAAGCAGGCTTTATGAACATGGTGTTCTTGGGCTTGGTCTCAATTGTGTTTTATTTCGCCTCGGAACCCATCTTAACGTTCTTCACCAAAGATGCCGAAGTGATAGACTACGGCACGCGCTGTTTACAGATTGTTGCGTTCGGCTACATCATGTATGGCTACGGAATGGTAATCACCCAATCATTCAATGGTGCGGGAGATACGAGGACACCAACTATTCTTAGCTTCTGCGGATTTTGGTTGTTTCAAATTCCGTTGGCGTATTTTTTAGCTACGAAGACAGATTTAAAAACGGATGGAGTTTTCTGGGCGATTGCGATTGCAGAATCAGCCATGGCAATTGCCGGGATTATTATTTTTAGGAAAGGGAACTGGAAGAAGATAAAAATTTAATTGATGGTTCACGGTCGACTGTTGACCGTGAACCATCAACTTTCTTACCAACGCTTTCTTCTTTCTCCACCGCCTGCGCCACCGCGGCTACCGCCACCGCCAAAGGAACGATCTCCGCTTCTTCCGCCACCTGCGCTGCTTGCGCTGCCACCATCAAACGAGCGCCTCTTCCTTTCAAAGCCTCCGTCTTTTTTGAAGCCGCTTTCTCGTTCTTTTCGTTCGCCTGCAGTCATCTCTAATCTTACTTTTCGGCCGCGTACTTCTACGCCTTCAAAACCCTTCATCACCTTTTCAGTAATCGATTTGTCTAATTCAAAGAAGGAAAATGCACCCTTCAAGTCAATCTTTCCAATTTGCCCTTTATCAATTTCACCATAGTCGCAGATAAGACCAAGTAAATCGCCTACTTCCAAGCCATCCATTCTGCCGATGTTAATAAACACGCGATCTCCTGTGGAAGATATATCACTGCTTTCTCCACGACTGCTGCTTCGTTCCTCTCCGCTGAACGTGCGAGGTCCACCCGATTTGTTTAAGTCTTTTGCATCACGATAGTAAGCCAAGAAACGATTGAATTCAATGGAGGCAAACCGTTTGATAATATCTTCTTTAGTTAAATCTCTTAGCTCGTTATAGACTTCTGGTAAGAAACTATCGATCTCATCTTCATTTACTTCTACGTTGCGCATTTTTTGAGTCAAATCCATGATTTTCTTTTGACATACTTCGTCACCTGTTGGGATCATGATTTTTGTAAATCTGCGCTTCAAGGCCTTTTCTACTTGACTTATTTTTCCCATTTCTCTTTTGGAAACGATCGCCAATGAAATTCCTTTTTTACCGGCACGCGCTGTACGCCCGCTACGGTGAGTGTAATACTCTAGTTCATCAGGCATGTTCATGTGGATTACGTGAGTAATCGCAGTCACATCTATACCACGAGCGGCTACATCGGTTGCCACCAACAATTGCAATGTTTTGTTTTTAAAACTCTTCATTACGCGGTCGCGCTGCATCTGTGTCAAATCCCCGTGAAGGGCATCTGCATTGTAGCCATCTTTCATCAAACTATCAGATACACGTTGCGTATCAATTTTGGTTCTGCAAAATACAACGGCAAAAATATCAGGCGTGTAATCTACAATCCGCTTCAATGCCAGATATTTATCGCGGTCGTCAACTACAATGTACTGATGGTCGATGTTTTCATTTCCCTGATTCCTTTCGCCCATGGTGAGCTCTTGCGGATTGTTCATGTAGTTCTTTGAAATCTCGCGAACTTCGCGCGGCATGGTAGCAGAAAAAAGCCACACATTTTTTTCATCAGGTGTACCTGAAAGAATTTCATCAATAGCCTCTTTGAAACCCATGTTCAACATCTCATCGGCTTCATCTAGCACTACGTATTTGATCGTGCCAAGGCTCACCACTCTGCGTTCAATTAAGTCGATCAAACGACCTGGGGTAGCCACGATAATTTGAGCGCCTCTTTTTACTTTCCTGATTTGCTCTGAAATACTCGCACCGCCATAAACGGTAACGATGTTCAGGTCTTTAACTGACTTAGAGAAATTTTCTAAGTCGGTTGTTATTTGCACGCTCAATTCGCGTGTAGGCGCTAGAACCAATGCTTGTGTCGTCCGGTCTTTCTCATCGATCAACTCTATCAACGGAAGGCCAAACGCGGCAGTTTTTCCAGTGCCCGTTTGGGCTAATCCGACTAGGTCGGTGTTTCCTTTCAACAAAACCGGGATGGCTTGTTCTTGGATGGGCGTTGGAGTTTCAAAGCCCATCTGGCGGATTGCCTCCACCACTTGCCCTGAAAGTCCCAGTTCACTAAATGTTTTCATTAACTATTTTTTTATAAAATTTGAGGGGCAAAGGTAAGCTAATTAATTGGAAGTGACATTATTAGCTCAAGTCAAGGAACTGTAATGGTTTATGGGGTCTATTGCCAACTTGACCGTAGTTTGTTTTGGGTATTGACCTTTAGTACTCCTTGTATCAATTCCGGTTGGTTTTGCGCTAGGATAGTAGTTTTAAAATTTCCTCGGTATGTTCTCCAAAGCGGGGAGGTGGCAGCAGTTGAGTTGTGCGTTCGAAACCGGAAATTGAACCAACAAAATTTCTAACACC
>JBBSCN010000266.1:0-3576 GCA_038250265.1 Cytophagales bacterium | reverse complement strand
GGCGGTTACGGAAACGTATTTTATTTATCTACGAATGCAAAAGGGTCTAATGTAACCGCGGCATGGCGCGCCCATAAAAAAGGAGCGTTTTTTGGCAACCCTTGCTTTACGCAAATTCACCCAACCTGTATTCCTGTTTCGGGCGATCATCAATCAAAACTCACGTTGATGTCCGAGTCATTACGCAATGACGGACGTGTGTGGGTGCCGAAAAAGGCAATGCCTGGTCTGAAGGGTCTCGATGCTATGAAAGTTCCGGAGGCAGACCGCGATTATTTCTTGGAGCGAAAATATCCCTCATTTGGAAACTTGGTTCCCCGCGATGTGGCTTCCCGCAATGCAAAAATTGTTTGCGATGAAGGCAGAGGAGTAGGTTCTGGCTTGGCCGTATTTTTGGATTTTACTGATGCGATCAAAAGTGATGGAGAAGATACAATTCGTGCTAAGTATGGCAATCTCTTCGATATGTATGCGCAGATCACCGGAGAAAATCCGTACAAAGGTCCGATGATGATCTATCCAGCGGTTCACTATACTATGGGTGGCCTTTGGGTTGATTATAACTTAATGACGAACATCCCCGGACTGTACGCACTGGGAGAAGCTAATTTTTCGGATCATGGCGCAAACCGATTAGGCGCTAGCGCTCTGATGCAAGGTTTGGCCGATGGATATTTTGTGATCCCCTACACGGTGGGAGATTACCTCGCCAATATCGGATGGGCTGATAAAGTAAGCACAGATCATCAGGCTTTCAAGGACGCAATGCAAAGTTCTGCTGATAGGATGAACAAGCTTGTTAGTATCAGAGGCAAAAAGACCGTAGATGAATTCCATCGCCACTTAGGGTTAACCATGTGGGAGTATTGCGGTATGAGTAGGAGTGAAGCGGGATTAAAAAAAGCAAAACAGATCATTCAAGATATTAAAAAAGAATTCTGGACCAATGTGAATGTACTAGGAACTTCTACAGAGCTTAATCAAGAATTGGAGAAGGCCAATCGCGTGGCTGACTTTATTGAGTTAGGTGAACTAATGGTAGATGATGCACTCGCGCGCGAAGAATCCTGTGGAGGACACTTCCGTGAAGAGTCTCAGACACCCGAAGGTGAAGCATTGCGTAAGGATGACGAGTATGCTTTCGTTTCAGCCTGGGAATTTAAGGGTGAAAATCAACCGGAAGAATTACATCAAGAAGAATTGCGATTCGAAAATGTAAAATTAACACAACGTAGTTATAAGTAAACGTGTTGGCGTGTTAGGGTGCAACTGTTAATTCGTAAAACATCAACACATAAAAACTCAATACTTCAACATATTAATAACATCAACACACCAATATGAACGTAACCGTAAAAGTTTGGAGACAAAAAGACGCTAAATCCAAAGGTGGGTTTAAGACCTACTCAGTGCATACCTCACCGGATATGTCTTTCTTGGAGATGATCGATGTATTGAATACCGACTTAATCAAGAAAGGGGAAGAGTCGATTGCATTTGACCATGACTGTCGAGAAGGAATTTGTGGGATGTGCAGTTTGTATATAAATGGTCATCCGCACGGCCCGTTGCAAACAACCTCGTGCCAATTGCACATGCGCACGTTTAAAGATGGCGAAACAATCACCGTAGAGCCATGGAGAGCAAAAGCATTTCCGGTGATCAAAGATTTGGTGGTCGATCGTTCTGCGTTTGATCGTATCCAGCAAGCGGGAGGTTACGTGAACGTAAACACCGGAGGAGTGCCCGATGCGAATGAAATACCGATCTCAAAAAGAATTGCAGATGAAGCATTTGATGCGGCTATTTGTATTGGCTGTGGTGCCTGCGTAGCGGCTTGTAAGAATGCGTCAGCTATGTTATTTGTTAGTGCCAAAGTCTCTCAATTTGCTCTGTTACCTCAAGGTCAGATAGAGCGAATGGAGCGTGCTGAGCGGATGGTTGCACAGATGGATGCCGAAGGTTTTGGATCGTGCACAAACACGTATGCGTGCGAGGCCGAATGCCCGAAAGGGATTAAAGTTGCCAATATTGCGAGAATGAATAGAGAATATTTGGGAGCAATGATGACTTCGTACGAAGGAAGCTCAGGTGGAGGAGGAGATTAATTGCTAATGAACTATGAAACCCGGTGAGAGCCGGGTTTTTTGTTGGCTTAGTTTTGCGATTTTATAACTGAACAGGCCGAATTTATTGGTTGAATTCAATAAGATTGTTAATGATGGAAATAGGTAGACCGAGAAGTCGATATTCGATTGCAGCGTCTACAATTCCAATTCAAGTCCAATTGGTGGATCTTTTGTATGCCAACAGACATTCTGTTGATTTCATGCATCCTAACTTGGTTTGATTCAGTTTAATTAAGTCACACTCGTTCTAAATACAAAGCCATGAAAATTTATTTTGCTTCATTTATAGTTCTATTTATTTCTGTTGTCGCTTATTCGCAAGACAAGCCGTAGGGATTAAACGTGCAAGATACCGCACCGATGTTTTCCGCCAAAGATCAATCGGGCAAAGACGTAAGCTTAAAATCATTGCTTAAAAATGGTACGGTGAACAGCTCGCCAAGTTGATAAATTCAGTATTCGCCTTTGCTACACAACTCAGTTCAAATAACGTAAATGTTGTATATCCAAAAGCTACAAGTTGATCTTGAGAGACCTCGTTCCCAATCAGGTGAGTAAACCCGAATAGGTGGGAATTATGTAATCTATTACTTAAAGTATGTAAAACATCTGTTGGATTGATACTTTATATTGACCCCACAGTATTGTATGGCGATTTCATCGAAAATTCCTCATTTTACTAGACAGTCAGGGACACAACATAGTCGATCATTTGGGATTGAGTATTGACAGCATTCAAAATCACTGAGGTGGTATTTTATGGCACAGTCCGGTGTGCATCCTACCATCGCAGGAGTGCTGCTGGCATTCACCATGCCGTTTCGTTCGGTTGGCGAAAAATCGCTTTCGTTTATTCTTGAATCTATTCTCAAAAAGCCAGTTGCCTTTGTTGGTGCTAACGCTATTTGCAATCGCTAATACGTGTATTCCAATTGGTGAAAGTTGGCTCAGTAGGTTAACTACGGCAAATAGTCTTGGTATTGTAGCTGGACTGGTTCTTGGCAAGCCACTCGGAATAGCGTTGTTTTCTTTACTTGGAGTTAGTGTTGGGCTTTGCGTATTGCCAAAGAACCTAGCGTGGCAAGACATTATAGGTGTTGGCTTTTTAGGGGGTATCGGTTTTACGATGTCGATATTCATTACGCTACTCGCATTTACTGATCTGCACATTATAAACAATTCCAAAATTGCTATTCTTGCGGCCTCGCTTACAGCGGGAATCATAGGTTTTGTGTGGCCTAAGATATCACTTAAAAAAAGCAGATAGGAATAACAATTTGAGCTAATCGCTTATGAAAGCTGACTTAGAGCATAGCGATTTTCATCCTCCGCCATGGTTATTTTTTTTCGCTAGGAATGAAGGTTATAATGGACCCTGACAATGCGTGAACTATGTAAGCTTTTCAACAGGATGTATAAATTTTTTATTGTTAAAGTAGGGAAATTT
>JBBSCN010000265.1:0-3634 GCA_038250265.1 Cytophagales bacterium | reverse complement strand
GGCTACGCTACACCCCGAAAAACTTTAACCTAGATTCGATCTGCGACCTTGGCGCCTAAGCGCTACGCATGATACCGGGCTACGCTACACCCCGAAAAATTTTAACCTAGATTCGATCTGCGACCTTGGCGCCTAAACGCCACGCATGATACCGGGCTACGCTACACCCCGAACATTTTTTTAAGAGGCGCAAAGATATGGAAACATATCAATTCAACAACTCTTGTGATCCCGGCTGGATTCGAACCAGCGACCTACTGCTTAGAAGGCAGTTGCTCTATCCAACTGAGCTACGAGACCAGACTTCGCTAAAGCTTTGTCTGGCAAGCCTTAGCTACCAATTGCATAAGCGTTAAATTTTTGCGGAGAGGGGGGGATTCGAACCCCCGGTAAGGTTTAACCCCTACGACAGTTTAGCAAACTATTGGTTTCAGCCACTCACCCACCTCTCCGTGGCATTAGCAGGGCGCAAATATAATTAGATTGCTTGTAAATGCAGAATTTTGTTGTTCTGAATTTTTAGTGCCATTGATAGGGCTTCACTAATTCGTAATTCTGTTTAACTACCAAACCAAAAGGGTTAAAGGATGTGAATTGATACATTGTGGCACCAGACAACTTGAAATGATAACCCCTTAAAGTTCTCTTTTTGTGAACTTTTCCAGTATGTTTACGTTTTGAGATGAAGGTTCACCTGATACGAAAAGAGACCATTGAAGACTATGCAAAGGCAAATGCACGGAGCAGAACGTCTTTTGAAGACTGGCTCGAAAAGATAAAATATGCAGAATGGGAGCAACCTCATGATATCAAAAGGACTTTCAATTCGGCAGATATGTTAGGTAATGGAAGCAATCGAGTAGTATTTGATATAGCCGGTAACAACAATAGAATGATTTGTAAGTATGCCTTTGGAGAGAAACAAGTTCATTTGTTTATATGTTGGATTGGTAGCCATGCTACTTATAAAAAGTTATGTGGTGCCAATGGACAGTACACAGTAAGTAGTTATTAAAATATTCCACTATGGAAACTTTAAAATATAAAATCATCAAAAGTAAAACTCAATATAAGGAGTACTGCAAAACGCTGGAAGAATTAGTAGATAGTAATTCCAAAAGCAAAGCGGCTACTGATGAAATTGGTTTGCTCACTCTTCTCATCGAGAAATGGGATGAAGACCACACTACGTTCAATGACGTTGACCCCATTAGACTACTACAATCACTCATGGAAGATCACCATTTGAAACCCAAAGATATCACTGAGATTCTACGTGTGAGCAAAGGCTATGTATCAGACATTCTGCATTACAAAAAAGGGTTATCGAAGGACATCATTCGTGTCCTTTCTACTTACTTCAAGGTTTCACAAGAGGCTTTTAACAGACCTTACAAATTAAAGTCTGCGATTAATTCTCACCTGAAAGATGCAAGCGTCATGAATACTACCAAGGAACTGGCAATAGGCCATTAGGGTCATGTCTTTTTTGGGGCATTCCTGCTTTTTGTAAATTAGTATAGCATTGATCATCGCACCGATCAAGCTTTTTTAGACTACTTTGCTTTGGCCAACGCACCCGTTAGTGCACCAAAGCCTCCCACTAATCCGCCAATCAAACCCATTAGCAAAAATGAATTGAGCGGCAGCAATCGGTTTACTTTTTCGGTAAGAATAGAATGAGTTGATTGGTCAATGTACAAGGCCATCCCTACCCAAAGAACTGCAATCGCAATAAAGCCAACTAAAAAAGATACGAAGCCTTTGTTGCCAATGAAGTAGGCAACGGCACACGCGCCAATGGCCAGTGACCACCACGGCAAAAACAACTCAAGTAGGAAGCAGACAACGATGGTAGCCATAAATTGATAAGCGAGTTTCATTTTGATGCAGGGTTTAAAGTGATGGTGGCAATTTCTTTGCCTTTCATTTTTTCAGATTCTGATACAAAGGTGAATTTAACGTACTTGCCTTTCGTCCAGAGTTGTAATAAGTTGTTGTAATAAGGACTTCCAGGATTTCCCGACTGACCGCCCGGGTAAACGCCCCATGCGTTGATGCCCGATTTTTCCAAGCTCACGACCATGCGCCAACTGGGGCCATGTGTTTTGGAGTGGGCATTTACAATGCTGCTATTTCCCCCATGTTCGATGTTATAGCTGAACGCTTTTTGACGCAGCAAGTGATTTGCTGCAGCATCCTTATACGCTGCCCAAGATAAATCTTTTTTGTTCTCTGTTTTCCATTTTTCGATTGCGGCAACGCCTTCCACAAATGATTTTTGAATAATCTCTTTTGCCGTTTCTTTTTCAGGAGTGGCTTTTACATCAAAGAAATCCAGCTCCGGCTTCTCCTTCATCAGCTTAATAGTCAGGAAAGTAGATGGCCTTGGCAATGCCGTTTTCGGGTCATCAAATTCATCCCACACTAGTGGAGTCAATGATCTGATCCAAGCTTCATAGTAGGAGGCACCTTCGGATTCGATAGTGTTAAAGTAATCCCACTGCTTCAACTTGTTGTAAGCTTCCAATTCAGCACCTTTCAAGGAAGTGCTATCTAAGTAACTTAAAAATATTGGTAAGCTCTCTGAAGCTTTTAGGTTAAAGTTGTCCAATTGCAGATTCATTAAATCTGTTGGCGTGATTTGATTCAATTGGGTTAGTACCGTATTTATTCTTCGGTTTCGATACGCCTCCCAGTTGCTTGCCTGGATATAATATGGGTAGGATGCATCGGCCGGATATTGATTGGCCGAGCTCACAAATCCCCGCGAAGGGTTTTTGTACATCACATTTTGATCATTGGGGATAAAGGCTTGCCAATCGTTGGAAGTCTTGGTGCCATCTAAAATAAACTTGCCTTCATCTTTTCTCCTTACGGGATATTTGCCTTGTATTCGCATGGCGATGTCACCATTTACGCAGGCGAACACAAAATTTTGTGCAGGCGAAGTATAATGGTCTAGTGCATCCATGTACCCTGTGTGGTTCGTGGCTCTGTTCATTTTATGAAAGGTGAGTACCTCTTCACTTGGGTCGTGAGCAATCCAGCGATAAGCAAAATGGTTTTTCTCATTTTCCCCATGGAAGCTTTGATCGAATACGACAGGGCCGTGATGGGTGTAAACAACTGTATCGTAATAAACAGGTGCGCCTTTTACGTTGATGGTCTCTATCACTTTTCTAGTGGGCTTCCATTGGCCATCGCTCAAGTATTCATTTTTGGATTTGTCTTTGAATTCGATTTTAAACCAATCGACTAAATCGCGCTGTGCGTTGGTTACGCCCCAGGCAATCGAATCGTTGAAGCCGCTGATAATGGCCGGTGAACCGGGGAGAGAAGCCCCCATTACATTCACGCCCGGAGCATTCATATGAACCACATACCAGATAGATGGCAGGTTTAGTTCTAGGTGAGGATCGTTACACAAAATAGGAGCGCCCGATTTTGTTTTTGTACCGCTGACCGCCCAGTTGTTGCTACCGATATCAGGTGGAGATTTTTCAAGCGGTTGAATGTTAACTAATTCATTGGGAACACTTGGTGGTACACTGTCAAGTGTGGTGGGTTTGAATTTCCAATTACCCGTGTTATCGACAATCGGATCGCCAACACCTTCTTGATCGGGAAAAAG
>JBBSCN010000264.1:0-3715 GCA_038250265.1 Cytophagales bacterium | reverse complement strand
TTTCCTTGGCGGGAGCGATCGAATAGATTTTGCTTCCATCGCTCATAATGATCCGCCCATTGAGTGTCCAGCACAAATCTTCTCTGCCTGGTAATGTTCCTATTAGCTTTTTGGCGCTTAATGTAGCCATATCTAATTCCATGATCGACCAGTCCGTGGCAGAGGTCTTTTTCACGTAGCTCATAGACTTTCTAGTCGGGATGGCATGAAGTGATCGCCCAATTTTGTCATCTACGGTTCTATCCTCTTTGGTTTTCACATTGTAAACGTGTAAGGTCTGTGGCTCGCCCAAGACAAAAAGCAACACGCGATCTGCGCCTACCCAGCGGTGATAGCCTACGATTAAATTGTCGATCAATACGGTTGGTTGGCCACCATCAACTGGATATTTGCCTAAATCCTGCCCACCGTTATCACGTTGGATGATGCACGAAACAAATTTTTGATCGGGCGTAAGCGTGGGTGAATACTCGCGGTCTGTGGTTTGAGTCAACGATTTCCTCTCCCCCGTTTTGTAGTTATAAATTTTGATGTCGGATCGGCCATCTTCATTAAATGACGAATAGTAAATAATTGGCTTCTCTGCATGAAAGGAAGGTTGGTTGTCGTAACCAATATGATCGGTAATGTTTTCTGGGTTGGAAAGAATGAGCTTGCCCTTTTTTTCTTTCAAATCGAAGAGAAAAATCTCTGAGCCGGTCTGTGCCAAAACAGAGACTTCAGCAATGACAAATACAATCACCAACAATATCTTCATCTTTCTACTTCTTCGGTTGATACATATAATCCATCGTAAGTCCGAGCAAAGCCTTCACGCCAGTGACAAATGATTTTTCATCGATCATAAAATCAGCGGTATGATGTACGGGGCGTTTCTCCAGCTTCATATCGCTCGGGTAGGCTCCCAAGAAAATAAAAACCCCGGGGGCTTTTTGTTGGAAGAAAGAAAAATCCTCTGCCATTGTTACTGCTTCTGTAATAATGATGTTTCCCTTTCCTGCGGAACGTTCCAATGATGCCGCCATCTGTTGTGTTAGCGCTGGGTCATTATAAGTAGCGGGATAGCCACGCGTAATGATAGCTTCTGCCATAGCTCCATTTGCCTCGGCAATTTTGGCTACGGTCAATTTTATTTTCTCGTGCAATTTCTTTTGCATGTTGTCGTCAAACGTGCGTATAGTTCCCTCCATCGTTACCACTTCGGGAATAATGTTGCCACGATTGCCACCGTGTATGCTGCCAATGGTAACGACTACCCCCGCTTTCGTCAATTCGGTTTGTCGGCTTACCACTGCCTGGAGACCCGTTACAATTTGGCTGGCCACATAAATTGGGTCGATGCCATCCCAAGGAGTAGCCCCATGTGCACCCTTGCCCGTCACGTTTATTTGCAATCCATCGACTGCAGCCATCAAACCTTCTGCTTTGTAAGCGATTTTTCCACTTGGCAATAGCGATTGTATGTGCAAGCCAAAAACAGCATCTACTTTGGGGTTTTCCATCACACCTTCTTTAATCATGAGTTCGGCTCCGGAAGTTCCATCAGCAGCGGGTGCCCCCTCTTCGGCTGGCTGAAAAAGAAATTTTACAGTTCCTTTCAACTCACTTTTGTTTTTCGATAAAATCTCAGCCACAGCCATCAAAATCGACATGTGCGCATCGTGGCCACACGCGTGCATCACCCCCGTTTCTTGTCCGTTGAAAATCGCTTTCTCTTTGCTCATGAAGGGCAACGAGTTTCTTTCTGTTATAGTTAGGGCATCCATGTCCGCACGGAGGGCTACTACTCGCCCCGGCTTCCCGCCTTTTAAAATCCCAACCACGCCTGTTTTGGCTACCGGGTATTGAACATCAATGCCCAGCGACTTGAGATGGGAAACAATATAAGCCCCCGTCTTCTTTTCTTGATTCGATAGTTCAGGATTTTGGTGAAGATGCCGTCTCCATTCGATTAATTTTGGTTCGATGTCTTTCGCTTCTTGTTCTAACTTTGTTTGCAATTTGAGACTGACTTGTGAAAAGGCGGAAGTACCAATCAAAATGAAGGTAAACAGAAAAATATTTCTCATACTGCAGATTAATTAAAAGCAACGCTCAAGGTAGAAAAAACAAGTTCTTTGCCCAACTAATTTTTATGGAATGGATCAAACTGTTTTCTTCGGTAGAGGAGGCACACCAGCGGTTGCAAGAAGATTCTCCTCAGCTTTTGGTAGTGAATGGGATTTCGATTTGTCTTGTGAGGCGCGGCAATTATTTTTTTGCCGTTGAGAACAAATGCTCACATAACGGTGAATCGCTCAGCAAAGGTGCTGTGAATTTTTTGGGTGAAGTGGTTTGCCCCTGGCACGGCTACCGGTTCAACTTAAAGACGGGAAGGGAAAGCGGAGAGCGTTCTCGTGATTTGATTACTTACCCCGTGAAACAGACGGAAGAAGGAGTTTTTATAGCCTTTTAGTTATCTTTCGATCAATAGAATGTTAAAATATGCAGTTCCTTCTTTATACGCTACTAGAATTTGTTGGTCTGTAAAACTTAATACTCTGTATCTTATGTTGCTTTTGTTTCTGTTAATAGTTAAACCTAAATAAATAAAACCCTTTTCAATCTGAATTGAATTGACGTTTACAGGCTGGCCGTGAGACTTAAAAGTGTTTATGTCACTGTCATTATTTCTCAGTCCAATTTTACTTGCCAAAGAATATTGATTCCCCGCTATAATTGTCTCTTTAAATTTTGTTGAATCGACAAGTTCTGAACAAAACACAGTACCGAGAATTTGAGCCCTCGAAGCCCTACCGCCCTGGCTACTTCGGATGTTGCCTTCTAGCGATTCACTCTTAATATAAACTAGGTTTCCACCTAAAAGAGCTGAGGCCATTTTTAATTTATTGATCGCTCTGTCCTGCACTCTTGTAACGCTGGAGTAGACAGTGGTTCCTGTGGCCTTGGTTGAAACAAAATCAATTTTATACAAACCCCTTGTTTCGTAATCTGTTGTTGCCACATCCACTTTCGGCCATTCAAAAGCGCCCTGTAAATTCGAAAGAGATTTTAAGTCTGCGTATTTTTCGACACGACCGCTTCCAAAGGAAATTTTTGCCACTGCCGCTTTTTCAATTTTATAGATGACAGTCTCATGAGGATTTGTGTAGGCTATCAAATCAGGTGTAACTTCCTTCACATATCCAATTATGTTACCTCGCATTGTTATAATAGTATCTGCTACTTGAGAATTTACAGGACACACATTCAGTAAGACAATCAATAAAATAGGCACAAGAATTTTCATCATAGGTCAAATATTTAACAGCGAATTTACGAAGCAAAATTTATCGGATAATGATTTGGTCCTTATTTTCTCGGAAAAAAGGAAAACTACCGTCAGGCTGCATTTTTGTCTGTTTTTAGTAACGAAGAAGGAGTTTTTATAGCTTTGTAAAAGTTCCCATGACAATAGTTTCTTTTTTATTTCGTTTTTGCAACACCCTACTTCAAAAATTGAGACTACTCGTACTCGTATTTATTTTACTTTCTACCACAACTGATGCTCAAATCTTTTTGGAGGAAGAAAACGTACTCGCAAAAGCAAATTTTACCAACATCATCCCCAAGGAATTAATATCCACACGATCGGTTGTGCTTTATCAAAATAACTTTACTAAAAAGGAGCTAGAGGAAACACAAACTTTTTTCCAGCAAACAGGTATTGATGCGG
>JBBSCN010000263.1:0-3731 GCA_038250265.1 Cytophagales bacterium | reverse complement strand
CAAGCCGATCATAGGTAAGTATTTTGACTCTACCTTTTAGCGTGTCACCTTTCGTGGTGACAGCGTAGTCGGATTGGCCATAAACAAAGAAATTTACCATGACCATTAGAATCACACAGAAAGCCTTACTCATAGTTGCAATTTTTGTGCAAATATAGAGTAAGAATTGTTAGTGGCCGCTATAGAATTCCTGGGTAACGGTTCTCCGGTTAGCCAATCAGACACCAATTTATTTGATAATTGGGCTTTAAACTTTAGATACGACTTATCTTTCAGTTTAAACAGAATCGATGCACATGGACTCTTTTTTTTGCAAAATCCTACTTCTAGTCAACAGCTAACGAGTAAATCGCGTACAAAATGATCATCAGAATCATAACTGCATACATCACTAAATCAACCCGCACATAGGCTTTGTATTTTTCATAAAACTCTTTTAAATTATTAAACATACCGAATCTATTTGTACAACAATATACAGCTATTGTTTGGTGAATAATGCTTGATGATATTTGTCTCTCTCCATTTAGCTATGCGATATCAACTCTTATTGTACTTTCTACTTACTTTTATTTGTTCAATTGCCCAAGAAACGGTTGTCAATGAAAATAACCCGCCATCCCTAAAATGGTATCAACTTAACACCAATCATTTTAGAGTACTTTACCCGTTGGGTTTCGAGCAACAGGCCCAGCGGATGGCCAATACGCTCGAGCACATTCACGAGCCCGAATCACGCACCATGGGGGCAAGCCCCAAAAAAATATCCGTAATTCTTCAAAATCAGTCGGCAATTTCCAATGGGTTTGTGTCCATTACACCCCGCAGGTCAGAGTTTTATGCCATGCCTTCGCAGAATTACAATTTTCAAGGTACCAACGATTGGCTGGACTTATTGGCCACGCACGAATACCGCCACATCGTTCAATTTCAACATGCCAAACGGGGGTTCAACAAGTTATTGTACTACGCCTTTGGCAACAACGTGCTGGCGGCCATGTCTTACGTGGCCGCACCCCAATGGTTTTGGGAGGGCGATGCCGTTGCAACGGAAACTGCCTTTACCCGCAGCGGCAGGGGGCGCATCCCAAATTTTGATCTAATCCTAAGGGCCAACTTACTAGAAGGAAGAAACTTTAATTACCACAAACAATATTTGCGCTCGTACAAACACAACATTCCCGATCATTATAAGCTGGGCTTTCACATGGTTTCCTACTTGCGAAAGAAAACCAATCGGCCAGACGTATGGGCAGATATTACCAGGCGATCATGGAGTGTGCCTTTTATCCCCTTTGCCTTTTCAAATGCGATCAAAAAAGAAACAGGATTGTATGTGAATGGACTGTACAGGGAGATGGCTGCAGATTTAAAAAAAGAATGGCAGGCCCAGCTAGACACCACGCAGATTACTTCTTTTGAAAAAATAAATAATAGAAGGACCACCAGCTACACCGACTACCTTTTTCCACAAGAACTGGAAGATGGCAGTATCCTTGCACAAAAAACTGGAATCGGGGATATCGAAACGTTGGTGACTTTTAAAAATGGCAAAGAGAAAAAGATTTACACCCAAGGGATTATCAATGATGCCGCCATGCTATCGGCCACCAATAGCCGAGTAGTGTGGAACGAATACCGCTTCGATCCTCGGTGGCGCATACGGACGTACTCAACCATCGTGGGATACGACATCGGCACAAAAACAAAAACAATTATCGCTTCTAAGGGCCGATATGCCGCGGCCGCTATTTCGCCCAATGGCTATCAAGTGGCAACGGTTGAAACAAAAATAGATTACCAAACTAGATTGGTTGTTCTCGATTACTTTACAGGAAAAGTGGTACGGGAATTTGAAAACCCCGAAAACGATTTCATTTCGATGCCGCGATGGGCAGAAAACGGAAAAGAAATTGTAGCGCTAAAAACCAACCGCAAAGGAAAGGCAATTTATTTGTTTGATGTGGAAGCGGGCGAAGAAAAAAGACTCACGGAATTTTCTGATGAAAATATTGGCTACCCTGTTCCCAGTGGCAAATACATTTTGTACAACTCACCTATCAGCGGCATCGATAACGTATATGGGCTAAACCTTGAAACGGGGTTGCGATACCAAATTACTTCTAGTAAATATGGCTCTTACAATCCCCACGTGAGCCGCGATGGTAAAACACTTTACTACAATGAACAAGCGCGCGATGGCCGCGACATTGTAAAGGTTCCGTTCGATCCAACGACATGGAAAATTTTTACCGCCAGAGCGCAACCCTCTACTTTCTTTAAACACTTGGTAGACCAAGAAGGAATGCCCGATTTACTCAGTACGATTCCACAAGAAACGTTTAAAATAAAAAAGTATTCACGGCTGAAGGGAATCATCAATCCGTATAGCTGGGGAACCTACTTTACAAATAGTCTTTCGATGGCAAACATTGGAGTTTCCTCCAAAGATTTATTAAGTACTACCACGATCAATGCTGGCTACAATTTTGATATAAATGAACGAACGGGATCGTGGGCCGCGGGCGTTAGCTACCAAGGCTTCTATCCAATTATCGATGCGCAACTATTTACGGGAACACGAGAATTGAAAACGGGCGTGTTCGGTCGCGATGTAAAGTTCAATTGGAATGAAACAGGATTGCTTACTGGGCTAAGATTGCCCTTTTTGTTGACGCGGTCAAAGTATTTTTCACAGATAGAAATCAGCAATTCATTCGGGTTGACTAAAACATCTTCTTTTCGCAATGAAGTTAGCTCGGAAGGTACAATCATCAGCTCTGGCACCAGTCGGTTTGTCCCAGCCAATGATTCGCTTTTCTTTGGCTTTACAGATCGCGTAAGCAACGGAACTTTGTTGCTCAATCAATTTATATTCTCTTACTCCCATTCCTTTAAAACCAGCAGACGCGACTTTAACCCGAAGTATGCACAATTCCTTACTTTTGAGAATTACACCACTCCTTATGGTGGAGATTACAAAGGAAGTTTAACGGCCATCCGGGCTGCGCTCTATTTTCCTGGGTTGTTTAAACACCATTCTCTTTATTTTAGGGGTGCTTATCAAACCTCTTTTCTTAGCAATGAATTAAATGTTTACCGCTTTAGAAATCGGATTTTCAAACCAAGGGGCTACGCCTATCCTGCCGATCAAGAATTCTATATGGCGTCTGGCAACTACGCGTTGCCTTTAATTTATCCTGATCTTGCCTTGGGGCCAATTCTGAATATTCAGCGGATCAAAGCTAATCTCTTTTGTGATCTTGGAACCGGCAATGGTAAATCGTATTTCTATCAACCACGAACCAATCAAAGTACTCTCGTATATTCATCAAATAATTCAGCCAATTATGTCTCTTTTGGTGCAGAACTCACCTTTGATATCAACATCATGAGACTATTGCCGCAGTTTGAATTAGGCGTCCGCGCCACTTATATCACCCAAAATAGGTTCAACAATGCGGGAAACGTAATCGAGTTTCTGATTGGTAACATACCATTTTAACAGTAATAGTAACGAATCTGTCACGCGCTCAGGCGGCAGCACGTTTGTGCATAAAGTGGACGTCATCGAAAATGAAACTTCGTACGAAATCCATTTTGCCGTGCCTGGCCTGAACAAAGAAGAATTCAACATTGAGTTGAAGGACAATCACCTTACCGTAAGTGGCGAACGCAAATTCACAAACGAGAAGAAGGACAAAAATTACCACGCGATTGAAACAAACTAT
>JBBSCN010000262.1:0-3741 GCA_038250265.1 Cytophagales bacterium | reverse complement strand
GTGGTTCCGATCACATCGGTTTTCTTTTGCCATTCAATCCCAAAATATTTTATGGCCATTGCCTCGGTGATCAAAATGTCAGACGGTTTTTGCAATACGGTTTTAGGATTTCCCGTCAGCAACGGAAAATTGAATATCTCAAGGAGTGACGGATCGGCAAAGTAAATATCGTCCTCTTGAAAAAGTTGGGTGCCCATTTTGAAAACTCCACTCCATTTACCCATGCGGGCAACATTTACTACTTCGGGGAACTTGTTTTTTAATTCGGGTGCCAGTGGCCCCGGAGTAACCGCGCCTATTTGTTGATTTTTATTTTGTAGGGTAGTAACGCGGTAGATGTTTTCTCCTTTGGTATGAAAGCGGTCGTAGTGAAGTTCGCTCCAGGCATACAGCAAAATGATGGAACTGCACGTAATGCCTAGTACCATTCCGGTGAGGTTGATGCTTGAAAAAAGCGAAGACCGCAAAAAATTTCGGACACCAACTTGTAGATAGTTTTTTAACATAAGCGTAGTTTGTATTTTGAAGCCACAGTCTAAATAATCATCTCAAAAAATTCTTGCCAACAGCCTTATTCGCTTTTCAAACTATCCACGGGGTTCGCCCTTGCTGCCTTCAATGATTCAAAGCCAACGGTAAACCAAGCAATCAACACAGAGATCAATCCCGAGATAATAAATACCAGAATGCTTATTTCTATGCGATACGGGAATCCTTGCAGCCACTGGCTCATTCCGTAGTATGCAATTGGAGTTGCCACAATAAACGAGATGGCTACTAGCTTTATGAAGTCTTTCGAAAGCATAGTAGAGAGTTGCCATACCGAGGCGCCCATTACTTTGCGCACGCCAATTTCTTTTGTGCGTTGCTCTGTGGTGTATGCGGCTAGGGCATAGAGACCAAGACAAGCAATAAATATTGCTAACCCGGCAAATACAAAGATAATTTTTGCCAGCTTCTCTTCGCTTTGGTAAAGTACTTCCAGCTGTTGATCGAGAAACGTAAACTCAAAAGCGCTTGGGATAATTTTTTTGAACTCACTTTCAATTTGCGTAAGCGTGCTGGCCATTTCCTTTGTTTGTAATTTCACTAGTAGCGCAGCGTATCCCTCTGATTCTGCATTGTGAAAACAATAGCCGCCAATAGACTGTCTCAATGAGTTGTAATGGAAATCTTCCATTACTCCTGAGATTTCAACCTGCCCAAAGCCTTGAACTTTTATTTTTTTATTTATGGCCTCTTCCGGCTTTAAGCCTAAAAAGTCGGTGGAAGTTTTGTTGATCACTATTTGAATAGTTGTGTCGCCTTCTTTTTTTTCAGGAAGTGTTTTCCCAGCAATCAGTTTTATCCCCAATACATCGAGAACCTCTGGGGTTGCCCGTGTAGTATTAAACAAAAGGCCGTCACCATCTCCTTCCAATGGAGGCAAGAATCTTCCGCTAGTACCTTTACCGGGGTAGGATTGGGCTTGCGCTACACTAGCCACTGCCCCTGAGCTTTGTAGTACATTTTTTAATGAGCTGATTTGCGCTTTGCTCTGCGCCCCCGTAGTACTAATGGCTATTACTTGTTCGGGTTCATAACCCAATTTTTTATTTTTAATAAATCCAAGTTGTTGATAGAGAATAATAGTGCTGATGATCAGAATAATGGATACGGAAAACTGGACGATCACCAATCCCTTTCTCACCGATGAATTTCCGCCCACTGCACTAACTCCGCCTTTCAATACGCGCTTGGGTGAAAAAGAAGAGAGGTAGAGCGCAGGATAGAAGCCTGCCATCATGGTGAGTACCGACCATACAATTACAAACGAAACCCAAAACCAACCCAAACTAAAAAAATTTTCACTGAATTGTTTTCCTGAAATAGAATTGAAGATGGGTAGAACTGTAACCACGAGCATCAAACTAATCATCAATGCTAAGAAGACAAACACAGAAGTTTCTAAATAGAATTTTCCAGCTAGTTGTGAACTAGTGGCTCCCAATGTTTTGCTTACACCGATTTCTTTAAATCTTCGTTGCGATTGGGCAGTGGATAGATTTGTGTAGTTGACGGCCGCGATGATCAGGATAATAACCCCTAATGCCATTAACAGTTGAAGTTGCCCCATGTCTCCATTTGATCCACTTAAGGAAGATTCATTCACGTCAGGATAATATAGATGCACTTTCTTCAAAGGGTGAATTTCCAGCGAGAACCAGCGCTCGTCTTTATTGGGTATATTTCTTTCCAGCGATTCGGTAATTTTTTTCTCGACTGCAGTTGCATCAACATTATCATGAAGTAGTAAGTGGGTTTCAAAACTCGCGTTGTCCCAAGTTTGTGTTTGGCTATACCATTGCCCTACAAAGGTGCCAATCATTGGGAAGCTAAAGCGTGTGTTAAATTTTGAATTTTCGATTACACCAGTGATCTCAAATTCGATAGTGTCTTTGTCGATTTTTAGCGTTTTCCCCAGTACATCTTGCGTTCCAAAATACTTGATAGCAGAAGCTTCATTGATTACGATCGTATGTGGCCGTGTCAGTGCTGTTTTAGGATTACCTTTTAAAAACGGGATTGTCAATACGTCAAAAATGGCAGCGTCTGCCCAAATAAATTTTGTTTCTGTTGATTTTACTTTTTCGGAGGCGACAAACGCCTTACCACTAAAATTGTTTGGCAGCAGCCGAAATGATTTTTCGATTTCGGGTATTTCTTTGGACAGGGTGGGAGCGGTTTTATTTGGGACAGAATTCCACTTTTCAATTTTGCCATTATAGGGCGCGGCAATCGTTACCTGATAGATGCGATCTGCCTTTTCATGCTGTCCTTCAAAGGAAAATTCGTCCACTACATACAGGCCAATCAAAACAAAACTTGTAAGCCCAATGGAAAGGCCTAGCAAATTAATAAGACTAAAGACTTTATTGCGCTCTAGGCTGCGAAGGATTACCTTGAGATAATTGTAGATCATTTTTATTTATTACTTGTTAGTTAGTAGTTGTTGCTTGTTAGTTGTTAGTGAATAGTTGCTGGTTGCTAGTTGATTGCAGAGTAAATGCCAATAACTTAGAACCATCAACCAACAACAATTTCATTCGCTTCTCAAATTATCCACTTGAAACTTCTAAGATTATAGGTAAATTTGTTTAAATAAGTTCTAGTTATGGATGAGAAAAAGTTGATCAAGCGAATTACTGTTAATCCGCAGATCTTTGGAGGCAAGCCAACCATTCGCGGCAAACGACTTGCTGTAGAGCATGTGTTGGGTATGTTGGCGGCAGGAGATACTCCCGAGATAATACTGTCAGGGTATGATTGGCTGGAGCCTGAGGACATCCATGCTTGCTTGTTGTACGCCCATAGAATGGTAAGCCACGAGCGAGTGGAATTCAATGCGGCATGATTGAAGCTAAGATATTGCTTGATAGCTGTGTTTGGGCGGGTACAAAAAACCCTTTGATAGAAGCTGGCTGCGATGTTGTGTGGGTTGGTGATTTCCTTAAGGATCCAGGAGATGAAGCAATCATCCGATTTGCTTATAAAGAAAAGCGTATTCTTATTACTCTGGATAAAGACTTCGGAGAATTGGCGGTCTTTAGACGCGAGCCGCATTGTGGTATCATCAGAATAGTAGATCATTCCGCAACTGAATTAGGGAGCGTTAGCAGACAAATTTTAGAAAAATACCGAAGCGAACTTATAAATTCTGCCATCATCACTGTTGACAAACAAAAAGTTAGGATTCGATTG
>JBBSCN010000261.1:0-3842 GCA_038250265.1 Cytophagales bacterium | reverse complement strand
TAATGAAACCCAATGTCGCGTAGATTGGCCGCACCCAACAAGGCATCACAAATGGCGTGGATCAATACATCGGCATCGGAGTGGCCAACGGCTCCTTTTCCTGACGGCAGTTTAATTCCACCCAACCAAAAGTCTCGCCCTTCTTCTAATTGGTGTACATCAAAGCCAAGGCCTACGCGCAATTTCATTTGCTATTTTGTTGCATTGTAATACATCACGCTCGCATTCTCCTCTCTCAAAATAGAACCAGCTACTCGTTTCATGTCGGCCAACGAAATACCTTCCATGATTTCCGCTTCGCGGTTTATCAAGTTCGCATCTCCGGAAAGCGAAGCGAAAGCCAAGTTCATGGCGCGATTCATCACTTCTACCTCACCAAATTTTAGACTAGCTTCTGCTTGATTTTTTACTTTTTCAAGCTCTTCTGTGGTTACACCCTCCAGCACCACTTGCGCTAGAATCGCATCAACTTCTTTTTCGGCTTCTTTTAAATCAATTCCTTCTCGCACACGTCCACTTACCACAAATAAGCCTGGGTCCACCGTGCCCGTAACAAACGAAGATATAGAGGTGAAAATTTCTTTTTCTTTTACAAGGGTTTGATAGAGCCTACTGGAGTGGCCTCGGCTCAAAATATCGCTCAAAAAATCAGTAGCATAGTAGTCTGGATCAAAGCGTCCGGCCATGTGCCATGTTTTATACAGTGCATCGGCCGGAACTTTCGCTTCCACATTTTGGACTCGTTTTTCAAGTTGCTTTGACTCGGCTACCAAATTCCGAGCGGGCCTTTTCCCTGCCGGGATTGGACCAAACCATTTTTCAGATAATTTCTTTACCTGATCAAGCTTAACGTTTCCGGCAACCACCAACACAGCATTATTCGGGAGGTAATGTTGAAAGAAAAAATCCTTTACATCATCCAGCGTAGCATTTTCGATATGGCTGATTTCTTTACCAATAGTAGCCCATTGATACGGGTGATTTTTATACGCCAACGGACGAAGTTTCAACCACACGTCCCCGTAAGGTTGATTTAAATACCGTTGCTTAAATTCTTCTATCACTACTTTGCGCTGCACTTCCAATACATTGGGATCGAAAGACAAACTCATCATGCGGTCGCTCTCCAACCAAAAACCTGTTTCGAGATTGGCCGCAGGTACGGTCAAATAATAATTGGTAATGTCCGTGCTAGTGAAAGCGTTGTTCTCTCCGCCCACTAACTGAAGAGGTTCGTCATAGCTTGCAATATTTTTCGAGCCCCCAAACATCAAGTGTTCAAATAAATGGGCAAAGCCTGTTTTTTTCGGGTCCTCATCGCGTGAGCCAACTTCGTACAAAATATTCATCACGGCCAATTGCACGGTTGGATCTTCGTGCACAATCACGCGCAAACCATTGGCAAGCACAAACTCATTAAATACTATCATTGCACCAAAATTAGCGTAGTTTTTCCATACTGGTTTCAACAATCTCGATTCCTTTCTGTTTTACGCTTACAATTCCGTAATTTTACGACCTTATTTCATTACATCATGACCGACCAATTTCGTTTTTCCAGTAGCCCAGAGCCCCACCGAATCAGAACCGCTCAAATATTAAAATCTCATCCGGAGGTGAAGCAACTGATGGGCAAGAATCCATTGACCATTTTCGCTATTTTAGGTTTAGTGGGTGGTATGGTGGCCATGGGCTATTTTCTCAAGGACAGTTCTTGGTGGTGGGTTGTATTGGTGGCATATGTGGTGGGTGCGTTTTTCAATCATGCGCTGTTTGTTATGATTCACGAGTGTTCACACCATTTGTTGTTCAAGAATAAAACGTTGAACAGATTAGCGGCCATTGTTTCTAACATGCCCCATGTATTTCCATCTGCTATATCATTCGAACGGTATCACATAAAACATCACTCCTTTCAAGGTGTACACGAATTAGATGCCGATCTTCCTGATTTTTGGGAAGCGCGATTATTCAATAATTCCACTGTTGGAAAAGCATTTTGGTTATTGCTCTATCCCTTTTTCCAAGTGTTCAGAACGTTTCGCCTACGCGAAATCAAACCCGTGGACGGTTGGATTATCACTAATTGGGTCTTGCAGATTGCTTTTGATGTGGCGATTGTTTATTTCTTTGGCCCAAAAGCATTGGCGTTTATGCTGATTAGTTTCTTCTTTTCAGTTGGCCTACATCCCCTTGGCGCACGATGGATTCAAGAACATTATCTGACGCTCGATGAAAAACAGGAGACCTACAGCTACTATGGTCCGCTGAACACGTTGGCATTTAATGTGGGTTACCACAACGAACATCATGATTTCCCCAGTGTGCCGTGGAATAAGCTTCCACAATTGAAGAATAAAGCATCTGAACATTATGATTCGTTACAATCTCACACCTCTTGGTTTAAGCTTTTCTTTCGTTTTTTGTTCGACAAAAACATTTCTCTTTATTCCCGCATCACGCGCAATGAAAGAGGTAAAGTTGCTTTGACGGATGAGAGCAAGCCGGATATGGAGATGACTGTAGAGAAGGCTATGGCGTAAATTAGATCATCAATAATTTCGCACATATTTGCTCTAATTTTTCAACGCTATTATTTGTTGCGTCTTGGCCATGCGAGGCGCTAGGCCAACGGGCTATCCGCTATACTCCTCGTGCCTTCGCGCAAACCCTTGCCACTGCGGGGTGCCGCTTCTATCCCTAGCCGAGACCCTTTGCCTAAAAGTTTGTGGCTCGGTCTAGCTTTAAAAAAGCAAACTCAAAAACTCCATTAACTTTGCAGCAATTCCATTTGTTATGAAATTCCTCCGCAAGAAACATTCTGACGAAACCCTTCAACATCTGTATGAGCGATTGGTAAAACCGCGCATGATTGAAGAGAAGATGTTAATTCTGCTTCGTCAAAGTAAAATCAGTAAGTGGTTTAGTGGTATCGGGCAAGAGGCCATTTCGGTTGGCATTACAGCAGCACTAGATAAAGGCGAATATATTTTGCCCATGCACCGCAATCTGGGCGTGTTCACTGGGCGCGACATGCCGTTTGAGAAATTGTTTGCCCAGTGGCAGGGCACCATGAGTGGCTACACAAAAGGTCGCGATCGCTCCTTTCACTTCGGAACTAACGAACATCACATTGTAGGAATGATTTCCCATCTGGGGCCACAAAATGGAGTAGCCGATGGAATTGCGTTGGCAACTAAATTGAAAAAGGAGGGCAAAGTCACCGTGGTTTTTAATGGAGATGGTGGCACTAGCCAAGGCGATTTTCATGAGGCCGTAAACGTAGCGGCCGTATGGGATTTGCCTGTGATTTTTGTCATTGAAAATAATGGCTACGGACTATCGACACCAAGCAGCGAGCAGTTTCGCTGCAAACAATTTATTGATAAAGCAATCGGTTATGGAATAGAAGGCGTACAAGTAGATGGCAACAATGTGCTGGAAGTGTACGATAAAGTAAAATCATTGGCGGAGAGCTTGCGCAAAAATCCTCGCCCCATTTTGTTCGAATGCATGACCTTCCGTATGCGCGGCCACGAAGAAGCCAGCGGCACAAAGTACGTTCCGAAAAAATTGATGGATGAATGGGCAAAGAAAGATCCACTCGATAACTATGAAAATTTTCTGTTAACCGAAAAAGTAATTGACCAAAAGTTTATTGATTCCATTCGCAAAAAGATTAAAAAAGAAATTGAAGATGGTCTGGCTGGTGCATTTGAGGAAACCCATCCGGCAGCCAATACTGAAACAGAGTTGAGTGATGTATATGCGCCATTTAATCAAGTAACTATTGCGCCAGCCTCAGAGAAAAAATCGGAGAAGCGTTTCATTGATGCGATCAG
>JBBSCN010000260.1:0-3846 GCA_038250265.1 Cytophagales bacterium | reverse complement strand
TGCAAACTTTACCAAGCCCACCAAAGAGGCTGTGTTGGTTTTGCGGAATATATTTTTTCGATGTGTCTCCACCGTTCTTTCACTAATAAACAACTTCTCAGCAATTTGTTTATTTGAAAATTCTTTTACGATCAATTTCACGATTTCTTGTTCCCGATCTGTGAGGAGCACATGCTTACTTTCGTTGGCAAGCCCCGTCATTAGTTGCTTTGTGATCTCAGGGCTGATGTAGGGCATGCCTTGCATAATCTGCCGTAGGGCAGCTTTAAGTTCACCTTGCTGAATGTTTTTCAATAAATATCCATCGACTCCTTCTTTCATTACCTGTTTCACCAAGTGGCCTTCATCGTGCATGCTCAAGATCACCCGTTTCACTTGCGGGTATAATTCTTTTACTTTCGTGGAAAGTTCGAGGCCCGTCATCCCCGGAAGAGTGTAGTCAGTCAATAAAATATCGGGCTGCTGAATATTCAATTTTTCCAATGCTTCTTTTGGTGAACTAACGGCCCCTATTATTTCAAACTCCGAATCATTGTCGAACAGAGCATTCAACCCGTCCAGCACGATGCGGTGGTCATCTACCAATAGTATTTTTATAGTCATGTTAACCATTCATAAAATTTATTCGCGCCTCATCCTACGTGAAAAATAATAATTTAATTTGTGCTTCCATTATTTTTCTATACTACGAGTAGCAAGCTTAACCACCGGATAAACTGTTCTTCAAGGCAAATACTCCAGCGGAATGCTTTCTGGTTGGTATTTTTTAGAAGGCAAAATCAATTCGCACCAAGAAGATCCAACAGAAAACGAAGCGGTAGGTATGTTTTTTAAATGTAGGTGCAGCATGCGAACGAATGTATTGTATTGCCTTGATCGATCTTCAAAAGTCAACCGCGTTAGATAAAACCGATTGGTAAGTGTAATTGATCGCAAATTATCTAATTCGATTTTCATCTTAAACACCTTGCTACTTTGAGTTAGTCTAATTGAAACTATGTCATAATATGAAGTGTGACCACCCTTCTCGCCCTGTTGCCATTCTACATGCGAATCCAACAAGTGTACGGTCAGTGGTTTCTCGTTTACTGAGTTTTTACAAATGTATTCTTCCATCCTCTGTTGATATTACTATCAAAGGTTGTGAATTAAGATATTCAGGGAAATACCCTCTGACTGGTATTTCCACTCCGTGCCGGTACGTAGAGACCTACGTGGGGACTGAAATAATAGAAATAGTACCCTTCCTGTGTAGCAGCGTGTCTATATCAATAGTGCCGCGAATGAGGCTTAGGCGAGAATTAATATTCTTCCAACCGTTTCCTTTTCCTTCTGTCAAAAGCCCTTGATCAAATCCATTTCCATCGTCTTCAATAGTGATCACCAACTCTTCGGCATGTTGCACGGCTTGAATCATAATTTCTTTGGCGTCACTGTACTTGATTACGTTATTCACCCACTCCTGACAAATTCGGTAGAGAGCAATTCGCTGCTCTGAAGTCATATCCTGATTCAAATTGTAAGTCTGTACTTCAATCTTAATACCGCCTGAATTAGACAGACGTTGTGCAAATTCTTGAAGTGCCTCGTGCAGCCCGTCTTTCATCAATACTTGTGGCATTAAATTGAATGCAATGTTGCGTATCTCTAGGTTCATATCGTTCATCAGACCCAGCGCATATTGGACTGACGAAGTATCTATCTTGTTTTTTGATAAACCCAGTCGCATAGCAGAAATCATTTGGCCTAAACCATCGTGCAAATCGGCAGCGAAACGCTTGCGCTCTTCTTCTTGCGAGGCAATCACCGCTTGTAATTGCTGCTGACGAAGTTCTGCGCGGGCAGCATCTAGGTCGGATTGCTGTTTTAATTTAGTGCGATTTCTTAACAATAGACCAATACCGACTAGGGCAACCAATAGCAAAACTAAAACTGTCATCGCCAATATGCCTTGGCGGAGTTGTACACTCTTGAGTTTAGTTTCTTGGGTAAGCAAATTGATTTGCGTTTCCTTTTTTTCGGTTTCATATTTGGTTTGTAATTCGGATATCTGTTTTGATTTTTCGCTTTCGTACAACGAGTCTTTTATGGAAGCGTAGGATTGATAATAAGAAAAAGCTTTTTTAAAATCACTTTTGGCAACCCATAATAGCGATAGCTCTTTCCTCGCTTGCATAACCTCTTCGCGCGCGCCAATGTTTTGAGCAATTGTAAGCCCACGAGCGGCTTGCTCAAGTCCTTCAGCAATATTCCCAACTGCTCTCTCTATGCCTGCCAAGTATATCAAAACTGAAGACAGTTCCTTTTTATTGTCATACACTTCACACAAGGTCTTTGCTCTTGTCAATGTTTCTCTGGCTTCATTTTCTTTTCCCAATTTAAAATACGCCTTGCCAGCATTAAATAAAGACGTGGCCAAAAATTGCTGATTATTTAGTTCTTCAAATTCTTGCGAAGCCTTCTGAGAAAAAAATAAGGCACTGTCGTATTGATAAAGGTTAAGATACAAAGACCCAAGGTTGGCGTGGCATGCGGCCACTCCAAACTTATTATTTAGCTTTTTGTAAATGCCCAATGCTTCATAGTAATAGCTGATTACTTTACCGTATTCTTTTTGCGCTTTCAAAACGATGCCAATATTGCTAATTACCATTGCTACCAATGACATTTCTTTCGCACTTTCAAATATCTTTCTGGCCTCAAAATAATATTCTAATGCCTTGGCGTAGTTACCTTTTTCATCATATATAATCCCGATATTGTTTAACGACCGTGCCGTTTTAACAGGATCGTTAATCTTTTTCCGAATCGCCAACGCGGGAAGCTCGTATTCCAATGCTTGGTCGTAGTTTCCTTGAGCCTCGTGGGTAATCCCAATGCAATTCAATGCCTCTACCTCTAACTCCGGTGATTTTAATTCGCGCGACAGCGCCAAACCTTTAAGACCATATTGCCTGGCGCTGTCGGCATTTATGAATCGATACTCCAAACAAAGCTCAATCAGCGTCTTAGCTTGGTTTTTACCCGATTGTGCTTTGAGTACGAAAAGCAGGCTGTCAATACTCCTGTCTTGGGCAACAAGATTAAAAACACAGGCAAAGCACAGGAAGGAGATAAAAACAGATCTTTTCATTTCCCAAAGACCTCAAAACATATCGAAATAACAAACTTTATATAATTTCTGGCATCACTTGGATAATTAGGTGTCGTTTACCGATATTTGCAATCCCTTTTTGAAAAGGGCTAAAAAACCAATATTTATGGCACGGGTTTGTCAAATTACAGGAAAGAGACCACAATCGGGTAATAAAGTTTCGCACGCTAACAACAAAACGAAGCGTAAATTCTACCCCAACCTTCAAACAAAGAAGTTTTTTGTTCCTGAAGAAGATAAGTGGATTACCTTAAAGGTTTGTACCAAAGCGATCAAAACGATCAATTTGAGAGGAATCTCAGCCGTTTTGAAAGCAGCAAAGGAAAAGGGAACTTTTACCTCTTAACATTTTAAAAATTAGAACATCATGGCAAGGAACAAAAACAGGATACAGGTAATTTTAGAATGCACCGAGCACAAGGCGAGCGGTATGCCCGGCATGAGCCGTCACATTACCACTAAGAATCGTAAGAACACTACGGAGCGTATCGAGCTGAAGAAGTACAACCCGATCTTGAGAAAACAAACTCTTCACAAAGAAATTAAATAACCATGGCAAAGAAAGTTGTTGCATCGCTTAAGAAAACAGACACTAAAAACTACGCAAAAGTAATACGGGCAGTGCGGTCTGAAAAGACAGGTGCCTACACTTTCAAATCAGAAATTGTAGTAACCGACTTGGTAAAAGAAAC
>JBBSCN010000259.1:0-3912 GCA_038250265.1 Cytophagales bacterium | reverse complement strand
TGAATCCCTCAATCTCAATACTCGGTTGTCGAACAAATTACTGGCTGGCTATGGTGGCGGAGTGGACTTTGTTTTCCCCTACGATGCGGTTTTGCGGATAGAATATACTTTCACGCGTGAAGGTACGCAAGGCTTTTTCTTCAATTTGAAGAAAGAATTCTAGAATTCATAACTCAAATCTTTTACTTTAGTGTATCAAACCCTGCTATGTGAGATCCAATATCTTACTTCTCATGTGCTTATTTTGCGCACAGCAGCCTGTAGCGCAGAGTATTTCCACATTGATGGGCGCGCGTCAAGCTGGGATGGCCAATACCTCTGCCACACATTCAGATGAGTGGAGCCTGTTCAACAATATTGCCGGACTTGCCAGTCTAAAGAATAAAAGTGTGGGCTTTGCCTATGAAGCAGTCCCATCTTTGCTCGGTGCCAACCGGATGGCCGTGGCAGTGACTACAAACCAACGCTGGGGCAACATTGGCTTTGGTGTATTCCGATTTGGTGATGACATCTACAGCGAACAACTCATTTCCGCTGGCTTTGCAAATCAAATTGGAGTCACTTCGTTGGGAATAAAAGTCAACTACGTTCAATACCGAGCCGATGGATTTGGAACCAGCAATACTGTAACGCTAGATTTTGGCGGAATTACACAACTCACTCCGCAAATTAACATTGGTGCATACGTCAATAACCTAACCCAGTCGGCTTTGCGCAACCGCGATGGGGATCGACTGCCTACGCAATTGGTTTTGGGTGTTGGTGTAAAACCGTCTGAAAAAATATTTATAACCACCGAACTGCAAAAAGACATTGATTACAAACCTACTTGGCGAACCGGGCTAGAGTATTCGATTTATAAAAATGTTTTCGTCCGCACGGGATTTAACTTTAACCCACAAGCGGCCTTCTTTGGGTTGGGCTTTCACAAAAAAAATCTAAAAGTTGACTATGCTATTCGTTTCAATCAGTTGGCAGGCACCACTCATCAAGCATCAGCCATCTACTTGATCCCCGCCAAGGAAAAAAAATGAGGATCAGCGTACTTATACTAGCATTTACTTTTCTTCATTGCATCAGTCGCGCGCAAGATTATCCCCGCAAAGAAATCAATCCCTCGACATTAGTGGACGATATTTTTGCTACACAAGAGCTAGGTATCAACTATCAGGACTTGTATGAAAACTACCTGCAGTTAATTTCAAATCCACTGGATCTAAACAGAGTAACCGATGAGCAACTACGCGCCTTCTATCTTTTAAGTCCGCAACAAATCCAATCTTTGCTCTCTTATCGAAGGGAAGCGGGGCCATTTCAATCTGTGTATGAATTACAAAACATAGAGGGCTTCTCAAAAGAAATTTTCTTAAAATTAATCCCGTTTGTAACGGTTATAGATGAAAGTGCCTACTTCAATAAAAATGTATTCAAAAGAATTTTAGAGGAGCAAAACAACTACCTGCTTTTGCGCTATACACAAACCCTTGAAGATCAAAAAGGCTACTCAAATAATACCGATAGCAGTAGTCGGTATGCTGGTGACCCCGGAAATTTCTATGCCCGCTTTCGCACCAGCAAACCCGGAGATTTTAGCTTGGGGTTCACACTTGAAAAAGATGCCGGAGAAAAATTGATATGGAACCCTGCAAAAAAAGTCTACGGCTTTGATTACATCTCCTTTCATGCGCAAACCCTAAACAAAGGGAGAATCAAAAACTTGATTTTGGGAGATTTTCAAGCGCAATTTGGACAGGGCATCGTCTTGGGCTCGGTGTTTGGCATTGGTAAAAATGGTGAAGCAGTCACTACGGTACGAAGAAGTAATCTTGGATTTATGCCCTACACATCGTTATATGAAGCGGGTTACTTTCGGGGGGCTGCCGTATCTTATGTAGCCGCAAAAAATTTCACCATACATGCGATGGCATCAACGCGTGGGCGAGATGGCAACGTGCAAGACTCTGTTCAAGCTATTTCATCGTTTGGATTTTCGGGGCTGCATCGCACACAAAATGAAATAGCAAACCGAAATGCGTTGATGGAAACCAACCTAGCGTTGGTAGCCAATTACAAAAATCAATACATCGATGCGGGTGTATTGGTTCATTCCACTCAATTTAGCCTACCTCTCTCGCGAAGGAGCACGCCTCACAACCAATTTCAATTCAACGGAAAAGAAAATACAAACATGAGCACGTTTTTCAATTACTCGATCCGCAACGTAACACTCTTTAGCGAATTTGCCCACACACTTCAGCATGGAAGTGCAGCCGTTCTGGGAATGCTGGCTAGTCTCACCCCAAAACTCGATGTATCACTTCACTATCGAAACTTTGATCGGAATTTTTACAGCTTCTACAGCAACGCATTGGCAGAAAACTCCATTCCACAAAACGAAACCGGATTATATTGGGGATGGAAGTATTCATTCAACAAGAAAACATCGCTGGCAGGCTATGCCGATCTTTTTCGCTTCCCTTGGCTAAAATACAGAAGCTACTCGCCATCGGACGGCAGTGAATGGTTAATTCGGTTTAACTATCGGCCGACTAAAACTATTTACCTCTTCCTTCAAGCAAGGGAAGAAAGCAAACAACGAAATACGGGCACCGAAGCAAATCTGTACTTAACTGCACCAGGTATAAAAAGAAACTATTGGGTAAACATTGACTATGCGGCCTCCGCTTCGCTCACATTTAAAAGCCGTGCACAGTTCAGCACCTTTGAATTGGCCGGAAAGAATACGGAGGGCATGGCCATTATGCAAGACGCTTCGTTCGACTGGGGTAAACTTTCTCTATCAGGAAGATATGTGTTGTTTGATACGGAAGATTATGACAACCGAATATACGTTTACGAGCGAGATGTATGGCTGGCATTTACTTTCCCTGCCTATAGCGGCAGAGGTGTTCGGCACTTTTTATTACTGCAGTGCAGGGTCAGCAAAAAACTGGATTTTTGGATAAGATGGGCACAATCCCGTTTTACGGACCGCGATGTGATTGGATCTGGCAGAGAAACAATAGTGGGAAATACCCGAAATGATGTTAGATTTCAGGTCAGAATCAGATTTTAACAGACAACATCAACTAAGACCTCGGAGGTTTTTACAACCTCCGAGGGTCAAAAAAAAGAATAACCATGCACGCAATAAAATTGGTGACCCCAGGAGTGCTTTTGATGCTTTGCCTCGGGCTTTTCGCTTTCATCCTCGTCTTTCGATTTATATTCAATCAGAAAAAGCGAAAATGAGTCAACCCTTAGTATTGGCATTTTGTCGTTCACTTCGTAACTTTATCGAAACAACCCCCCTTTTATGAATTACATCATTGACATTTCGCCTATTCAACTTAAAATTTCTATGAGAAAAATCAATTACCTGCTTGCCCTTATCGTTGTTTCCCTGCTTTCTCTCTGCATCGCCTCGTTCACGTTCGCGCAGACCACGAAAAAGATATTGGAGTTACCGGAGTTCAAAAGCATTTATGTAAATAGCAATTATACTGTTTACCTAAAGCAAACTAATAAACAAGAAGTCAGTGTTGAGGCATTGACAGAAATTTATGAACTGACTACTATCAAAGTAGAGAATGGCGTATTGTTGATCAACGTAGAAAGAAAACCCGACAGCCCCAACAAAAGCATTTGGTCAAAAATTGACGACATCAAGTTAAAGCCTACGATGAAACTAATGGTGAGCGTAAAAAATATTTCTGAACTGCAAGTGAATGGCAGTGGCAAAATTATTTCTGAAAATTCCATTGCTTCAGATTATTTAAGCCTGGGCGTGGCGGGCAGCGGCAGCATTGAGTTAGATATCAAAGGCAATAATTTAAAAACTGAAGTCAGCGGATCTGGAAGTGTAACGTTGAAAGGCTATGCCACCGCCAACGATATATCAATGAGCGGAAG
>JBBSCN010000258.1:0-3921 GCA_038250265.1 Cytophagales bacterium | reverse complement strand
CGTTTGTCTTCTTTGCTGGACGTAAGATTAAAAGAAGGGAACAGTAAAAAATTTGAAGCTACTGGTGGCATTGGCACTATCTTTAGTCGATTGGCAGTGGAAGGACCACTGATCAAAGATAAAGCATCATTCATCATTGCGTTGAGGAGGTCTTACATCGATGTATTGGCGAGGCCTTTTGTTCCGTTGTTGCAAGATGGTGGAGCGTTGAATTTTTATGACGTCACGCTCAAAACAAATTACAATATCAATAAAAACAATCGTGTCTACCTCTCTGGCTTTTTTGGCAGAGACAATTTTAAGTTCGAGCGCAACCAAGGATTTAGTTGGGGAAATGCTACGGGCACTCTACGTTGGAATCATATCTTCAACGATCGCCTCTTCTCCAACTTCACAGCCGTGTATAGCAATTATGATTACAGCCTGCAGTTTGGAAGAAACGATAACGATTCGTTTAAGTGGAACTCTGTCATCTCAAACTATATCTTCAAGCCGCAGTTTACCTACTTTATAAATAACAACAATGAATTGAACTTTGGCGCAGAAGCGATTTTCTATACGTTTGAACCTGCCAATGCAGTCGGTGTAAGCAATGGAACACCCACGGATGTTAGTATTCCAAAAAAAAATAATTTTGAAACTTCATTTTACATCAGTAACTCTCAAAAAGTAAGTCCTAAAGTAACGGTAGACTACGGGTTGCGTTACTCCTTGTTCAATTATTACGGACCCGACTCAGTTTATACTTACAGCAACGAGAACCCAGGCACAAGACGCAGACCCATCTCTTCGCAATACTATCAAAGCGGTGAGGTGATTGCTTCCTATGGAAATTGGGAACCACGCCTCTCATTCAAAGTGCAATCTTCCCCTACCTCCTCCGTCAAAGGCAGTTACAACCGTATGGTGCAATACCTACATCTTGTTTCAAATACGACCGCTTCCAATCCATTGGATGTTTGGAACCCCAGCACTAACAACATTAAACCACAGCTAGGTGATCAATATACAATCGGTTGGTTTAAAGACATAGGCGCTACGCGGCAATTTGAACTTTCGTTGGAGGGTTATTACAAGAAAACACAAAACCAGATCGACTACATCGATGGCGCGGATTTACTCATCAATCGCTACTTGGAAGGCGACCTTCTTTCGGGTGAAGGACGCGCTTATGGATTAGAAACCTATTTTCAAAAAAAGACAGGAAGGTTAACGGGTTGGGTCAGTTATACTTTGAGCCGATCAGAATTGAGAGTGAATGGTATCAATAACAACGACTGGTACGCCACCCGCTTCAATCAAACCCACAATTTGAAAGTAGCCGCTTTCTACGATATCAATAAAAGGTGGTCGTTCTCTGCTAATTTCGTTTACACATCAGGTACACCTACCACGTTCCCTACCTCTCGCTATGTGAGCCAAGGGATTCTAGTGCCATACAATTCAAATGATCAACGTAACAACGTGAATCTTCCCGCCTTTCATCGATTGGATATTTCGTTTAGAATGGAGGGGAGAAAAATCAGGTCCAATGGCAAAGAACGCAAGAACAGTGACTATTGGGTATTTGGCATCTACAACGTATACGCTCGTCAAAATCCATTCTCGATTTACTTCTCTCAAAATGATCAGCGTGTGCCACAGGGGCAAGCGATCAGTTCACAAGCTACGCAGCTGGCCATTATCGGCAGCTTAGTTCCTTCCGTTTCCTACAACTTCAAATTCTAAGCAGATGAAAACATTGAAATATTTTTTCTTAATCATAATTACAGCAATCATTTTCATTGGTTGTGAGACCATCATTTCACCAGAATTACAAAACGCAGAACCCTTGCTGGTGGTAGACGCATGGGTTACGAATATGCCGGGTAGTCAAACAATTATACTCTCGCAGACGCAGCCCTATTTCGAAAATAAATTACCTCCGCCCGTGTCTAATGCCATCATAACCGTTATTGAAAATGGATCGAAGACGTACAATTTTTTGGAAGATCCTGCAAAGCCAGGCTACTACAGTTGGACGCCAGTGGGCAATGAAGTATTTGGCATGGTAGGCCTGTCTTACAAACTAACGGTGCAGGTTGGAACTGATGTTTATGAATCAACTTCAAAGATGGGACCAGTGCCTCCCATTGATTCAATCCAATATAAAAAGAATGAGCCGGATCAACAGAATCCAGATTTTTATCTCGCGCAGTTTTTCGCTAAAGATGTGATTGGTCTGGGCGATACCTATTGGATAAAAACCTTTAAGAATGGTATTTTTTTAAACAAGCCTTCAGAAATAAACGTGGCCTATGACGCAGGTTTTGACGCGGGCGGCCCATTTTTTAGCCGGATCGAAAACAACATTCCTATTTTAGTTGATTTTATCCCTCCTATCCGCAACCGAATCAATCCCAACGATACTGACGAGAATGACAACGCATTGTCTCCTTACATTCCAGGAGATTCAGTAATGGTGGAAATTCACTCGATTACGTTACAGAGTTTTGCTTATTTGAGACAATTGGCTGAGCAAACCAATCGTCCTGGTGGATTCTCTGAATTATTTTCGAAACCTTTAGCCAATGTTTCGACCAATATTGTAAACCCAAACCCAAATGGCAAAAAGGCAGTTGGCTTTTTTAATGTAGCAGCAGTATCGAGTTTGGGAAAGAAGTTTAAAAAGTAACGATGCAGCAGGGATGGAGCGCATGTTTGAGCCCGAAGTGGCATGTGCGTGTGGTGGCGAGTAGCGACAGCCCGGCCGCTGCCCAACATCTTGGATGAACTATTTTTCGTGTACTTTTGTAAGTAATTCACCAGTTGAAAATTCAACATTATAAATAGAGAAACTGGGGCTGACCGGTTTTGACAGGACGCGTGAGGGTGTGAGTAAGCATGCAGGCTCATGGGATGAGAGCCTTGAAAGATGGTCCCGACAATTTACGTGGCGAAGATACTTACGCCATGGCTGCTTAATCTGACGTACCGTTAGGTTAGCTTGTCCCGCTTAAGAAGTGGGAGGCCATCATCGCCCATACCTCTGTTCTGCGGGTGTGGATCAGCGGTGTCGACAGCTTGAACTGGGCCGCTCCGTTGTTGCGCGGGGCTGTCGAGAAAACAGTAACTACGAAGTGTTTTAGGCTGTTGCCTGGCTTGATACTTCCGACAATCAAAGGCAACTAAGCATGTAGAAGGTACACGTTCATCTTCTCTGGACCAGGGTTCGATTCCCTGCAGCTCCACAATAAAAGTAGAAAATAGGCTTTTGGCCTGTTTTCTACTTTTTTATAAATGCCCGTACAGTCTGGCGTACAAAATCAAAGATCCTGGTTAAATCTTGGTTTTCTTGTGGCCCAAAAGGGCTGACTTTTTCTTTTTTTCCAAAGCAACTTAGTTTCGCACATTCAAGAAACAGCAGACGGTCTGGGTTATAATATCACCCAATATACCTTTTTAGGGATCACATTCATTTTCTGTGGAGTAGCTCAATGGCAAAAAGTTTTTCCAATCTAAAGAGGAAGAATTTTACATCTTTTACCCCTCTTAAATTTGCCCTAAAGCCTTTTATTTTAGAGTTAAATGATTCAGTATTTGCATTGGTGCTTCTGTTAACAAAGAAGTTCAGGATGTTATCCAAGTGATATTCGTATCTCCGTTTGCTAGTATTTCGGGATAATACTTTTCGTTTTTTCCTTTGGCTTTTTTGATGGCTGTATTTTCTTCCGCTATCGCTTTCCAGCGAAAAATAACCCGTATGTGTTGCATGGTATCCATCACTAAGCGCACTACATGAAAACGGTCTATAACCATGGTACCGTTAGGGAAACTGTTCTGAACAGCCAAGCCAATATTACAGGCCATATCCATACTAACCTCTTTTACCATGTTTCTCTTCTGTAAAGATATCTTGTCCATTTATCTACATTGATATTT
>JBBSCN010000257.1:0-3942 GCA_038250265.1 Cytophagales bacterium | reverse complement strand
CGTTAAAATGGAACTCCATTAAGAACGATCGAACAATTATTTATGACGTGAAAGGATTTTTGGATAAGGGAGAAGTGAGCGCAAGATTATAGTCAAATGAATAGCACAAAAAAAGTTCTATTAACAGGTGGAGCCGGTTACATTGGTTCACACACAGCTGTTGAGTTAATTCAACAAGGATTTGACATAGTCATCATTGATGATTTTTCGCGAAGTGAAAAGAGGATGATAGATGGCATTGAAAAAATCACCAATCAAAAACTCATTTATTATCAAGGTGACTGTGGAGATCTAAAATTTCTAGATTTTGTTTTTGAAAAGGAAAAAATTGAATCTGTTATTCACTTTGCCGCTTATAAATCCGTAAATGAATCGGTCGTAAATCCGTTACTCTATTACCAGAACAACATTGGCTCCATGGTTTCTTTGTTGAGCACTATGGAAAAGCATGGGGTAACAGAATTAATTTTTTCATCTTCTTGCACTGTTTATGGACAACCCGACCAAGCCGTGGTCGATGAAACAGCACCTTTTAAAAAAGCAGAATCTCCTTATGGAGCCACCAAGCAAATGTGTGAACGGATTTTAGAAGACAGCACACGTGCTAATCCAAAATTAAGAGCCGTTTCGTTGCGCTATTTCAATCCAGTGGGGGCACATCCTTCTGCTTTGATCGGAGAGTTACCGATTGGAGTCCCGGGCAACTTGGTTCCCTACGTGACTCAGACTGCTATAGGTCTTCGCGGGAAGCTAACCGTGTTTGGGAATGATTATAATACGCCAGATGGAAGTTGCGTTCGCGACTTTATTGATGTGGTAGATTTGGCGAAAGCCCATATTGCAGCTTTGAAAAAAGTAAGTACACTGGCTAATCGCTGTGAAGTTTTTAATCTGGGAACAGGTGAAGGCGTGACTGTTTTAGATTTAATAAAGAGGTTTATTGCGGCCACCGGAATACAATTAAATTATGAAATTGGTCCGCGCAGGGCTGGCGATGTAGAAAAAATTTATGCCAATCCAGCCAAGGCTGAGAAACTGCTGGGATGGAAGACCAAACTATCACTTGAAGATTCGCTGATACATGCTTGGCAGTGGGAGAAAAATAGTAAGGCCAACCGATGACAAAAATTCACATGGTTGATTTGCAGGGGCAATATCTGCGTATAAAATCGGAAATCGATTCAGCTATTGAATCGGTGCTGTTCTCGACAGCTTTTATTCAAGGCCCGGCTGTGGGTGAATTTGCAAAGGCACTTTCAGTTAAAAATCAAAATGTAGATGTCGTTCCATGCGCCAATGGAACAGATGCGTTGCAAATAGCCATGATGGCGCTAGGATTAAGGCAGGGTGATGAAGTCATTTTGCCAGTGCATACCTATGTTGCCACTGCGGAGGTGATAGCACTATTGGGATTTACGCCAGTATTTGTAGACGTGGATCCTGCTACATTTAATTTGGATGTTACGAAGATTGAAGAAAAGATTACATCTAAAACCAAAGCCATTGTGCCCGTTCACTTATATGGGCAATGTGCCGACATGGAGCCAATCTTATCTATAGCCAAGCAATATGATTTATTTGTGATTGAAGATGTTGCGCAGGCGCTTGGCGCGGAATACCGATTTACAGATGGCACGATAAAAAAGGCTGGCACCATGGGCCTCATTGGTACTACTTCTTTTTTTCCCTCAAAAAATTTAGGTTGCTATGGCGATGGAGGTGCTCTCTTTACCTTCGATGCCTCGTTGGCTGAAAAGATGACCATGATCGCCAGTCATGGCCAGAAAGTAAAATACCACCATGATATAATTGGTATCAACAGCCGGTTGGATACATTGCAGGCAGCCATCTTGCAAGTGAAGTTGAAATATTTGGAAGAGTACACAAAAAAGAGAAATGAGGCAGCTGATTATTACGATCAAATGTTGAGCCCTTGTGAGTTTATCGAAATCCCCGTAAGGGCAAAAAATTCCACCCATGTCTTTCATCAATATACATTGAAGGTAAAGGGCATTGACCGCGATCAGTTTAAAAAATACTTAGAATCAAAAGGTGTGCCTTCGATGATTTATTATCCTGTGCCGCTGCACCTTCAAAAGGCTTACCGCAAGCCCGGCTTCGGGGAAGGTTCATTCCCGGTAACGGAGCAACTTTCAAAAACAGTCCTTTCATTGCCCATTCATACCGAAATGACAAAAGAAGAATTGACTTACATTTGTGATATGATTAAAGAATACCCCAAGCACTAGTGCCAAGAAGTATGCAATTTTTTGATTGGAGAAATATATTCTTAACCTCAACAGAAACAAGATTCTTTAAACTAAGAGCGCAGTAATATGTCTGATCCGCAAAAGTATTTTGCTCACGAAACAGCCATTATAGATCAGGGTTGTGAGATTGGCGTGGGTACAAAAATTTGGCATTTCTCGCACATCATGCCTAATTGTAAAATTGGTCAGAACTGTAACATTGGTCAGAATGTGGTGGTGTCTCCAGAAGTGATTTTAGGCAACAATGTGAAAGTACAAAACAACGTATCAATTTATACGGGGGTTATTTGTGAGGACGATGTATTCTTAGGCCCCTCTATGGTTTTCACCAATGTAATAAACCCGAGAAGTGCCGTCATCAGAAAAAACCAATATGCAAAAACGTTGGTGAAAAAAGGCGCATCGATTGGTGCCAATGCCACCATTGTCTGCGGGCATAGTATTGGGAGCTTTGCATTTATCGGGGCAGGTGCAGTGGTAACCAAAATGGTACCCGACTACGCCTTAGTAATGGGAAATCCAGCACGACAAACCGGATGGATGAGCGAATATGGCCACAAACTTTCTTTCGATAAAAATGGAAATGCCACCTGTCCGGAAAGTGGTGAAAAATATAATTTGAAAAATGGAGTGGTATCAAAGCTGTGAGGGCTGTGAACCAAGGCCACGAGCCTCATGCTGCAGGCCACAGGCTGATAGCATGAACATTTTGATTTGTTGCGTAAATCCTGTTAATCATTAAATCCTAACAATCATGGCAAATTTTGCATTGATTGGCGCTGCCGGCTACATCGCCCCACGTCATTTACAGGCCATTAAAGATACTGGCAACAACTTAGTGGCTGCACTCGATCGTTTTGATAGTGTAGGAATTATGGATTCCTATTTCCCTCAAGCAGATTTTTTTACAGAGTTCGAGCGGTTTGATCGCCATATTGAAAAGCAAAAGCGATTGGGTAAAAAAATTGATTTCGTAAGTATTTGCTCTCCTAACTACCTACACGATTCACACATCCGATTTGCGTTGCGCAATCAAGCAGATGCCATTTGCGAAAAACCGTTAGTCCTGAATCCATGGAATGTGGATGCTTTGGCAGAAATCGAAAAAGAAACCGGTAAAAAAGTATATACGATTTTGCAATTACGTCTCCACCCAAATATCCAAGCCCTAAAAAAGAAGGTGGAGGAAACAAAAGGCGGGAAGATATTTGACGTGGATCTTATTTATATCACCTCAAGGGGCAAATGGTATTTCCATAGTTGGAAAGGCGAAGAAATAAAATCGGGTGGCATTGCTACCAACATTGGCATTCATTTTTTTGATATGCTGCTGTGGGTTTTTGGAAATGTGAAGAAGAGTACTGTCTCTGCGTATGAGGCAGACCATGCCGCTGGGCGGTTGGAATTGGAAAGAGCCAACATCAATTGGTCGCTCAGTATTAACGAAGATCATCTTCCGCCTGAAGTTAAGGCAAAAGGTAAGCGTACGTTTCGATCCTTGAAAATGGATGGAGATGAGATTGAATTTAGTGATGGCTTTACAGAGTTACATACCAACAGTTATAAAGAGATTTTGGCTGGAAGAGGTTTTGGGCTAGAAGAGGCAAAGCCATCCATCGAATTAGCCTATCAACTTCGGCAATCGAAGGACAAATAACTTTTTGTAAATTCG
>JBBSCN010000256.1:0-4022 GCA_038250265.1 Cytophagales bacterium | reverse complement strand
TCTAGATTCATACAGCACGTTTTTGTCCTATCTGGCAACTTATACGCCAGAAGTACTATGCATGGCCAAGTACCGGATAAAATATCTTAAATTTTTATGGAAAACTCATTTACAGAGCTAGAATGATGTTTTCAAATTCAATACTATAGTATGAGGTTTCTTGTGCTACTGTAGTTTGTGTTCATATCTGTACACTCTTTTGCCCAGGACACACATTACTGGACATATCGGTATGGAGGCAGAGTGATGTTATTGGAAAGGCAATGATACCATCAGCTCAAATGTTTCTCGCTGAGAAACAACCCTGTGTTGATTCAAGGGACATTTGAAAAAGAAACGAGGTCAGAATTTAGGTACTAATACTGCAAATGTTTTACCGTTAACCCTTTGTTGATCATTTGTTTCAACGAGTCAATTCCAATCTTTAAATGCAAGTCAACATAACTTGTGGTGACCACTCTGTCACTGGCTTCGGTCTTTACTCCATCGGGTGTCATCGGAGAATCAGAAACCAGTAGCAACGCACCTGCTGGAATCTCATTGTAAAATGCAGTAGAGAAAATAGTAGCCGTCTCCATGTCAATTGCCATGGCACGAATCTTAATTAAATAATTTTTAAAATCTTCGTCCCACTCCCAAACTCTGCGGTTGGTGGTGTAAACAGTGCCGCTCCAATAGTCTTGATTGTAATCTCGGATAGTTGTTGAAATGGCTTTTTGCAATGCGAACGCGGGAAGCGAAGGCACTTCGGGCGGAAAATAATCATTGGATGTTCCCTCGCCACGGATGGCAGCGATGGGCAATATCAAATCTCCGATGTGATTTTTTTCTTTTAAGCCGCCACACTTTCCTAAAAACAAAACTGCTTTGGGCATAATGGCGGTGAGGCAATCCATAATGGTGGCAGCATTGGGGCTGCCCATTCCAAAGTTAATCATGGTAATCCCTTCGGCTGTGGCGCTGAGCATTGCCTTATCTTCGCCTGTTACCGGAACATTATGCCACTCCGCAAATTTACGCACGTAGTTGTCAAAATTTGTGAGTAAAATGTAGTGCCCAAAATCTTCCAGCCTTAGGCCCGTGTACCGTGGCAACCAATTTTCTACAATGTCTTTTTTGTTTTTCATCCCCGACTTTTTAATTCATTTGTTCAAAACTTAGTCCGTAGCTTTCGCCAAATTTAAAGTTAAACCAAGCTATCCAACTAACCAGTAACGTGTAGCTAAATTTAAATGCGAAAACTAAATCTTCCGGAAATTAAAGTTACGCTTAAAAAAGAGCAGGGCAAAGTATGGATTTTTGACATCATTCGGAAGAAGTATATTATTCTCACCCCGGAAGAGTGGGTGCGGCAACATTTTATTCATTACCTAATCCATCACCTAAAATATCCTAGGTCGCTATTCAGAATTGAGGGAAGCCTAAGTTACAACACGCTCCAAAAGCGATCTGATATTTTGATTTTTGATCGGGACGGAAAACCTTGGATGTTGATTGAATGCAAAGCTGCGGATATTCGGCTAAGCCAAAAAGCATTTAACCAAGTGGCTGTTTACAACATGACGGTGAATGCAAAATATTTGGCGGTGACGAATGGAATGGCGCACTATTGCTGCGAAGCCTCAAAGGCAGGGGAAGAGTCAGTTTTTTTAGAATCTTTTCCTGCATTTCAATAAAATGATTGCCACGAACTTGCCTGCCCGGTAGAAAGGTGCATGAATCAATTTTTATTTGTGCATCCGTGGCGAAAATGAGCTAGCTCAAAAATTCTTTTACATCAGTATAGGGTGTGTTAAAGGCATCAGCAACTGCCTTGTACACGACTTTGCCATTGATCACATTCAATCCCTTTTTTAAATCAACGTTTTCATTGCACGCTTTCTTCCAGCCTTGGGTTGCCAATCTAATGGCATAAGGCAGTGTTGCATTCGTAAGCGCGAGGGTAGAAGTATAAGGCACAGCACCGGGCATGTTAGCTACACAATAATGGACTACATCGTCAATAATGTAAGTCGGGTCTTCGTGCGTAGTGGGTCTACAAGTTTCAATACATCCACCTTGGTCAACCGCCACATCAACTAATACTGTTCCGGGGCGCATGGTCTTAAGCATATCGCGGGTGATGAGTTTAGGAGCTTTCGCGCCTGGGACTAACACTCCACCAATTATCAAGTCATGGGTTTTTACCAATTCGCGCAACACGTATTCATTGGACACCATCGTGCGAACGTTCTTCGGCATCACGTCATCTAAATAACGCAGGCGATTAATATTTACATCGGTGATGATTACATCGGCACCCATGCCTGCCGCCATTTTGGCTGCGTTGGTTCCAACAACGCCACCTCCCAAAATCAACACCTTCGCGGGCATTACTCCGGGCACGCCTCCCAACAAAATGCCACGGCCTTTCATCGGCTTCTCCAAATATTTCGCTCCTTCTTGAATTGACATGCGCCCAGCTACTTCACTCATGGGTATCAACAAAGGCAAACTTCCGTCCAGTCGTTCTACTGTTTCGTAGGCCAAACACACCGAGCCGGTCTTTACCATTGCATGTAACAATGGCTCATAGGATGCAAAGTGGAAATAGGTAAATACCAATTGATCTTTTCTTATCAATTTATATTCTTGCTCAATAGGCTCTTTTACTTTCATGATCATTTCGGCTAAGGCAAAAACCTCTTCGGCTGTTGAAAGGATTTTTGCGCCTGCACTAATGTATTCTTCATCACTGTAACCACTGCCAATACCCGCCTGCGTTTGAATAAGCACTTTGTTACCGCGTTTGCTCAATTCTTGTGCACCGGCAGGGGTCAAGGCTACTCGGTTTTCGTTGTTTTTGATTTCTTTGGGAACTCCGATGATCATATCGATGGGATTAAAGTTATCTAATTGCGTTTTTCAAACGAGTGCGTAAATATAATAGGTATTTGTGGAAGTTGATGGAAATTTAGGAGCCCGTCTACCTATAGAAAGCTGCATGTCAACAGCAAGTCGATCAAAAAATTAAATATCTTTCGAGATGTCAACTAATCGCTTTGCGTTTTATGGGTCGCTTCGTAGAGGGCTACAGAATTATGACCTTTTCAAGCCGCATTTGGAGTATCGGTTTAGCACGTGGGTGAAGGGCTTTCAACTTTATTCATTGGGTGATTTTCCGTTTGCATTCAAAACAAGTTCCACAGCAGATCGGATTTTGGTGGAGGTTGTTGAAATCACAAACCCCGAAATCGAAAAACAAATTGACGAACTGGAGTTGGGATATGGTTACCACTCAGAAATAATACTGATAGATCAACAGTCGGTTAAAATTTATTTGTTTCAAGAGAAAGCAAATTATCCCTTGGTGAGCAGTGGCGACTGGTTGAAATTCTTTCGAGGTTAAACCCATTGTCGCTATTTTATTTGGGGATTTTTTTGTTCTTTGAACACTAGATGGTTTTTTTCTATTTTTGAATTATTAACCGCACACGTTTGAGCTCGACCAAAACAGACTTTCCGATGGTTTCCGCAAAAAAAAGCGTAGAGGTTTTGGCCGATTACAAATTGGCGTGTGAAAGTCGTGAGGCCAGCCTAGTCGGGAGAAAAGAAGTATTCATGGGTAAGGCCAAGTTTGGCATTTTTGGCGATGGTAAAGAAGTAGCTCAGTTGGCAATGGCGAAAGTTTTCCGCAACGGGGATCATCGTGCGGGCTACTACCGCGATCAAACATTTATGTTGGCCATAGGTGAAATGAATCTTCACCATTATTTCGCTCAGCTATATGCGCACACCGATGTGAAAGCAGATCCAGCCTCTGCCGGTCGATTGATGAATGGCCATTTCGCTACGCGAATGTTGGACGAAAATGGAGCGCTAAAAAATATTGCTCAATTAAAAAATAGTAGTGCTGATATTTCTCCCACCGCTGCACAAATGCCGCGATTGGTAGGGTTGGCTTATGCCTCTAAACTTTTTAGAAACAATCCCGAGCTGCACCAATTTTCTGAATTGAGCACAAAAGGAAACGAAATTGCATT
>JBBSCN010000255.1:0-4028 GCA_038250265.1 Cytophagales bacterium | reverse complement strand
TTCTACGATGCCTTTAATGTGACCGAGGGTTGGGTAGCAAATTCTTACTTGGCTATTGACCAAGGGCCGATTATTGTCATGATTGAAAATCATCGATCAGGATTGCTCTGGAATCTATTCATGTCAGCACCCGAGGTGCAAGCTGGCTTGACGAAATTGGGATTCACGTATTAAACCTTCTTTGAGGGTAGGAACAGAAAATGAATGATGTTAAGAAAGCAAAAAGTGGAATTTATTTATCTAGGATAGGGAAGTGCATCAACGGCTTGCCGAACTTCTATTTACCTATCACTAATTGTATCTCTTTATTAAATCCTCAGACTAACCGAATCTATTATGAATAAATTTACTCTTGGCGCCATCACGTTGGCACTTGTAATAATTTCATGTGCTGAGAAAAAGAAGCAAACTGCCAATTCTCGAATCGACTCACTGCTGTCAGTGATGACGTTAGAAGAAAAAATAGGCCAACTAAATTTACCCTCTGCAGGCGATTTTGTAACAGGGCAAACCGAAAGTTCTGATATCGCCAAGAAAATTGAAAACGGAATGGTGGGTGGCCTGTTCAACATCAAGTCGGTTGCCAAGATCAGAGCCGTGCAAAAAATTGCAATAGAAAAAAGTAGATTAAAAATTCCGTTGCTCTTTGGTATGGACGTGATCCACGGCTACGAAAGTATTTTTCCAATTCCGTTGGGGTTGAGTTGCAGTTGGGATATGAAATTGATCGAACGCAGTGCGCGCATAGCGGCACAAGAAGCAAGTGCCGATGGCATCAACTGGACGTTCTCACCCATGGTAGATATTTCGCGCGATGCACGATGGGGTAGGATTTCCGAAGGCAGTGGTGAAGATCCCTACTTAGGGTCCGAAATTGCCAAAGCCATGGTGCGTGGCTATCAGGGCGATGACTTAAAAGCGAACAATACCGTTCTCTCGTGTGTAAAACATTATGCGCTTTATGGCGCTGCCGAATCGGGCAGAGATTATAATACAGTCGACATGAGTAAGCAGCGGATGTACAACGATTATCTTCCTCCGTACAAGGCTGCGGTAGATGCCGGAGCGGGTAGCATCATGGCATCGTTCAACGAAATTGATGGTGTTCCGGCCACGGCCAACAAATGGTTGCTAACAGATGTGCTGCGAAAAGAGTGGGGGTTTAAAGGATTTGTGGTTTCGGATTATACAGGCGTAAGCGAAATGATTAATCATGGGTATGGAGATATTCAACAGGTTTCTGCGAAAGCACTTGAGGCAGGTTTGGATATGGACATGGTGAGCGAAGGATTGTTAACAACGTTAGCTCAATCGGTGAAGGAGGGAAAAATAACGGAGAAGCAAATTGAGGAGGCCTGCAGAAGAATATTGGAAGCTAAATTTAAGTTGGGCCTTTTTGATGATCCATATAAGTATTGCGATTCAAGCCGTGCGAAGAATGAAGTTTTTAATTCTGCCAATAGAATGGAAGCGAGCAAAACGGCTGCGCAAAGTTTTGTTTTATTAAAAAATCAAGGGAGTATTCTTCCAATAAAAAAATCAGGTACAATTGCGTTGATTGGTCCGTTGGCCGATGCCAAAGAAAACATGACGGGCACGTGGAGCGTTGCTGCACGTTTTTCAGAATCTATTTCCGTGCGCGAAGGATTGCAGAAGGCGGTGGGCGCAAAGGCAAAAGTGGTATACGCAAAGGGGGCGAACTTAGATGAAGATCAGGCCATCGAAGAACGTGCTACCATGTTTGGCAAAACACTTCACCGTGATAAACGTTCAGCCGAAGAGTTGCGCAATGAAGCTATAAAAATTGCCAAAAGTGCCGATGTCATTATTGCCGCTGTGGGCGAAGCGGCAGAGATGAGCGGAGAAGCATCCAGCCGATCAAACATTGAAATACCGGAAACACAAAAAGAGTTACTGAAAGCATTATTGAGAACAGGCAAACCGGTAGTTCTCGTGTTATTTACGGGCAGACCATTAGCACTGAAGTGGGAAGAAGAAAATGTTCCTGCCATTTTAAATGTATGGTTTGGTGGCAGCGAAGCAGGCGATGCCATTGCCGATGTTTTGTTTGGCGATGTAAATCCTTCTGGTAAGTTAACTACGACTTTTCCGCAGAACGTGGGTCAGGTGCCTATGTACTATGCACAAAAAAATACAGGCCGACCGCTCGCTGAAAAAAAATGGTTTGAGAAATTCCGCTCCAATTATTTAGATGTTTCGAACGATCCCGTTTATCCATTTGGTTTTGGATTGAGTTACACGAGCTTCTCATACGGAGAAATCAACTTGAGTAAATTGGAAATGTCAGCGAAAGATTCAGTTACGGTTTCTGTGGATGTAACAAATACGGGCTTACTAGATGGTGCAGAGGTCGTGCAATTTTATATCCGTGATTTAGTTGGTTCGGTTACCCGGCCTGTAAAGGAACTGAAGGGATTTCAAAAGGTGGTACTAAAAGCAGGTGAAACCAAAAAAGCTTCCTTTGTGGTAAAGAACAAAGATTTATCTTTTTATAAATCCGATCTGAGCTTTGGAAGCGAGCCGGGTAAGTTTCAGCTTATGATCGGGGGAAACTCACGCGATGTGAAGCAAGTTGAACTGAGCCTGAATTAAACCTGCACTAATAAATTGTACACGGTCAATTCTAAAAAATATAATCGGTACTCAAAAAATTAGATTTCCGATTGCGGATGTTACTCATGTCAAATTGTTAGAATTATAAGGCAACCGTCAGTCTCATTTCCTCCTTCACATGCTCCCAATACTTTCCTCTAAGACAAATTGGATCGGGCATGTTGTCTGCGATTTCGAAATTAGTCATACCGCTTTTTACATCTTCAATTCTGTGGTGAGGATATTTAGTTGGATAAAGTTTTATTAATTCACCGAAATTGATGTGCTCAAAAATTTCCGCCATGTCCCAAAAATCTTTTTTTCTTCCACCTCTTGATATGGCATCAAGCTTCATCAAAGCAATTTCCTTCGTAGTAGCGAAACGGATTCCGTCAACCTCTTGAACAGGGTAGATAAAATCGGCTACAGCCCAATTTAGAATATCTGTTTTGATGGATGATTTTTCATCTTTTCCAATATGTAAATGAAGCCCGAAATTGTTATTTACTTGAGTGATGTTTAAGATATGATCATCATTTATGAAATAAGGGAATTGATCTTGAAGGTGGATTTCTATTTTATTAAAGTTAATGCTTCCGTAGTCCTGATAGGAAAAAAGATCTATGTCTTCGGATTTTCTATGCCCGTGAAGTAGACTTAGTGCGGTTCCTCCAACTAGCCTGAAGTTTGCCAATGACGGCATCTTCATCAGCAATTTTAATACTGAGAGTAACTCATCACTTGTTGTGAAGGTCTTGAGCATGCAAATTGGTTGGGGGAAATATCAAAAAATATTTGTCCTAGAGCAATCGCTCTTGGCTGTAAAGAGGAGGCGTTTAAAAGAGAGTTTATGATTCGAGCGTTCCCGTAGTAATTAATTATTTGCTGAATGTCTTTTGGGGTGCCCCTTTCAAAAACCCGGATTATCGTAAAATCCCCATATCGGTCAAAATCTAGGTTAGTTAGATCAATATCCCAGAAAGCTGAATGGGAGAGCTGCGGAAGAGTTTTATTTTTACCTGTAACCGTCATTTTTTTCTATTGCAACGCAAAGATATTGAATTTAGCTAATGTCTTAATAATACGATGATTGCAGCGATGCAATATTTGCCAAAGAATCGCGTAAAATCCCTCAAAAAATATAATCGGTACTCAAAAAATCAGACTCTCTATTTCGGATGATATTATTGATAATCTGTTTGTTCTCGTCCGTGCCTTTTGTGGCCACAATGGTTCGGATGGAAAACACGCGCAATGCATCTGCAATCGAAAGGGTGCCTTCGGCAGAATCCTTTCTTCCGTTGAACGGGAAGGTGTCAGGCCCGCGTTGTGATTGTGTGTTAATGTTGATCCGCCCAACTTGATTTACAAATGCGTCCATCATTTTCGCCAATCGCTTGGAATCTTTTCCAAAC
>JBBSCN010000254.1:0-4045 GCA_038250265.1 Cytophagales bacterium | reverse complement strand
TTGTAACGGAGTTAAATCTGCTAGCCATTCGTCACTCATTCTGCCAGCATAGCTTTCTTGCTCTTCTTTTTCGGCTGCGTCTCTGATCTTAGCCTTTATGGCCGGATCGGAAACAATACAAAATGTCCAGGGTTGTTTGTGTGCGCCTGAAGGCGCAGTGGAGGCTGTCTTGATAATATTTTCGATTATTTTTTTTGAGATGGGTTGGGAAGAGAACTCGCGCACACTTCTTCTCGATTGTAACAATTCATAAAATTGTTGGCTACGCTGTTCCGTTTCTTCCGCGGAGCGAATCTCTTTTTCGTACCGAACGAAAGGGTATCCATTGATTTGTTTTTCTAACCCCATAGCAAATTGATTTTTACCAATTAAGATAATTTAGTTCAAATGAAATGTAACGGCACTGACAATGGGCGCGAAGGCTATTGGTTATTTGGTGTGGCGGCTGTGGAGCACTGCCAAAACATCCTCTAACGTATAATTTTTTGCTGCTAACAAGACTAAATAGTGGTACATCAAGTCGGCCGCTTCGCCTAAAAAGAGTTCTTTATTGTTGTCTTTAGCTTCGATGACCAACTCTACCGCTTCTTCGCCTACTTTTTGTGCTACTTTGTTGATGCCTGAGTTGAGCAGTTTGTTTGTATAGGAATCATCTTTTGGATTTTTTTTCCGATCCTGAATAATGGTTTCTAAAAACGCTAGCCCGTTTGCTCTATTGACCTCATTAAAGCAAGTATCAGCACCGGTGTGGCAGGAGGGGCCTTTTGGATTTACTTTAAACAGCAGCGTATCTTGGTCACAGTCTACTTTTACTTCTTTTAAGAAAAGAAAATTGCCCGATGTTTCTCCTTTTGTCCATAGCCGTTGTTTTGTTCGGCTGAAGAATGTGAGTTTTTTTTCTTCTAGGGTTTTGTCGAGCGCATCTTTGTTCATGTAGCCGAGCATGATTACTTTTTCGGTAATGGCATCTTGTACTATGCACGGAATCAGTCCGCCCGATTTATTGAAATCTAATTTTGTGGAATCAATCATATCAAATGCGGGACGGAACTCCCTTGGTTTTTAAATACATCTTTAAATCCGGTATTTTGATTTCCTCGAAGTGAAAAAGTGTGGCTGCCAATGCCGCATCTGCTTTTCCAATTACAAAGGCCTCTAAGAAATCCTCCTTTTTTCCAGCACCGCCAGATGCAATTACAGGGATGTTCAGCAACTCATTTAGTTTAGAAAGTGGATCGATCGCAAAACCCTTTTTTGTGCCATCGTGATCCATGCTGGTAAACAAGATTTCACCTGCACCACGTTCTTGCCCTTCCTTTGCCCAAGAGAATAATTTTTTATCCGTTGGTTGGGATCCACCATGTGTATGCACCATCCATTGATTGTTGATTTTGCGGGCATCAATGGCCAACACAACAAATTGAGACCCAAATGCTTTTGATAGTTGATCAATTAAATCCGGATTTTTTACCGCAGCCGAGTTGATGCTTACTTTATCCGCTCCCGCTTCCAAAAGAGGAGTAACGTCTTCCACAGAAGTAATTCCTCCGCCTACTGTAAACGGAATATTGATATTTGCGGCAATCTCTTTGACCAACTTAACAAGTGTCTTTCTGTTTTCGTTGGTCGCTGAAATGTCTAAGAACACCAATTCATCGGCACCTTGTTGCGCATAGGCTTGCCCTAATTCTACGGGGTCGCCAGCATCACGGAGGTTAACAAAATTCACGCCCTTTACCGTGCGGCCGTCTTTGATATCGAGACAAGGAATGATTCGTTTGGTAAGCACTTTGTTGATTTAAGTTTTTGTTTTCGGTTGCTGGCATTAGTTAAACAGGGCGTGACGCGTGCTGGTCGGGCTTTGCGCTGACAGTCCTGATGGTCTTAATCTCTCTTAAATGTAAACTGTCCGCCACCTTGTTTTAAAATCATTGTCTTTTCTGTTGGATTAAATTCTAAAATAACCCCTGCTTGGTCAAATTTGAATTTGTCTTTGTCTGTCGCTTCGAGTGGAAACGAAGGCTGCCCTGTTGCCTGTGCGATTAACGTGTTATTGTCTTTCGATACTGTAATCTTTAAAGGAATTTGTGTCGATGAATAAACGCCAAGGTATTTATCTAAATCCTCTGAAGTAAGATTATAACTTTTAAACTCAGGGATATTGTAAGCTTTATTGTAAACGGCACTCAATACGGCAATTGAAATGTCATTGTTGTTAAAATTCGTCCCGTTTGAGGTTAGAGAATATGAAATATTGTTTTCAAAACTTGAAAATACTGATGTAAACCCGTCAATCCCTCCTGTATGGCCATAACCAATTTTGTCGTAAAATGGAAATTGAAACAGCCCAAGTCCGTAACCGTCTAAAACACTTTTCATTAATTCAAGACTTTCTTTTTTCAATAGTTTACCTGAAAATAGTGCGTCACTAAATTTTACTAAATCACTTGCCGTAGAAACAATTCCACCGGCTCCCAATGGAATTGACATATCGGTTTCAGGTTCTTGCTTCCAATTTTCCATGTGCTTATATGATTTACATTCATTGTTGGCTGTATTTATTTTTCCGCCAAAATATGTATTTGCCAGTCCAATTGGTTGGGTAATATACTTGGTCAATATTTTTGAATATGGATTCTTATAAATCTTTTCAAGTATGTATGTCAGTAAAACAAAATTTGAATTACTGTATGAAGATTTCGTGTTTGGTTCAGAATCACTTTCTGCTTTCGCAATAATCTCGACCATTTCTTTCTCTGTCTTGGATTGAGAACTCCATGCGAGATAATCTTTATCAGCAGTAAAATTGTGAATTCCACTCCTGTGATTCAGAAGATTCTTTATTGTAATATTTTGTGAGTTTTTGACGGCTGGAAAATATTTTTCAATTGTCTGGTTTAAATCTAATTTATTTTCTTCGGCTGCTTTTAAAACCAAAACAGTTGTAAACGTCTTCGAAATCGAGCCGATTCTATATTTCGATTCTTCGTTTGCTTTTATTTTATTTTCTACATCAATGTAGCCAATAGACTTAGTGTAAATGATTTTTTTGTCTTTTGAAACGGCAATATTTCCCATAAACTTATTATTTGTCTCAAGGGCCGTAAAGTAACCATCCAATTTCGATTTGTCGAAGTCCTGCGAAAAGCCCTGTTGACCTAAGAATCCAATTACCAGTGTCGCAATTATTTGTCTCTTCATTGTTCTAGGATTTTGTAACCTATTTATTTTATATTGCCTTCAACTTCGGGTTTTCGATTTTGATTCCTATTGCTATCCATTAACGCACACACAGCTATCATTAGATATTTTTCAATTCGTTGAGTTTAATTTTTCCTTCGTAGATCGCCTTGCCCACGATTGCGCCAAATAAATTTAAATTTTTCAATTCCTTAAGATCATCGACCGAACTCACTCCTCCACTCGCTATTATTTTTAGTTGAGGAAATTTGCTTTTCAATTTTCTATACAATTCAAAATTTGGTCCTTTCAACATTCCATCAGTCGATATATCGGTGACTGTCAAGTATTCAAGGCCATGCTCTGAAAACGTAGTGACAAGATCGAATAGTCTGAAATCAGTTTCTTCTAACCAGCCATTAATCGATACATTTTCGCCTTTTACGTCTGCACTTAAAATGAAATTTTCAGAACCAAATTTTTCCAGCCATTCAATAAATTTGTTAGGTTCTTTCACGGCCAAACTACCAACATTGATTTGACTGATTCCTAAATCCAATAATTGTTGAACTTCATCATCCGTTTTTACACCACCACCAAAATCTACATTCAAAGCCGTATCTTCTTGAATATCTTGTATCACCTTCCAATTGACGACTTCTCCTTTTTTGGCACCATCCAAATCGACAAGGTGTAAATATTCTAAGTCAGCATCTTCAAATTCTTTGGCTACTTCTGCCGGGTTATCCCGATAGATTTTCATCTGGCCGTAGTCGCCTTGGGATAGTCGCACGCACTTGCCGTTAATAATATCGATGGCTGGGATAATTCTCATAGGAATGGATGTTGATTAGACGGAAACGCT
>JBBSCN010000253.1:0-4068 GCA_038250265.1 Cytophagales bacterium | reverse complement strand
CAGGCACAAAAAAACCCCTTCCAACTAAATGAAAGGGGCTTATTTACTGCGTATTGAAGTGATTACATCATTCCGCCCATGCCGCCTCCACCACCATGTGGCATTGCAGGGGCTGAGTTCTCTTCTTGTATGTCAGAAACTACCGCTTCAGTGGTCAACAACAAGCCTGCAATAGAAGCTGCGTTTTCAAGTGCTAAGCGGGCTACTTTAGTCGGGTCGATGATACCCGCAGCAAAGAAGTCTTCAAACTTATTTTCACCTGCATTGTAACCATAATCTTTCTTACCTTCTTTTACTTTGTTCACAATCACCGATCCTTCTTGGCCTGCGTTCTCGGCAATGGTTCTCAACGGAGACTCAAGCGCTAAGCGGATGATGTTCACACCTGTAGCTTGATCTTCGTTGTCAGTAACTACATTTTTCAATGCATCAAGGGCACGGTTGTAAGCGACTCCACCGCCAGGGATAATTCCTTCTTGTACGGCAGCGCGTGTTGCATGCAATGCATCGTCTACGCGATCTTTCTTTTCTTTCATTTCTACTTCGGTAGCGGCACCGATGTAGAGGATGGCAACGCCACCGGAAATTTTGGCTAAGCGCTCTTGTAATTTTTCTTTGTCGTAATCAGATGTTGTGGTTTCAATTTGAGCTTTGATTTGGTTCACGCGGCCAGTGATTTCTGCCTTTTTGCCCGCACCGTTTACGATGGTTGTATTGTCTTTGTCGATATTGATTTTCTCAGCACGGCCTAGGTATTCAATCTTAGCATCTTCCAGCTTCATACCAGTTTCTTCGCTGATTACTTTTCCACCTGTCAAAATCGCGATGTCTTCCAACATTGCTTTTCTGCGGTCACCAAAGCCGGGAGCTTTTACAGCGGCTACACGTAGTGCGCCACGGATTTTGTTTACTACCAAAGTAGCTAGGGCTTCGCCTTCTACTTCTTCAGCAATGATCAACAAAGGCTTACCTGTTTGGGCCGTAGCTTCCAAAATAGGAAGCAATTCCTTCATAGAAGAAACTTTCTTATCGTAGATCAAAATGTAAGGACTTTCTAAGTCGGCTTCCATTTTCTCTGTGTTCGTTACAAAATAAGGAGACAAATAACCGCGGTCGAATTGCATACCTTCTACCGTTTTTACTTCGGTTTCAGTTCCTTTTGCTTCTTCTACAGTAATTACGCCATCCTTGCCAACTTTATCCATAGCTGTGGCGATCATCTTGCCGATTTCCGCATCGCTATTAGAAGAGATGGTAGCTACCTGGGTAATCTCGTGAGATCCTTTGATTGGCTTTGATTGTTTTTTTAAGCTTTCAACAACGGCTTCAACAGCCTTGTCTATACCGCGCTTCAGATCCATAGGATTTGCACCGGAAGCTACGTTCTTAATTCCATGGGCATAAATAGATTGGGCTAATACGGTAGCAGTAGTTGTACCATCACCCGCTGCATCGGCAGTTTTAGAGGCAACCTCTTTCACGAGCTGTGCGCCCATGTTTTCAATAGGGTCTTTCAATTCGATATCTTTTGCTACCGAAACACCGTCTTTGGTAACGGTAGGAGCTCCAAATTTTTTATCCAAGATTACATTTCTTCCCTTTGGGCCGAGCGTAACTTTCACTGCGTTAGCCAATTTATCAACGCCTTTTTTTATTCTATCGCGTGCTGCGGTGTCAAATGTTATTTCTTTTGCCATAATGGTTGTGTCGTTTTGATTAGAGTTAGTGAATTATAAGGTTCCGAAGATGTCTGAATTACGCATGATCAAGTACTCTTTGCCTTCGAGCATTACCTCGGTACCTGAATACTTTCCGTAAAGCACTTTGTCGCCTACTTTTACAGTTACCGGCTTGTCTTTAATGCCATCGCCAATTGCAATTACTTTTCCTTGTTGTGGTTTTTCTTTTGCGGTGTCAGGAATGTATAAACCTGATGCAGTTTTTATTTCTGCTTCTGCTGCTTCTACCAACACACGATCTTCGTTGGGTTTGAAAGTGATTTTTGCCATATCGATTTAAATTGTTTAGTTGTTTACGTGACTTTGTGTCGGGACATCCAATTAGCCACTATTATGCCAGAGGAATTTGGAAGTAAATTTGGGCTTTTATGGCATGGTTTCTAATTTGAAAAAGCCTTTTTTAGCATGATTTTTACAGTTGTGGCAGTCGCATGAGAATATTTGGCAGTTTGGCAGATTCTCGGTTGAAGGGGAATAACACATAAACTATAAACCCTTCCTCCAAACTATGCTCTCAACTTCAGGTGAAAGCCTACTTTTTGGTGCTATCAATTGTAGCTGGGGCTGTCTTTTTTATATCCAAAGATGGGGCTGCCTGCTGTTCTCTTGCGCGCTCTAAGATTTCGTCTGTTGACGCACCGCTACTGGGAGTGGTGAAATTAGTGGCCAATGAAAAAACCATGATGGCAATAGCAAAGCCCCATGTTAATCGCTCCAACACGTCACCGGTTTTTTTGACTCCAATCAGGTTGCTGGCACCCGATCCACCAAACTGGCTTGATAGACCTCCGCCTTTAGAATTTTGGGCTAAAACAACTAACACTAGTAAAATGGCACATACAATTGCCAGAATAATGAACAGGGTATACCACATAACTTATTTTTTCAGCTCTTCAATTTGGGCTGCAAAGTAAGCCTTTTTTTGTGGAAACTTCCAAATGAGCTTCTTCAGCATCTCAATCGCCTTCTCAGTTTTGCCCTGTTTCAGCAAGATTTCTACCAAGGTTTCTGAGACGATATTGCCCGCATAGCTTTCAATTTTTTCAGTCAGGTCTTTTGGCTCCGTTACAGGCCTCGGTTTGCTGATGGTGGGCTGCGTTTTTATGAATTGATCAATAATCTCGATTTGCTCTTTTTGTTTCGGCCCTTCCGGGGGAAATTGCTTTTTGGTGCTTTCTATTTCTTCGATCAACTCAGCCTCTTTTTTTTGATCAGAGCTATCTGTATTTGACTCTGGTAGAACGATGTGGGTGGGCAGTGGAATAGGTTGTTGTTTTTCAAGCGCCTCTACCACTTCCTCAAATCGATGCCGTGATTGCAACAGCCGAGCAAGATCATCTCGCACTTGCGAATAAATATCACCCGATGGGGCAGCGTACGAAATGGGAGTTGCTATTTCATTTTCTGGCAAGGTTGTGACCAACACTTCTGCCGCGCGCACTTCTTGAACACCCTGTTCTGGTCTTTCCACCCTTGTGGCCGTCATGACCGACTTGAACACTGCTCGATCGGTAGAACTTACAGCACTTTGGTGCAAATAGAAATCCCTTTGGGGCATATCTAAATCCTGAGTGGCGCGCGCAACCAAGTTATTAATCACCTGACTGTAAGGGTATTCCTTCTGAAGTTCAATCAATTCGATTGCCTCCTCCCGATGAAGGGAGGTATAGTTTTGGAGGAGGTAACGGAATCTTTCGGAGTTCAAGCTAAAATGTGGAGAAAGTAAATGTAAGATAAAAACCCACATGGTGCAAAGCATCAAATTGTTACCATTCGGATGGAAATGAATTACTAACATGAGCTATTTAGATTTTACCTTTGTACGCTAACTGTCAAGTGGCGTATTCATGAGAAATCTGTTTTTATTTATTTTTTTCTTATCAATCAGTCAATTTGCCTTTGGGCAACTGGCCGAGCCGTTGAAGTTTCAAGAGAAGATCCACGACTTTGGCGATGTGGCTGAACATAATGGCTCCGTTGTGCATGAATTTAGCTTCCTGAACAAATCAACTCGTCCCGTGATCATTTTAGCTGTGCAACCTTCGTGTGGATGCACCACGCCTGGTTGGTCGAAAGAACCTATTGCCCCTGGTAAAACCGGTTTTATCAAAGCAAGCTTCGACCCGCGAGGAAGACCTGGGTATTTCAATAAGTCTCTGTCTGTTTCGACTGACCTAGATGGCAATATGATTGTGCTTCAGATCAAAGGAAATGTAGTGGACAAGAAATTAGAAACAGGTCCTTATGATTTGGTGGTTGAAAACGGAAACCTACGATTTCGAAATAGCTCTTTTAACGTGGGCAAGTTATTTATCAATAAAGAGGCCAT
>JBBSCN010000252.1:0-4079 GCA_038250265.1 Cytophagales bacterium | reverse complement strand
GCCTGAGATAATAGGTTTGGCCAAAGGTGACATTCACAAACTGATTAAAGTTCTTCAGTTTAGTGATACAGAAGTATTTGAAAAGCCCGTGTCTTTTAAAACAATAAATGAAGTATTATTGTCTGAAAATCTAAAAAGGCAAAGTTTCGTTTCACCGGTAAAGGTATCTAGTCAGGTTTTTAATAGAATTTACAAACTTGGGAAAAAAATTGAATGAGAAAGTACGTATTTATATCTATTAAAGAAGTCTACACTAACTTGATTTTTGAAGGATCAAAGAAAATTGAGCTAAGAAAATCAAGGCCTAATGTTTCCCCAGGCGATCACGTAATAATTTATTGTACTTCACCGGTAAAGGCCATTGTTGGCATGGCGACTGTGCAAGAGATAATTGTCCTTAGTCCCGAAAGAATGTGGAAACTCCACTCTAAAAAGCTGGGTATAAAAAAGAGAGACTATTTTGACTACTACAGCAATTGCGGCAAAGCAATCGGTATTATCTTATCTGAAGTACAGAAACTTAGCTATTCTATTTGCCTCACTAACATAAAAGAAAAGCTCCCGTCTTTTACTCCTCCTCAGACTTACAAGTACTTTTTGAATTTTACTCCAACTCAAAACAATACGAGTTTCAAATTGACTCCTTACTAATACTGTTATTTTCAAGCTATTCGCCCTATTAGTAAATCGCTGTCAATCGTCTCAACGATAATCTGTCAACGTACCCCAACATTATCATTATCGACCCCTAAAAAAAACCTTGAGTCAATTCTAAATCAGTAGCGAAACCAGATAAAAAAAATTACCATTTCTTTTCCCAGCAGTGCCTCCTACATCAGGGAAGCTGCGCATAGCAATTTGGTATTACAAGTTTTCTATTTCAGCAACATAATCATACTGTAAATCCTCAGGAAGCGTAGCTAACGCTTGGTTAATTTTCTTGATCTGTTGTTGATAGAGGTTAAAGAGCACTATACTAAAATCCATATTAATACCACTCTTTTTAATTGATGCACAAAAATAAATACGCAATTCTATCTCGGTTTTTTTTGCACTAGAATACTTTATCTGTTTATTGGTTATTCTTAAAATTTTCCGAAGGCTTTTTTTAACTAGGTATAAATTGCTTCTAGGCAATTCATCAAACAACTCTTTGATTTCGGTCTTTACTTTTTCGATATAGCCTGCTTCATCATCGGCTTCAAAAAGTAAATAGTTTAATAACTCCTTGTTCTCTTTTTTATATTTAGCAAGTCGTATGCACAGATCTTGAACTTCCGTGAGCTCTTTGCAATACAATTCCTTCTTGAGCTCACTAATTGAAGCAACTTTCATAGAATTTTAAAATCAAAAGTAGCTTATTTAACGTAGCCGTTAAGCTTGAATCCTAATTCCTTTTCCCAGCAATCTCTCCGTTTTCGGAAACACTGCGCTCGGTAAAAGCACTCATTTCGCTATACGCCCAACAAGGCATAACCAGCTGTTTTCCGCTGCGTTAAGTTAGGATTCGTGGATTCGCATTTATGATGGCCGCTTATCTACTCTTTCCCAGCAATGTCTCTCGCTCTCAGGGAAGCTGCCGCATGGTGCAACGTGGAGTTTTGAAAACTGAGACTTCACTGGCAAGAAATGCCACGGCCCGAGACGATGGTGAGGATTGAATATCCTTCGGCTATACCAAATCCCGTGAGTTTTTATTATTTTGGCATTGTAATCCTCCAACCTACTCAATAATGGAAATCCAAACGGGTGCTGCCACCCAAACCAATGGGTCTGAAATTCGGCTGGCCTATCTTATTGCCCTGTTTGCCGCTACGCTATCGGTGATCGATATCGGGGCGGGAAAGTACCGCGACCGGGAAATTTTGAGCGTCAACAAAAAGATGACAGCGTACGGCCTCTATCAAACTACTGTATTAAAAGAAACGCTCGTGCAGGGAGAGCGTGATCTATTGGAAGACTTAGTGAACGCTGGAGCTATTATCCCAAAAGATACCATGGTGATCCACCACCGATTGAAAAAATTTGACAGCCAGCTTTCAACAATTCAAGACCAAAAACAGGAAATATTTTTGGGGTCTGCTTCTCTTGATTCGACAAAATGGAGTATGAGCGATCTACAAGGAAAGCGAGGATTGGTAAAAGGTATTCAGCAATGGGAACAGGAAGTAACAACGCTGGACTTAGCCGGTGATCAATTTGATCTTGCCTGCTTACTGTTGGAATTGAGTTTAGTGTTGGGTGCCATCGGCTTCCTTACAAAGTCAGCGCACAGCCGCAATCTTTTTCTCTGGCTGATGATTATTTTCGGGGCCATCGGTAGCGGCTTTGGATTAATGGGCTACTTTCAAACGTTGAGTTTATAGAACTGGATTACACACTGAAATGTGTGTCGACCAGAACAACACATATTTTTCTACTGGCCCAGAAACCAGAAGACATGTGTACATTCTGCGTACACAAAACACGTAGCGCTTTTGTCGGCTCAATCAAAACGGAAGAAAGTAGAAACGGCCGTGTTGAGCTGAGCCTGCCGCGTCCAAAATGTAATGTTGCTACAAACGGGGCATCGTAGTGCCGTAGTGCGTGGCCTTTCACTTCGATGGGTTGAGGTTCTTCTGCCTGACATGCGTTGAACATATTACTATTGGATTAGGTACAACTAGTTTGACAACAGCTGTGAAATTGCCATCACTCAGTCTGTTCATAAAATCGAAATTAGCAAAAAAGTTCGTTCAGATTTTAAAAAGTTCACCGCAGTAGAATCAACATTTGCTGTTGGGCATATTCCAAACGGCTGTCGAATCACAATTAAAAATCCGTTTGCAACTCCAATTGATTGAGGTCTTACTATGTTGATCAACCCCCACAAATGTTTAGCAGGCAGCATTAAACCTAGATTGGGCATCTGAGTCTAAGCATCAAATTAAAATCACTTTCAACGACCCGAATGAAACAAGTCAACAGAATCTTCACAGCGTTTATCGTCATACTTCTAGCCGTGCTAATCAATGTAGAACCAGCCGAAGCGCAACGTGGGCGCAGAAATGGAAGAAAGCCAGTGAAGGTGGTGCGTGTGCGTCATCGCGTGGTAGTGAGAAGGGCACATATCCGTTATGCGCACCTGCCGAGGTGGCGGTCTTCAGTAATGGTTTTACCTACGGGCGCAACCATCATCAAAACAAGAAATAACCCGTATTATTTTCATCAAGGTATTTATTATACGCAAAGAAACAATGCATACGTGGTAATGCGCCCTGCCGCTGGCCTACGCATACGTGTACTTCCTGTGGGTTATCGCAGATTGGTAGTAGGCCCTCGCAACTATTATTACTATTATGGAACATTTTACTCGCAAGTTGGCACAACAGAAGAATATAAAACCGTAGATCCCCCACTAGGCGCAGTTGTAGATGCCCTGCCCGATGGATACGAGGTGAAAACCGTGGACGGAAAAGAGTATTACGTACTAGACGATGTTTACTATGAAGAAGTGGAAACCGATGAAGTACAAGACGGCATCGGATATGAAGTGGTAAAATTTAATCCATTCTAGGCATTTATAGAGATGCCAGCGAGTTTCTTTCTTAGTATTATTACGTCTGCAATTAATGATGGGCAAAAATCAAATAATACTTATTTTTTCGCTGCTGCTTGTACAAACCCGGGCTGTTTCTCAAGCGAGTCATTTTCATCTAAATGCGCATGCTCATAATGATTATAAACATCCACGCCCGTTAATCGATGCCCTACAAAATGGTTTTACTTCCGTGGAAGCAGACTTACATTTAAAAAAGGGAAAACTGGTAGTGGCGCACATTCGGGCGGATACAGAATCACCATTGTTAGAAAAACTCTATTTGATTCCGTTAGACAGTATCCTGCAAAAGAAAAATTTTGTGTACAAGGGCACGGAACCATTTCTATTAATGATTGACATAAAAACAGATGGAGAAGAGTCGTTTCGGTCGTTGCAGAAATTATTGAGTAGCTATAAACGATTGCTGTGCGCACCTGAACGTTGCCCCATTAAAATTTTTCTATCCGGCAATCGCCCAATAGCAACGATAATGAAAGAG
>JBBSCN010000251.1:0-4107 GCA_038250265.1 Cytophagales bacterium | reverse complement strand
ACAACAATTGGCAGCGGCAGCTTACAAAAGGCAATTAGAATCATCGGGAATGTTTAAAAATCCTATTGTTACAGAAATCACTGCTTTGAACAATTATTATCCTGCAGAGGATTACCATCAAAATTATTTTGAGCTAAACCCCAACCAAAGCTACTGCCAATACGTGGTGCGGCCAAAAGTTGAAAAATTCAAAAAGCAATTTGAAGGGAAATTGAAAAAATGACCTCTTCAACAAAAAGAGAAGATCTTAAAAAAAATTAGCGCCCATTTGCAACCCACCTTAAGAATCTCCGTTATACAAATCAAGAGTAGAGTAATTCTCTCATAGGTTTAGGTTTAGGTAACAAAAAGCCCTTCAGACGGAAGGGCTTTTTGCTTTTAGTTTGGTTTGAAAACTATTATTTTTTCTTCAATTGTTCGATTTGCCGTTCCAATTCACTCTCCTTTTTCTGGGCACTTTCCTTAATTGTATCAATTTGATCTTCCATTGATTTAATTAAATCCGCTTCTTGCCGCTTCATACCCTCTTGCGTAGCCTGCAACTCCTCCATGTTTTGTCTCATTTCCTCTTCCTGTGCTCTCATCTCTTCCGTCATTTGTTGAGATTCGGTTAGTAACTTTTGCGTCCGCTCATTCACTTTCACGGTAGAAACGGTTGAGGCAATGCTCTCTGCCACTTTTTTCACAAAATCTATCTCGAAATCGGCCATTTTGGAAAAGGAAGCAATTTCCACTACACCAAAAATTTGATCGTTCACTTTCAGTGGCATGATTAGAATGGAGGTAGGATTTGAATCTCCTAAACCAGATGTTATTTTGATATAATTCTGTGGCACATCGGTTATGTAAATGGTGTCCATCTCTTGCCAAGCTTGACCAGCCAACCCCTCTCCTCGGTGTATCTTTTGGTTCACAAATTTCTTCTTGTCCCAAGCATAGCACGAAATCATGGACATAGTTTTTTCTTCTTCCGTATCCGTTTCATCTATGATATAGAGAGCGCCTTGATTTGCTCTCAAATATTTAACAAGGCTTCCAATAATTTCATCGCAGAGCTTTTGAACATCGCTATTATTACTGCGTAAAATCTCACCAAATTTCGCAATCCCTTCCGTAGCCCAATTTCTTTTCTTGTCTTCATCCGCTACGCGAGAAAGATTCCCACGCATATTTAGTAATGCATTTCCCAACACATCGTGATCGCTCAAGGGCTTGAACTCCGAGTCGTACTTTCCATTACCAATATTCTTTGCGAAGGCTGTGGTTGCTTTCAGTCCAGTGACTAAATTATCGGTTGCCACTGCCATTTCCCCAATCTCGTCATTACTAAAAACGCGCTTCTTATCATCTACTAATTCACCTCTGCCTAACTTGATCATCACGTCCTTTATATAATTAATGGGGCCGGTAATATTCCGGACCAAGAGAGTAGCGCTCAATAAACCTAGAATAATAATTGCCAACCCAAGTACCAGTGTAATCGTACGAAGATTACGAGTTGACTTGCTAAGTCCAGCGGCTGACTCAACCGTAAGTGCCTCCTGTTTCTCCTTGATCTTTGAAAGAATGGAAATAATATTGTTTGATTGCGGGATAATCACTTGATCTACATAGTCACCGGCCAATAGTTTGGTAGTTGGATCTTCATAAGCATCAAACCCGGTGAGTGTGTTAATGATATTCTCACTGGTACCGCTCAACAATGAGTCAAACTTATGAAAGGCCTTGGTCATCAATACCCGTTGAGAACTATCCTTCTTAAAATTCGCGGATGCACTATCGGCATCCCAGTTTTTCATCAACTTGGAGAGCCTTTCCCTATTTGCAGGGTATTCTAAGCTAATAATCTCGCGCAACGCAGCCTTATCGTCATCATTGGTTTGAAGAAATACCCAGTTGGTGGCCAGCATACGCGAGCGATGAACAAGAGTAATCAATTCGTTGATTGCGTCTTTGGAGGGGTTGATCGTTTGGGATGAGGACATTACACTGGCGTCAATTCGATTGCCGGTGAAAAAAATGATGCTCGCATTGATGGCGAACAAGGCGATCAAAATTAAGAAACCCCCAAAAATCTTGTTGCCAATTTTTACACGGATGTTAAACTTTTTCTTCGTTGGAGTATTTTCCATGATCTTATTTTCAAATTACAATCGCCAACCTTGTTAGTTCAGAAGCTGCTTTAAGCTTGTGTTTAGAAAGAGCCGTTTGGTTCAATTCAAAAGCCAATTTACCATCTGTAGTAATAAAATTGATATGACTGCCCTTCAAACCCAAGCCAGGCTGTTCGGTAATAACCAGTGTAGACTTATCGCCAATTTTAGTAAGGACCTCAGACAATTGACCTGACTGCGCCAGTGGAACGAATAAAACATGACCCTTTTGGAATTCCTTTAGCGTAGCCAATTTAGCAACCTTAATAGTTCTATCACCAAGTTTCTTTTTTTCGGCCATCTTTTGCAATTCTGCAATGAAAGGTGATTCTCCTAGAACAAAAATTTCAAAATCTCCTTTTTTATCTTCGTCAGGCCACACTACATATTTCGCAAAGCCATGCATGTAAAGAGTATATGTCTGATAATTTTGGGCATACAGACTATCCTGACCGAGAAAGCAAAAAAGAAACAAAGCGGGTAAAATTCTCATAGACATCAAAACTGCGATTTAAAACTGATTGTGGCATGCAAAATTACCACAGGTTGGGGAAAAAATTATTGAAAAATCGGTATTTTCCCACATCAAAAAGGTTTGCACCTAATTGTGTAATTACCAACAGTTGCCCTTAACAGGCAAAACCTTTTGCCTGCATTGTATGTATTAGTGCATAAGTTTTATTCCTTTAACAATCAAAAATGAAAACAAGCATCATTCTCTCCACTTTCCTATTTCTGGCGTTTACCACAGCCTGCCAGCCGAAACACAAGCAAGAAGCCACAAGCCCAATAGTTCAAATTAAGAAAACCGAGGCTGAATGGAAAAAGACGCTAACGCCCCTGCAATACGAAGTTCTTCGCGAAAAGGGTACCGAAAGGCCTTTTACGGGAAAGGATTGGGACAATCATGAAAAAGGAACCTACTACTGTGCGGGCTGCCATCTGGAATTATTCAGTTCTGACACCAAATTTGAGTCAGGAACAGGCTGGCCCAGTTTCTACCAGCCGATCAAGCAAGGCGTGGTAGCCGTGGGTACCGACACAAGCTATGGCATGGTTCGCGATGAGGTACAGTGCGCGCGCTGTGGCGGGCATTTAGGCCATGTTTTTAACGATGGGCCAAAGCCTACTGGTCAACGATATTGTATGAATTCTGTTTCTATGGTGTTCGAAAAATCTGAAAAGAAAAAGTAGTTCAATTTGAAAACCTGCCTGTGGTAGGTAGGTTTGAAAATGAGATAAGTTAAAAAGAGTGTACACACTTTTGTAAAGCCATTACAGGACTAAAGCCCATGAGCCTAGTTGAAATAACCCCGTGCCTAAGCACGGGGTTATTGGGTAACCTTTCAAAAGGGCTTTAGCCCAAAATGCAAAACTGTCGTACACTCGTTGAAATGGATAAAGTTTTAAATTAATGCTTGACAATTAATGCTTAACTTTAACTATGTGGTAGTTGATTCGTAGACTAAAACTCAAAAAATTCTCAAATTAATTGTCAATTTAACTTATGTGCAGACTCATGGCTTATAAGGGTACGCCCATCATCATTGATGAATTGCTTTACAAACCCAAAAACTCGTTAATCAATCAAAGCATCAACGCTCGGGAAATTGAAGAGCCCCTGAATGGCGATGGCTTTGGTGTCGGCTGGTATGTGCCTGAATTAAACTATGAACCAATTACGTTCGTATCGGTAAATCCTGCCTGGAGCAATCGAAATTTGCGCAACCTAGCGCCCAAAATAAAAACAGATTGCATGTTGGCGCACGTGCGAGCTGCCAGTGTGGGCGATGTATCAGAATCAAATTGTCACCCTTTTCAATACAAGAATATTTTAATGGCCCACAACGGTGGCGTAGAAGAATTTGGAAAAATCAAGAGGTATATTCGTGAACCCCTGACGGATGAACTTTACAATTGGATCAAAGGCCAAACCGATTCAGAACACATCTTT
>JBBSCN010000250.1:0-4142 GCA_038250265.1 Cytophagales bacterium | reverse complement strand
TTAATAGGAAAGAAATCCTGACCTTAGTCAGAAACCAAAAAATGATCTGGTGAGTAGATCAAACTTATCTAACAAAGCTCTGAGCGAGGTTAGACTAGATAAAAAGCTTCACAGGCGTTTATGATTGATTACAAACCTACGAAAAATTTTAGAAAGTCGAATCTCTTCAATTTTGAAAGCCACTAAAAGGTTTAGTTTTCCTCTTTGATAATCTTTCCATTTTTGAATATGGTCTCCTTTTTGATTTTGTCTAGAATGTAGTTGGCAAAGTTTAGCGTTTCAAACGACCTCAACCGTATTACTTTTTCATTGACGCGTTTAATCAAGCCAAACGGAGAAAGCAAATCGGATTGGTTAAGGACATCAGCCGAATACTCAAAATCAATTGCAAAGGTTTCTTCTTCGATCGAGTCGCGGATTTCATAAATTTCCTTATTCTCCTTGGCTAAAAGACGCCTCGAATCATTTACATAGAGTTTCATTGCTGCCTTAGAAATGTGGTCATCAAAAAATCTTGTAGTATCATTTTCAAACTCAGGTATTGGAAGTATGACAAACTCCTTACGTTGTCCCGCTGTTTTGTGCACCCACTCTAAAAGATACCCCACACTATCGATAGTAACAGTCGGTTGGTTTATACTATTTGAAATCTTTTTCAACTCTACACGCAATAGGGCGCCACCATCGGTATACCGCTTTCGCTGACCGGAAATAAAATTTCCCAATGAATAGGCTACGAGTTGATTTTTTTCTTTGTACCAATGCATCGGCTGAATAGCATGCGGATGCGCTCCAATCACCATCTGTGCGCCATGTGCTAAACAAAATTCAGCCAAATTCTTTTGCCCCTGATTGGGAAGTTGTTGGTACTCCGCACCCCAGTGCATAAAGACGATGATAGCATCTGCGTCTAACGTCCTTGCTTTTATTAAATCCTTTCGGATGATGGCGGTATCAATTCTATTAACCACATTGGGCTTGCGTACCGGAAGACCATTGGTGCTAAAAGTATAATTTAGCAACACAAGCTTAAAGCCATTCTTTTCAATTACCAACGGGTAATTCTTCTCTCTCGAAGTTGAATCCACAAAAGTGCCAGTATGCAACACTTGCATACTATCCAACATCTTGATCGTTCGCTCAAGCCCCTTTCTTCCCTTATCTACACAATGATTATTGGCCGTGACCAAAACATCAGCACCAGCATCTTTTAGCGCAACCAAAAGTTCATCGGGTGCGCTGAATTGGGGGTAACCAGTAAAGGGCGGGCCGGCTAATGTTAACTCGAGATTTCCAATAACAAGATCTGCAGAAGAAAAATATTTTTTGATGTGCTGAAAACTCGAATGATAATCATACTTTTTGCTAGAAAGATCATAGGCTGCGGCAATTTGTGAATCGTGCTGCATCACATCCCCAAAAAACAAAAGTGAAAGTTTGGTGGTATCCTGAGAAAATGAAATGTACCAGCACAAACTGAAACCAAAAAATAATGTACTTCTTTTCATAAGACCGGGCTAACTACAATCAACTATTTAATTCAAAGATAGCAGTTAGGTTGATTTAAAAATACGTAAAGGCTTACCAGCGGTTTGATATGCCCAGCAAGGCCAAGGCAGCCTGCTTAAATGCACGGCCAAACGGAATCTGTTTTTTGCCAATTTCGAGATATTCTGCCGTAATACTGTCTACTTTGAAAGTAGCAACAATAAAAGATCGGTGTACACGCACAAACTTTGACTTAGGCAAAAGTTGTTGCAAGGAGGAAATATTTTCTCTGCTGACGATAAATCGATCTTCCAAATGGATCTTTACATAATCATCAAGACTCTCGATATAGAAAATGTCGTTGAGCAAAATGCGAATAGTCTTTCTTTCAGATTTCAGGAAAATGAAATCGTCCGTCTCTTGTAGTGCAGGAGTTTCTGCGGAAGGCTTTATCTCAAAAAATTTATTGACAGCCTTCAGCAATCGTTCAAACGAAATTGGCTTTTGCAAATAATCGAGCGCATTGAGGTCAAATGCTTCAAAGGCAAATTCGCGATGAGCGGTAACCAATATAATGGCAGGAGGAGTTTTGAGTGTCTTGATAAATTGAAGCCCCGTGATCTCCGGCATTTGAATATCCAAAAAAATCAAGTCCACTTTTTTCTTTTGAAGAAATCCAATGGCCTCTACCGCACTTCCACATTCTCCGGCAATCGTCAGTCCTTCAATTTTTGAAACGTGAGCGGCTACCAGTTTCCGAGCCAAGGGTTCGTCATCTATAATTAAACACCTGTTCATGAATTTCTCAACTCTAAGGTAACGGTAAAAACGGAATCCGATTTGTCAATCATAAAAGTATGATGTTCCGGGTAAAGCAATATCAATTGGCTCTGCAAATTTTGCAAGCCTATTCCCAATTTCGCGTCTGTCTGTTCAACAAAAGAATTGGAGATCGAAATGCTGACTCTGTCTTCCTTTCCTATCACATTCATGCGAATCCAACCTCGTCCAACAGTTTTCATCACCCCATGTTTAAATGCATTTTCAATCAGCGTAAGCAACATCATGGGGCCAATACGCTTATTTTCAATCGCGCCATCAATGAACAAATCCAATTCCAATCGATCCTCAAATCGCAAACTCTCCAATTCACTATAATTCTTTACCAATTTGATTTCATCCTCCAGCGCAATAAACTCGGATTTGGTTTGGTGAATCACAAAATCCAATAACTGACTCAATGCCATGATCGCTCCCGGAGCCTTATCTGATTTCTCGGAAGCGAGATAGTACAAGTTATTGAGCGTGTTGAATAAAAAGTGTGGATTGAGTTGCAGCTTCAGAAATTTAAGCTCGGCTTCTACCTTTTCGCGCATCAGCTTTTGATAATCTTCTCTTGATTGCCGCCAGTGTAATACCATTTTAATAGCTACCGCCAGAAACACCACTACTAATAAGGAGGTGAGCAGAAAAATTAAATCAAACGATGCCGGGCTCATCGCTTGTGTGCGCGACCCTGCCATCACTTTAAACGTAAGCACGGCAATCATCATCGCCATGAAAAGAGAACCAATCAATACATAAACAAAGTACAGCGCAAATAATCCGAATCGTTCTTTCATTAAATAACGAGGGATGAGAAAATAATTTAAGAGATAGGTAGCTCCAATCGTCACCGGCAATAGTAACCCGACAAAGAAAAAAGTCTGAATATAGTTGCTTTCCCTTCGTCCAAAGAAGACCACATAAAATAGCAGAATAAAGAGCCAGAAAAAGAAATGGACCAGCCAACGCTGACGCGTAAAAAGGTAATCTATCCAGCTTGCTACTCGGTTCATGTATGCATAATTAATAAAAAATGATTACACCGAATCAAAACTTGATCAAACAAGTGATGCAGTAACCTTTTCGACCCTTTTTAAAACCCTTTCGCCAAATCGGTACTTGTAAAATGTGAATGCCCGAGATAAACGACCCCTTGTCATTTAGAAATTTTTGGAAGTAAAATACCTGGTAACCTTGCTGAAACAAAAACTAAACTTAAACTTTACAACTATGATCGCCAGCACTCTGTTTGATTTACACATTGAAGGAGGAGCCTCCTTCATGTTTCCGATTGCCATTTTATTAATCACAAACCTATGCCTAATAGGGTATCTTCTTTTCAATTTGATATCGAAGAAAAGTCTACCCGCAAAACCACTAGAACTCTTGAAACATATCGGTGGGTTTGCATTGGCATGGGGAGCTTTTGGTACATTGGTAGGTTTGTTCGCGGTCTTCAACGCACTTGAGGCAATGACCGAAATGATTCCATTTAATGTTCTCTGTGGAGGATTGAAAGTGGCATTGATCACAGTGTTGTACGGATTTATCACGTTCCTAATTTCGCTGCTTTCCTACATTGTATTTAAGGTGGCGGAAAAAACCAGCTAGTATCAAATGATCATTTTTCTTCTATTTAATGTCGCACTATTTACAATTTCCATTTGGTATTTGAAGAACTCCGTTGATCGTGATCTGATCGGAAATGTTATTATCCTAGAAATAGCCTCAACAGTTTTCAATTTACTGTTCGGGTTATTTCTACTTTTTGATTTTATGGAATCTCATCCAACCGAAGTCGGCAAAAATTTATTGGCAGATTCCGCGGC
>JBBSCN010000249.1:0-4153 GCA_038250265.1 Cytophagales bacterium | reverse complement strand
GGAAGAATGTTTGCGGAGACCTATCGCAAACGCGGATACAAACCCGAACTTTTAAGCAGAACCCTAGAGGATGCAGGAACGGTAACTTCGGTGTTGGTTCCGTGGAATACCTGCGGTGCGACACAATCAAAAGTCTTGGGCATTTCTACTTGGGCGTATGCCCCGTACTGTTTTTTTTGCATCATCAGCCCAATGATGACAGTTTTAATGGCCTACTTAAACTACAAAATCCATCGGCTGGATGACGCACCCATCGAATTATAAAATCGCCATTACCAACGAGGAGATCAACGAACTCCCGCTCGGTGCATTTGAAGGTAAAGTTTCCGTCATCATTGACACCGACAAAGTGGAGAAGGCGTTCGCTGAAATTAGTAAGCATCGCCTGGTTGGGTTTGACACTGAAACGAAGCCTGTGTTTGTTAGCGGTCACTCCAACAAAGTGGCACTCATGCAAATTGCCTTACCAGAAAAAGTTTTTTTGATCAGGCTGAATCAAACTGGCATGTCGAAAGCTATTGTTGACTTTTTGCAAAATGAATCTATTCTAAAAGCAGGTGTTGCTTTACGCGATGACATTAAGGGCTTACAGAAATTACATTATTATCATCCCGGAGGATTTGCGGAACTTGCTCATTTGAGCAAAGAGGCCGGATTGCAGGTAGAAAGTGTCAAAAAATTAACTGCACTTTTGTTAGGCTTTCGCATTTCAAAAAGTGCGCAGACCAGCAACTGGGAAGCGGAGACATTGAATGAAAAGCAAATCAGTTACGCTGCCACCGATGCGTGGGTTTGTTTGGAGATTTATAAAAAGCTATTGAAATTAAAGCACACTATTGAATAGGTTGTCTGAATTCAATTAGGGTTTTCTTCGGGTCAGGATGCACTTTTACTTGATCGTGTAATATGCTAAATTTGGTTTGAATAAATTGATAAATCCCATGACAACGGTAATCGATAAAGAACTCAATAGCTACCTTATTCAACTGAGTGATGCTGAAAAGAAGTAGGGACTCCTGATGCTTAAGACATTCCTGCGAGGGCGAACCAAGCCAATCAGCGTAGATCAATTTAATCTTGAAATTGACCAGGCATTGGCAGAAGCGGCTACGGGGAATTCAATTTCTCAAGAGGAAATGGAAAAGCTGGCTGTGAAATGGTGAAGAAGGTAACGTGGCCTTTGCGGGCACAGCACCAGTTTGCAAAAGTATATGCCTATATCTTGGCCGAGTCGTAACAAAATGCAGAAAAAGTAAAAGTCGAAATTTTGAATTCAACCCGCGAACTTTCGCTGTCACCAGAAAAACATCCACCCGATAAATATCGAAATAATAATGACGGCAGTTTTCGAGCATTTGAAATTCACCGATATCGTATTGCATATAGAATAACCAAAAACGAGATAATCATCGTGAGGGTGAGACACACCAGCATGGAACCCAAGGCGTATTAGCCTACGATTTCTCACCACCTTCGCTTTGCCGTACTTCTTCTCGGTGTAGTCCCAAACAACATTCCAAATACCCCTCGCACCACTTCTCTCCCGATTTGTTTAGAGATCGGTGAATTTATTACTTGGTCAAACGTGCTTTTCTCGGCACGACCCGGTTTTTGGGATTTTGTTGCCTCCACCTTTTCAGTTGCCTTAGCCTCGTCTTCCTTTTTTGCATTAAGCCTTTCACTTAAAATTTCAAATGCACTCTGCGGGTCGACAGTCTCTTTGTATTTTTTATTCAAGTCAGATGCTTCCAATTGGCTTTTGTACTCACTTTCACTCAATGGCCCCATAAAAGAAGCAGGCGGAGCTAAATGAACTGTTACAGTTTCGGTGGGAATACCCTTTTCATTTAACACCGTGACAAAGGCTTGGCCAATGCCTAGCTGGGTAAATTGCTTCTCCATATCGTAAAAAGAAGATTGTGGAAAAGTCTTTACGGTATCTTTCAATGCCTTTACATCATTGGGTGTGAACGCACGAATCACGTGGCTCACCCGATTGCCCAATTGCGAAAGAACAGTTGGCGGAATATCTTGCACTAGCTGAGAACAAAAGAAAATGCCCACACCTTTTGACCGGATCAATCGGATCACCTGCTCGATCTGATCCATGAATGCCTTGGGCGCATCGTTGAAAAGCAAATGGGCTTCGTCCAAAAAGAAAATCAATTTGGGTTTTTCCAAATCACCCACCTCAGGTAGTTTTTGATACAGCTCAGCTAATAGCGAAAGCATGAACGTAGAAAAAATAGCAGGTTGGTTTTGTACATCTGATACATTTAAAAGACTGATGACTCCCCTTCCGTCCACCTTCTCCAACAGGTCTTCGATGTCAAATGATTTTTCCCCAAAAAGTTGAGCCACTCCTTGTTGCTCCATTGCCACAATCTTCCTTAAAATGGTGCTGGCCGTAGAAGTAGAAATCTTACCATATGCTTCTTTTATTTCGGCTGCTCCTGGGCCATCTGATAAATAGTTCAGAACTTTTTTTAGATCATTCAAATCAACGATCGGGAGTTTCTTATCATCAGCATATTTAAACATTACCATTAATACTCCACTCTGCACTTCGTTTAAAGCTAGTATTTTAGTGAGCAACACGGGGCCAAACTCAGTAACGGTTGCCCGCATTTGAGCTCCTACTTTTCCGCTTAGCGAATAAAGTTCTACGGGATACGCGGACGGCTTGTACCCCTCCAAACCGATCGCTTTCGTTCGTTCGTTGATCTTTTCATTGACTGTACCCTCCTTTGCGATCCCTGAAACATCGCCTTTCATATCCGGCATAAAAACCGGCACTCCGGCAGCAGAAAGTTGCTCAGCCATCAATTGAAGAGTGCGCGTTTTTCCTGAACCTGTAGCGCCTGTAACAAGACCATGGCGGGTCATCATTTTTAACGAAAGACTAACTTTGGCATCCGCAATAATCTCACCTGCTAAAACACCAGCACCGAGATAAATCGAAGAACCAGGGAACGTGTATGAAGCATTAATTGCTGAAATGAATTTATCTTTTGGCATAGCTTAAATCCTGTTAAAAATTAGATTCTAATTTGAATCGCGTAAAACGTTACATGTTGTCAGTTTGAGCTTGTCGAACACGGGTCATTCGTGTTTCCAAATAGGCTTCGACCGACTCAACCTGACAGTAAAGTGATAACTTTTGTTACTCCAGATTATAACTCCAAACTTATCAAAAAAAACTACTCTTCTACTTTGGCTTCACCTCTAGAGTACTAATGATTTTTATAATTTCTTTTTAAATAACCAATCTATTTGTGGATCATCGCCCATTTGAAATATGTGTTCACCAAAGCGTTCAAAGCCCCACTTGCCATAGAACTTCTGGGCATTGAAATTCCGTTCCCACACGCCCAGCCAAATCCATTCAAATTTATTTTCCCTAGCAAAGGAAAGCGCCTTTTCCATAAGTCTTTTGCCCACTTGCTTTCCTTGATTTTCAGTATGAATATATAACCGCTGAAGCTCAATCACATTCTTGCCGAGTTTGTATTCTACTTCATTGCTCTTGCGCAGCCGTAAAAATCCAATTACTTTTTCACCTTCGCATGCCAAATACAAGACCGAATCTGGCGCATAAAATTCGTCCTCTAGTGTTTTTTGATTATACGATTCATGCAGGAAAGCCTGCATGTTTTCAGGGGTGTTGGAATCAGCAAACGTATCATAATAGGATCGAACGGCCACCTCTCGCATTGCTGCGGTATCTTCAAATCTTGAAAGTCTGATTACAACTTCTTCCATTATGCAAAGTAAAAAAGAAACCCCACTTTTTGGGTGGGGTTCGTTGTCTAAAAAATAGAGACTACTTTTCCTCTACGAAATTTTGAAACGTGTAGGCTACGCCAATCGATAGGGCTTGGCTTACCTGAATATCTTTATCCTGATCATAGAAATACATAACGATGCCACCCAAGTTCACATTGATATACCTATTAACCTTGGCCGTTAAAGTCACATCCAAGCGATGGTCAATTTTGTTTAACTCTAGTATCTGGTAGTCAGCAAACATGATGTAGCGCCATTTCAAATTGATATTAGTAGCAATGTCCTTATTGAACTCTGCGAGCAGTTGGAAGGCCAGCCATTGGAAACGGGTTGACTCTCCATTTTTCACGCCATAGGGTGTTGGGTT
>JBBSCN010000248.1:0-4158 GCA_038250265.1 Cytophagales bacterium | reverse complement strand
TCAATTTCTGATTGGGTCAGTCTAGTCAGAATTTCACCAGCGCTGTTGATTCGTTCGTTAACTTCCAGCGCTGTTGTATAAAGCGGTTTTTCCTTTTCAATTTTTAGAGCAAATAGATCGGGTCGTTGCTGCGTGCCAATTGCCAGCAAGTCTTTAAATCCTTTGGTAATGATAAAAACTGTTTTCGCTCCCTTTCGCTCTAACAGTGCATTGGTTCCACGCGTAGAACCCAACTTCATTTCTATTTTTGGAAACGGCTGCTGAAGTGAGGTTGAAGTTAAAAACCGGGTGGCAAATACCGGAACTTCCTCGCCCGTTGAGACTTCGATGGTTAAGTGATTGATTTTTTTTGCAATGGGTTTATCTATGTAGATAATGCTTTTTGCTAAGTCGACAGATTTGATCTTGGCGCTGGTTTTTGCTTCTAAGAAATACAAATCAAAACCAGCAAAAATATCTTGGGCGATTGGCCAGTTTACCTCTACTTGAAAAGAACTTTGACTTAGCTGCTTACTAATTTTTCCCCGAAGAACCCCTGAACTTAAAACCTTTAGGCGTTTGAATTTTCCTTCAGGATCGATGGCAATACAGTCTGTAAAAGTTCCGCCTGTGTCCATCCAAATTTGCCAAGGCTTCATTTACTTAATGGTGCGGATGATTTCTCTTTTTGCCATTCGTAGGCCAAGTGCTTTTGTAAACTGAACGGAACCATCGGGCATGGTTTGCACCAATGGCTTTGTATAAAGAATGGAATCTTTGCCCATTTTCTGAACATTGTCGCCCATCGAGGCTGGGTCAGCACCAGATGTGTAGGCTTCAATTATTTTCTTTTCCACCTCGCGCAAAGTGGCATCATCGGTTTTCATAGAAATAATTTCTATTTGGTAGGCTTGCTCCAGTGAATCAATCAATGCTTTATTAGCCAATGCCACGTCTCTCATTTCGATGATGGCAGTAATGGAACGTCCATAAGCAAAAGCGGCCTCGGTGATATCGGCCTCGGATATTTTTTTGATTTTGCTTTCTTCCCGCTCTTCGCGGATTTTTCTTTTCTGCTCCTCGCTTAGTTTACCATCGCAAGAAATAAATATCAAAAGGGAAATAAAAAGTATGTGTTTCATGGGGCGAAGGTAAGAATGTTAATTTTTGAATACTAAATTTTGAAATAGAGGATACAGATTTGTTTGTTGATAAACTAAGGGAGAACATCGGCCAAGGATGGAGGCATTGTTGGAGCCCGAACGGGGAAGTGTTGGGGGTGGCGACTGCAGACAGCCTGATTGCCTCGCCTGCCTGTCCGGCTCAGAAGACGTTTCGCTTGGCAAGGCCGCCCAATGCATTTTGTTTTTGTTTACCTTTACGCCCTTGTTTTGAGGATATGATTGAAAAATTGATTGAGATTAAAAACCGATTTGAGGAGGTGGGCCTGTTGCTGGTACAACCAGATACGCTGAGTGACCAAAAAAAGTTTGGGCAATTGAGCAAAGAATATCGCGACTTGGAAAAAGTGGTGACGAAGTTTGATGCGTATCAACAATCGTTGGGCGGAATGCAGCACGCCAAGGAGCTTTTGCAAAAAGAGAAAGACCCTGAAATGCGTGAGTTGGCAAAGCAGGAACTTGAAGAGCTGGAACCGAAGCGCGATGCGCTAGAAGCGGAGATAAAAGAGATGTTGATGCCGAAGGACCCAAATGATTATAAAAATTGCATTTTGGAAATTCGCGCTGGCACCGGTGGGGACGAGGCCGCGATTTTTGCCGGAGACCTTTGGAGAATGTATCAGCGGTTCTGCGATCGAATCGGACTAAAGTTATCGGTATTAGATGTGACGGAGGGGACTGCGGGGGGCTATAAAGAGGTGATCAGCAGTGTGGAGGGCGATGGTGCGTTTGGAATTTTTAAATATGAATCGGGCGTACATCGTGTGCAGCGTGTGCCTGATACAGAGACCCAAGGACGGGTGCATACTTCGGCTGCATCGGTAGTGGTGTTGCCGGAAGCGGAGGATGTGGATGTGGAAATAAACCCGGCAGATATTGAAGTGATCACGTCACGCTCGGGTGGTGCGGGTGGACAGAACGTGAACAAAGTAGAAACGAAAGTTCAAATGACGCACAAGCCTAGCGGCATTGTGATCACCTGTCAAGTGGAACGATCCCAGCACGGAAATAGGACACGTGCTATGGTGATGCTGCGTGCTAAACTCTACGAGCGTGAAGTGGAAAAGAAAAATGCTGGAATTACGGCTTCGCGCAAAAGCCAAGTGCGCAGTGGAGACCGCTCAGAGAAAATTAGAACTTATAACTATCCGCAAAGCCGCGTGACAGATCATCGGATTGGGTATACACAACACAACCTACCTGCTGTGATGAATGGCGAGGTGGATGAGTTTATCAATCAGTTGAAGATTGCCGAGACGGCCGAGAAGATGGCGAATGCCAACTAGTTGATTCGTTGATTATTTAATTCGTTAATGCGCATAATGAACGAATCATCGAATTAAATAATTATCGAATCGGTTTTCTTTCGATTGTTTAATCTGCTCGTTTAATATTTTTTCGATAACGGCCATTGCTAATTTGTTGATTGTTTAATTCGGCAATGTTCGCGGCATTAGCGAATCACCGAATCAACAAATTAATTGTCCTCTTCGGATTGTTTAATCTGCTCGTCTAATATTTTATCGATGATGGCCATTTGGCGATCGTCAATCTTTTGGTTTACACGCGCTTGTTTTTTCATGAACCGAAACATAGCGTTCTTCTTGATCTCGTAGGCAATGAAAACAGTATATCGCTTTTCTTTTTCGTTGTAGTATTTCTTTTCGCCCACTTTGCGAATATCGGCCAAATCAGTGTTCATCACTTCGCGAGCGAGACTCTGAAATTTTTCGGCCACATCGGCACCGCGCTCGTTTTCGGTTTGCCCTTGGTAGTTATCGGCCACTTGTTTCATGGTGGTATTTACTTGTCCAGCCAAATAGGTTTTGGCTTCAATGTCAGCCTTGCCCCGTGCAATGTTATCGGACGAGCTTTCGCCCTTGCCCGTGGCACGAAAGAAGCGGTTGTTAGATTCGTAGGCAGATCCAGAGAATGGTTCGCTTACTTTTTTCCCGAAGGGACTATTAGCACAAGAGGAGGCAAATAAGGCAACTGTTAAAAAGGCAATTGTGTTTTTCATAAGAGTTTATTTAAGAATCAACTCCACAAAAATAAGTAAAAATTGTGCCAAGAATAAATAGATACCTTAATTCACTTGACTCACCTCTGCCTACGCGGCAGACTGACCCGACCTAATGTCGTTCGGCCAACCTCCTCTACTTCGTAAGAGAGAGAGAAAGTGAACTGATAATCAACTGCCATCTAAATGCCCACTTCCATTTAAGTTGATAATTCTCAATTCCCGCTTTCGCCAAAATCCGCTGAAGTTCTTTTTTAGTAAAAGCCCGTAGCACAGAAAGTGGCGCATCGAACTTGACCATGGCCGATTTAGAAAAAAGTTGCGTAAGCCATTTGATGGAGTAGTATGCCAACGGATGCCGATGAATATCATTCACGATAATTCCTACTTGTGCTTGGTTCTTGAGCGATTGAAAAATAGCAACCAACTCTTCTTCCGAAAAGTGGTGAAGAAAAAGCGTGCACAGTACGATATCGAATTTTTCGGACTTGAATTTGTCTGAAAAAATATCAGATGCTTCAAATTTGACCTCAACCCCCATCCCCTTCGCCACAGGAGAAGGGGTGTTCGCTTCTGCGTATCGAGTAATATTCGGATTGGCATCGATCCCGATAAGGGAAACTTTTCTGTTTTCCCTTTTAGCCAGTTTTGAAATCAACCGAAGCATTTCGCCACTGCCACAGCCTAAGTCGGCAATCGAAATAGTCTTTTCCTTATCTACATTTTCCCACATGGACTGTAATGCGTTAAGGGTAACGATATTTCCGCCCAACCATTGATTGATAAAATCTAACTCTCGCAGTGTTTGGTCAACCACTTCGCCTTGGCAACCCAAGTTGTCCATGATTTCGATGCTCGTTGAGCGAGTGTCAAAAGAAATGTTTCCCATCAGTGATGTTGAATTTCAAGGACCATACTCTCCATAGTAAGGCCGGGGCCAAAGGCAAAGCTTAATATTTTTTTGCCATTATCGGCTTC
>JBBSCN010000247.1:0-4191 GCA_038250265.1 Cytophagales bacterium | reverse complement strand
TATGTCAAAAGGTCAAGATAAAAAAAAGGAAACCAAGAAGGAGTCCAAAAAAACGGAAGCTGAAAAGAGAGCTGAAAAGAAAGCCAGAAAGGAAAATCCTAAATATTGATTTCCTTTTCAAAGCCAACTCTTCGAGGGTTGGCTTTGAATTTTATTCCCCCGGACGATACGTCCGTTCCGCTTTTTTCAACACATCTTCCTTGTAGAACAACACATCCTTGAATTTTGGCGCACAATAAATTTCCGCCTGATCTTTAAAGTGTGGAGAATTCGGATTGTTATTTACCCCTCCTGCTAGCACCGATTTCGCTTTTACCTTTGGACCAAATTCAACAGCTGCCACAAAGCTATTGCCTACATACCCATACATTTTTTTAGCGCCCGGATATTTTTTACTACCAAAGGCGGCCAACGATCCCCAAAAAGAAGATGCAAAAGCGACCGGCAAACTTGGCTTTTTATCGTCAAACGTTTCATTGATTTTTCCAGTCAATCGCTGAAACCGATTTACTTCGCCCCACGCTACTTTCCACGTGCCAAAGTCTTTTTGCAGTTCGTCAATCATTTTACTCAACGCAGCAATCTTTACCTGATCAGGAGATTTCACCAGGCGATCAATAATATCTAACTGGCCAATGCCCGAAGGAATTTGGTCGCCCAATTTTATTCGAAGTTCTTGCCCTGCATAAACTGCCAACGTCATGGGCACCGAAGAAACTGAAAACTTCTTATCCCAATTTTTGAGAAGTGAAATGGGTTCCAAAAGTTTTTTCCGAACGGCCTCATCAGTTTTTGAAACAGTTTGGTAAGCGTCCACCAAAGCGGGAACAAACTTTTCAAAACCCGGTAAGTAAGAATCGTAGGCAGCGGCAATCAATTTATCCAACGTAAAAGCAGACTCACGGCTCAACACATCGATGGCATGGATGCCGCGCGCATTCTCAAAATCAGGAGCCATGTATAGCGGGTATTTACTTTTATCAGGGCTGCTCGCTCCTGCCGCTGTAAAGGGTGTCGAGTTGCAATTCTGTATCCAACCAGTTTCAGGATTTACCAATTGAACCAACTCACTTGGGTTGTGAAGCCCTTTCCATTCTGTTTCCGGATCGCTTCCATCAACGGGAATGGTGTAATCATAATTCGGATTTCGCTTCGGCATAAAGTTACCATGAAAATAGGCGATGTTCCCCTGATCATCGGCATACACTGTATTATTGGAGGTATTAGTCTTCAATTCCATCACTCGTTTAAAATCTGCCAAGCCAGCCGACTTCGTCCTCAAATAAGATTGAGTGAGTGCAAGCATGGGTTCTTGCATCATCTTAATGGTAATCCATTTTTCACCCACCTTGGCAATGACCGGCCCATGATGCGTGTAGTAAACCGTAAAGGAACGCTTCTGCATAGTGCCCTTTTCATTTCGGTATGACAGCGTGATTTTTTTCCTTTTTACTGCGCGTTCTTCCGCGCCAAACTTGTAATACAACGAATCCCCTTTTCTGATGATCGTTTCTTTGTATTCATCAATCGCATCGGCTCCGCTGGTGGCGTGCATCCATCCGCAGTGTTCGTTGAATCCCTGATAAATGAAAAACTGTCCCCATGTGCAGGCGCCATAAGCGTTAAGTCCTTCTTCACTCGTCATTTGTATCTCTGGCCGAAAATAAAAAGAGGTGTGTGGGTTGATCATTAATAATGCATTTCCATTCGCGCTGCGCTTTGGCGCGATGGCAAAACCATTCGATCCTTTGGGCTCTGGCTCCAATCCATCATCTAAATTCTCTTGGGTAATTTTTGTGGCGTCTTTTCCATTTCCATAAAACTCTTTCAACTTAGTGAGCGAGACGGCCTCGATGTCTCCACCGATACTACCTTCGCTGAAAAGCAATGGCATCCATGGTTTAAACCGCGTAATCAATCTGGGCCTTACTGTGGGATGGGTATGCAAATAGTAGTTTAAGCCATCGGCAAAAGCCAACATTAAGTTTTTCATCTCACCTTGTGTGCCATTAAAAATAGAGATGGCCAAGGTGCTATCTTGAAAAAGCCGTGTACGTAAGTCGTTGTAAAGTTTCCCCTCCCCTTCTACTTCTGCCAACCTTCCTAGCGCGTTGATATAGTTCTGCTCTACCCGCACAAAGTCGTCTTCGCATTGGGCATAAAGCATACCGAATACGGCATCGGCATCGGTCTTGCCATACACATGGGCAATGCCCCAGTTATCTCGGATGATGGTAATGCCGTCCGCTTGTTTCTTCCAACGGCTTACTTCTTCGGAGGTAAACTTTTGGGCAGCGAGTGGAAAAGAAATTAAAAGTAATAAGGTCAGTATTTTCATTTTCTTGCGATTGCAATGGGTCAATTTAACAATTCTTCGAAGAAACAGTACACTGTTTTACACTAAAGGAACTTACTTTGCATCTTGTTAGTTGGTTAGCTTGCAAAACATGTAATGTCAGGTTGAGCCTGTCGAAACCAATTTTTTCAGAATTTGCCTTCGAAAGGCTAAGGCTGACATCTAATTTTTCTAAACCTATCTATGTCAAAATCGAAAGTTACCATTGGCCATGTTTTTAAAACCATCATTTGGCCGCGCAAAAAACTGCTATTCATTGGATTGATCCTCATCATCATAAGTCGTGCAGCCGGCCTCGTGCCACCTTGGGCAACCAAGCCTTTTATGGACGAGATCTTGGTAAAACGAGATTTGACCATGTTGCCCCAACTATTGATTTGGATAACGCTCGCTATTCTTATTCAAGCGGTAACTTCTTTTCTGCTGACTAAAATCCTTAGCGTAGAGGCTCAGCACCTTATTTCTGTTTTGAGATCAAAAGTGCAAAAACATTTGTTGCGTTTGCCGACCCGCTTTTTCGACAATCAAAAGTCGGGCGCATTGGTATCGCGCGTCATGAACGATGTAGAAGGCGTAAGAAATCTGGTGGGTACAGGATTGGTTCAACTGGTAGGTGGAATTTTGACTGCCATTATATCAGTTGGTTTTTTGATCAGCATCAATCCGTTGATGACGCTGTTCATTCTTTTACCGATGTCGATTTTTGGCGTGATCACGATGAAGGCGTTCTCTATCATACGTCCGGTATTTCGCGAGCGTGGAAAGATTACAGCCGAAGTAACAGGTCGCCTTACGGAAACACTCAATGGAGTGCGAGTCATAAAAGGTTTTAACGCTGAACCACAAGAAATAAAGGTTTTTGAAAAAGGCGTGGAGCAACTTTTTTTAAACGTAAAGAAGAGCCTTACCTCCACGAGTTTTGTTACCAGTTCAGGAACATTTTTGGTGGGGCTCGCGAGCGTTGGCATCATGGGATTGAGTGGGTATTTCAATTTGACCCCCGGTGATTTTCTTCAATTCACCATGTTCATGGTATTCATGATTGCGCCCATTGTGCAGATGAGCAATATAGGCAGTCAGATGACGGAAGCCTTTGCGGGATTAGACCGCACCGAAGAACTCATGAACATGGAGGTGGAAGATGACGGCCAAGTGCGCACGATAAAAATAAAGGAGATAAAAGGAGATATCGTTTTTGACAATGTCTCCTTTGAATACGAAGAGGGCAAGCCGGTATTAAAAAATATAAGCTTCTCCGCTCCTGCGGGATCGGTAACGGCATTGGTGGGAACATCGGGTTCTGGAAAAACAACCACAGCAGGATTGGCAGCAACTTTTCTAAATCCAACTTCCGGAACTATTACGGTTGATGGAATTGACATGGCAAAGATTTCATTGGACAGCTATCGCAGTCAACTGGGTGTGGTGTTGCAAGATGATTTTCTGTTTGAAGGAACCATTCGCGAAAATATTTTATTTCCTAGACCAAATGCTACCGAGAACGAATTACAGCAGGCCGTAAAAGCAGCTTTCGTAAATGAGTTTACAGATCGCTTTGAGCTAGGTTTAGAAACGGTTATTGGTGAACGAGGTGTAAAACTTTCGGGAGGCCAACGTCAGCGCATTGCCATTGCACGCGCCATCTTAGCAAATCCTAGAATTTTAATTTTAGATGAAGCGACTTCCAACCTTGACACAGAGAGTGAGAGCTTTATTCAGGACAGTTTAAAAACCTTAATGAAAAGCCGAACCACCTTTGTGATTGCCCACCGTTTGAGCACTATTCGCCAAGCGGACCAGATTTTAGTGATTGAAGACGGTCAGATTCAAGAGCG
>JBBSCN010000246.1:0-4199 GCA_038250265.1 Cytophagales bacterium | reverse complement strand
TTTGGCTACTGGCCGGGAGATGAATCTTCTGATGAATGGGGCACCACGTATGCCGGGCACTTTATTATGGAAGCTGCCGACAAAGGTTATTTTGTTCCAGAAGACATGTTGAAACGCTGGAAGAAATACCAAAAGAACAAAGCACTGGAATGGCGGAGAGTTGTGAACAAACATTATAGCTACGACAATGAGTTAATCCAAGCCTATCGGTTGTATACACTTGCGCTGGCGGGCGCACCCGAATTAGGAGCCATGAACCGATTGCGAGAACATGATAATTTATCAGTTCAATCAAAATGGATGCTAGCATCTGCTTACGTTAAAGCAGGCCAACCCGAGGCTGCTAAGAGCCTAGTCAGCACATTAACGACAGCTATTAAACCGTATCAAGAGATGTCGTATTCCTATGGCAGCGATGTGCGCGACCAAGCTATTATTTTAGAAACGCTGGTTCTGCTAGGTGACAAAACGAAAGCGTTTGAAATGGTGAAAATAATTTCTGCAAAGTTGAGCAATCAGTATTGGATGAGTACTCAGACGATTGCTTATAGCTTAAAGTCGATTGCACAATTTATCGCGACCGAAAAACGAGGCGAGATTAGCTATCAATACTCGCTCAATGGTAAACAAGTGAATACCGTTTCACAACTTCCTATTTCGCAGGCTTCCTTGCCAATAAAAGGGACACAAAAAATGCCTGTCAAGATAACCAACGAAAGCAAAGGAGGTCTATTCGTTCGAGTAATCAATACGGGCATTCCCGCCCAGGGACAAGAGCAAGCAGAGGAAAATAATCTGGTGGTCTACACGAGCTATACCGACATGAAAAGCAACGCTATCAATGTATCAAGTTTGAAACAAGGAACAGAATTCATGGCTACCGTCTCGGTCAAAAACCCCGGTCTGCGCGGAGGCTATGAGAACATGGCGTTATCACAGGTATTTCCGTCAGGCTGGGAAATCAACAATTTTCGCTTGACGAATGATGAAAGCCAGGCGAAGACCGACCGCGGTGATTATCAAGACATCCGTGATGATCGGGTTTATACTTACTTCAGTTTAGGTGCCGGAAGCACTCGAAGTTTCTCGGTTGTGTTAACAGCCAGCTATGCGGGATCTTTTTATTTGCCGGGCGTTAGCTGTGAAGCCATGTATGACCACAGCATTTATGCCAAACAAAAAGGAAGCATGGTGGACGTAGTGAAACGGGTAAGTTTGGTTAACTGATAATCACTTTTAGTAGTCCAATGAAAAAAGTAAGGCTACGCTGGAAATTGCTGGTTGGGCTTTTTTGCTTGGCGGCCATCCTTTTTTACGTGAGCCTGCCCAAGAAATTATTCTCCGATCCGTATTCAATCGTAGTCGAAGATAAGCGAGGCGATCTATTAAGCGCAGCAATCGCGGCTGATGGCCAGTGGCGGTTTCCAGAGCAGCATGACGTGCCCGAAAAATTTGTAAAGGCGCTAACACTCTACGAGGACAAGAGATTCTTCTATCACTTGGGTGTTGATTTCATTTCACTTGGCCGTGCCCTAAAGCAGAATATTCAGCAACGAAAAGTAGTGAGTGGTGGAAGTACTATTTCCATGCAAATTATACGGCTGGCTCGAAAAAATAAATCCCGTACTGTTTTTGAGAAGTGTATTGAATTGATATTGGCGACTCGCCTGGAATTAGGAAATTCTAAAAAGGAAATATTTTCATTGTACTCCTCTCATGCGCCTTTTGGTGGCAATGTGGTGGGGCTAGAGGCTGCCTGCTGGCGCTACTTCGGCCGCGCCCCCAATGAGTTGAGTTGGGCAGAGGCATCGCTGCTAGCCGTTTTACCAAACAACCCCTCGCTGATTCATCTTGGAAAAAACAGAGAGCGGTTGCAAACGAAGCGAAATAAATTGTTGACGCGATTGGCAGCCGAAGGACTACTGGACAAACTCTCTTTGTCATTGGCAATAGCAGAACCCATACCCAATAATCCTTTGCCACTTCCCCGCTGGGCTTCTCATTTGCTGGATCGTGTTTCAAAAACTGAAAAAGGTAATCGAAAGGTAAAGACCACCATTGACCTACCGCTGCAACAACAAGTACTGCAACTGGTAAATGATCACCACGTGAAGCTACGGGGGAATCAAATCTTCAACGCTGCTGCGATGGTCATGGAAGTGAAAACCGGAAACGTACTTGCCTATGTCGGTAACGTCTCGTCTGGTGCCAGCCATCAAGAAAATGTGGACATCATTACTTCGCCACGAAGCACGGGAAGTATTTTGAAACCCTTTTTGTATGCCGCCATGCTGGACGATGGCAAGATGTTGCCCACCACCTTACAGCCCGATGTTCCGTTGGTGATCAATGGCTTTGCTCCTCAAAATTTCTCAAGAGAATATGATGGCGCTGTATCGGCAGATCAAGCATTGATTCGTTCCCTTAATATTCCCGCAGTGGTAGAGCTTAGGAGCTATCGGTACGAAAAATTTTATGAGCTCCTTAAAAATATTGGCATCTCTACATTGAATAAACCTGCAGATCACTATGGCCTTTCGCTCATCTTGGGCGGAGCAGAGGGCACCTTGTGGGACATCACCGGGGCATACGCTTCCATGGCACGTTCGCTAAATAATTATTTTGATTCTCCCGGAAAAAATAAGTACCGAATTAGTGATTTTCATCCTCCCTATTTTGTTGAGACTGATTCTTCCGACCGTGATGCAAATAGTGGTAACGAAGAGACTTCGCGGCTGAGTGCTTCTGCATCTTACCTTACGCTAAGTGCGCTTCAAGAAGTTTATCGTCCCGGAGAGCAAACCGGTTGGCGGTATTTCAACAACGCCAAAAGAATTGCTTGGAAGACAGGAACGAGCCACGGCTTGCGCGATGGATGGGCGGTAGGTCTCAATGCAGATTATGTGGTGGGCGTTTGGGTAGGCAATGCAGACGGTGAAGGAAGGCCCGGCCTAACAGGAACAGAATCAGCGGCCCCTCTCCTGTTTGACATTTTCTCGTTGCTACCTGGCAACAATTGGTTTCAAAAGCCCACTAGTGAGATGACCGAAATTATTGTTTGCACCAAAAGCGGATATCGCGTTTCTTCTTCGTGTGAAAGTGCAGAAACGATTTTGGTAACAAAATCCGGTTTGCAAACCAGTGCCTGTCCTTTCCACAAAAAGATTCACGTGTCAAAAGATTTGCGCTACCAATTACATGCTGGTTGTGTATCGCTAGATGAGATGACCGCAGCCAATTGGTTTGTTCTCCCTCCTGTTCAGGAATACTATTTCAAATTAAAAGAGTTGAATTATAAACCACTTCCTCCTTTTCGAAAAGACTGCATGAACCCGCGCACTATTGCCGCAATGGACATTATCTATCCAAGATCAAATGCAAAAGTGTTTGTACCACGTGAGCTGGATGGATCGCTGGGCAAAACGGTATTTGAGGCCGCTCATCGAAATGCGGAATCAACAATCTACTGGCATATCGATGGAGAGTTTAAAGGAGTGACAAAAGGAAATCACCAAATGGCTTTTCACCCCGGTGTTGGAAATCATACGTTAACATTGGTAGACGAAAAAGGTGAGATTGTAGTGCAGGCGTTTCAGGTATTGTAGGAAATTCATTGACACACCAGCGCTAGCCACAACTAGCGCAAGCGTCTCGCTTGTGATTCGATCAACATCTCTTTGCCATTTATAGAGCAAACTAATTCGTATCTTGTACTTCCTACTCTACCTTTAAGGCACAAGCGGACGCTTGCGCCAGTTGGGGAAGCAATCTAATTCGTTACTTCCTACTCTCATCATTTAAAGCACAAGCGGGACGCTTGCGCCAGATGGGGATCATGAAATCATTGCCATCAACACGCAACCCAGAATTGTCAATTTATTCACCACGAAATATAATACCCAGGCTTCTACACAGCAATTATTTAAAATCCTTTTTCTTCAATTTGGATTTAATGAATGGTGGCAGTGGCTTTCCGTTTTTGTACACTTGAAGGAGAGCCTCCAGTTTATCATCAGCATACTTTGATGTCTGAGAAAATCCTGAGATGGTCATAATGACGCTAAAGCCAGCCAAAAGAAAATTGGCTGCCGGTGGCGAAGATGATCCTATCGGAATGACTTGCGAACCAGCAGAACCTTGGTTGATAGTAACCGTTGCCTGCTTGTAATTTGCAATGCCCACTAACGAAGCTACCGCGA
>JBBSCN010000245.1:0-4222 GCA_038250265.1 Cytophagales bacterium | reverse complement strand
GTCACAACCCGCGATCACGCCACTTTTCAAGAGCCGCCAGGCTCAAGAGAGTTTCTTGGTGTGGTCAGGTGTGAAAGACGTTGAGTATTATTCCATTGTGAATGAAAATTGGAAAAACTGGTTTTATAGCAAGCAAACTGCCGCGGTGGATTTCCAAAGCTTCTGGGACAAATGTTTGTACGAGGGAGTTTATGAGTTACCAGCGGAATCGAAGGAATTGACGTTCACCTCACATGCAGAAGATGCTGTTTCCAATGTTGGAGCGAGCGGAAAATCTGCCGGCTTTGAATTGGCTATTTACGAAAGCTACGCGATTGGAAGCGGCAATCAAGCCAACAATCCGTTGTTACAAGAACTTCCTGATCCAATCACAAAAGCAACTTGGGATCATTATGCTACGATCTCACAAAAAGATGCAAAGGCTCTTGGATTAGATAATGACGCAGAAGGAAATACTAAACTTTTAACCATTACTGTTGGAAGTAAATCGATAAAATTGCCCGCTCTTATTCAGCCGGGTCAAGCTATTGGCACCATTGGTATTGCGTTAGGGTACGGTCGCACCGAAGTAGGTGTGGTGGCAAAAGGCATTGGCGTAAATGTGTATCCTTGGGTTGGCAAGACAAACGGCTCACTTAATTATAATATCACATCAGCTGTTACGGTTGCCAAGACGGAAGACGATTTTCAATTGGCGCAAACACAAATTCACCAAACCTACATGGGGCGTGAAAATGTGATCCAAGAATCCATTTTATCAGAATTTAAGCAAGACCCGTACGCGGGACGGGAGATCCCGAAAATCACCAACTGGGATGAAAAGGTGGACGCGAGTACGCTCTCACTTTGGAAAGGCCACGAATATAAAAACCATTATTGGGGCATGGCCATCGACCTCAACACGTGTACGGGCTGCGCAGCTTGCGTGGTAGCGTGTAATGTGGAGAACAACGTGGCGATGGTGGGCAAAAAAGAAGTCATCAACAGACGCGAGATGCACTGGTTGCGTATCGACCGCTACTACAGTAGTGATGCTAATCCCGATGATTACAAAGCGGCAGAGATTGCTGCTGAAAACCCGGAAGTAGTATTTCAGCCGATGATGTGCCAGCATTGCAACAATGCGCCTTGCGAAACGGTTTGTCCGGTGGCAGCAACTACGCATAGCACTGAAGGTTTAAATCAAATGACCTACAATCGTTGTATCGGTACACGCTATTGCGCGAACAACTGTCCTTATAAAGTAAGAAGATTTAATTGGTTCAAGTACCACGATAACCAGCAGTTCTACGAATCAAATCCTGCCATGAACACCGATTTGGGCAGGATGGTATTGAATCCTGAGGTGACTGTCCGCTCACGCGGAGTAATGGAGAAATGTTCGTTCTGCGTGCAACGCATTCAAAGCGGAAAATTAACAGCCAAAAAGGAGAGACGTCCATTAGTAGATGGCGAGGTGATCACGGCTTGTCAAGCAGCTTGTTCTACAGGTGCAATTGTATTTGGAGACATGAACAATCCGGAAAGTAACATCAGCAAGTTGTTGAAGATTGAAAGCGATCCGAAGCGTCCGTATGGAATTGACAAAAAAATTGGAAATCCGCGCGCTTACAGAGTACTGGAGGAAATAGGCGTGAAACCAAACGTTTTCTACCTCACCAAGATAAGAAACAAAGACGAGAAAAAAGAACACGCATAACTAACGACCATTGACCATTGACTAATATATGCAAGTAATATCTTCGATACGTGAACCCCTTATTACTGGTGGCAAAACCATGCGCGATGTTTCGGAAGACATCAGCAGACAGGTAGAAGGAAAACCGACAAAACTGTGGTGGATAGCCATGGGTATTTCACTTACTTTGTTAGGCTTCGGTTTCTATTGTATATGTACTCTTTTGTGGGAAGGAGTAGGGGTGTGGGGATTGAACAAAACAGTGGGTTGGGCATGGGACATCACCAACTTCGTGTGGTGGGTAGGTATTGGCCACGCAGGCACATTGATTTCAGCGATCCTTTTATTGTTCCGTCAGAAGTGGAGAATGTCTATCAACCGTGCCGCAGAGGCGATGACTATCTTTGCGGTTATCTGTGCAGCCACGTTTCCGTTCGCGCACATGGGCCGTTTGTGGGTAGGTTTTTATTGGGTTTTTCCATTGCCAAATACTTGGGGTTCGTTGTGGGCCAACTTTAATTCACCACTGTTGTGGGATGTGTTTGCGATTTCAACTTACTTCTTAGTATCGTTGGTGTTCTGGTACATGGGTTTGATTCCTGACTTTGCAGTTATTCGCGACAGAGCAGTACGTCAAGGAAATAAAATGCGTGCTAACATTTATAATGCATTAAGTTTTGGATGGGATGGAGCTGCGAGAACTTGGAGCCGGTATGAGTCAGTGGCTTTGATATTGGCTGGTCTTTCAACACCCCTGGTGCTCTCCGTTCACACCATTGTATCCATGGACTTCGCTACTTCGGTAGTTCCGGGATGGCACGCAACGATTTTCCCCCCTTACTTTGTGGCGGGCGCGATCTTTTCTGGATTTGCCATGGTGTTAACGTTGTTGATTATCACCCGCAAGGTTTTCAAACTAGAAGATTACATTACCATCTACCACATAGAGTTGATGAACATTGTAATCATCATCACCGGTTCGATTGTGGGAATCGCCTACATCACTGAGTTTTTTATCGCTTGGTATGGCCAAGTGCCAGCCGAGCAATATGCATTCTTTAATCGTATGCAAGGACCCTATTGGTGGGCTTACTGGTCAATGATGACGTGTAACGTAATTTCACCACAGTTATTCTGGTTTAAGAAAATTAGAACAAACATCGTATCGACTTTTATTCTTTCCATTATTGTGAACATTGGTATGTGGTTTGAGCGGTTCGTAATTATCGCTACCTCTCTTCACAGAGATTATGTGCCATCCAGTTGGTCAATGTTTCACCCAACTATTTATGATATGGGAGAGTACATTTTTACGTTTGGATTGTTCTTCAGCGCCTTTTTATTGTTTGCTAAGTTTTTTCCCGTGATCAACATGGCCGAGGTAAAAAGCATTATCAAGTCGTCATCTGAAACGTCCAAGAAGAAAACTTATTAATAAAGAAAATTTGATTTGGACGTTCTCTATGACCAAAGAAAAAAATGAAAGCTCAAAATAAAGAGGCATTACCAGTATTAATATATGGACAGCAATAAAAACTTTGTAGTCGGGATTTTTGATGATGAAGATATTCTTCTTCAGGCGGTAGAAAATATTCGCGAAAAGGGATTGAAGATCCATGAGGTGTATTCTCCCTTTCCAGTTCATGGTTTGGATGATGCCTTGGGCTATAAACGTTCACGTTTGCCAATTGCTGCTTTTATGTTTGGAGCAACAGGTACTTCGTTGGCATTGCTCATGCAGATTTGGATGTTGGGTTATGATTGGCCAATGATCATCGGGGGTAAAAACTTCGCTTCTTTGCCTCCTTTCATTCCTGTAACATTTGAGTTGACTGTTTTACTAGCAGCCTTTGGAATGGTAGGCACTTTCTTTATAGCCAGCGATATGAAGCCCTACAAGTGGCCACGCCAGTTTGATTTGAGAAGCACGGATGATAAGCACGTAATGGCCGTTGACTTGGCAGCAAACAAAATGAGTAAAGAAGAAATTGGTGCATTGTTGAAATCAAGCGGTGCATCCGAAGTAAATGAAAAGAATTTTTAATTGACCGAGACTATGCGATTTGGATTAAAATTATCGATCGGGCTAGCCGCATTAATTTTCATGGCAGCTTGCAAGGCCGGGGGAGATTATCAGGGCGTGGAGTATGCACCGAATATGTATCACTCTGTTGCCTACGAACCACTTTCACAAATTACGGATCCGATGCAGGGCAAAATTACCAATTCATTGGACAACGGCCGTGGAGAGTTCTACAATTCCAATCAATACAATCCCTATAAATCAAATTTGCGCTTGCCGCCCGCGCACACCGTTAGAAGGTCTGCATCTGGATGGTTGCCTTATAGAGGAGCAAATGACTCAATAGGTTTACGCTTAGCAAATAGGCTGAAAAGTCCGTATGACTCCATCCCAGCACTTTTGGCGCAAGGCAAGGCAGCCTACGAAATGTACTGTCTCCATTGCCATGGAAAGGGCGGTGCTGGTGACGGGAAGGTTGCTGCGGGCGTGAAGATTGATGGAGTAGAGCATAGCATTTATCC
>JBBSCN010000244.1:0-4254 GCA_038250265.1 Cytophagales bacterium | reverse complement strand
GTTGAGCAGCAAAGAATTTTTTCCTACCCAACCCAAACCAGATTTAGCTGCCCACGCCCGCTCGTGTACCGGGGCTGAGTCAACAAACGCTCGACCATTTACATCTCCAATTTGTGTTTGAATTTGATCCAAAAATTCTTTAAGCTTTTCTTTAACCACAAAGTGATAATCTTCTCCGTACGCATACTTGGCGACCTTGAATTCGCCTTCTTTTGCCAAGTCTTTCTTAGGGTAATAATTGTAAACTAAACTCACCACTGACTTTGCGCCCGGCACTAACAGTCTTGGGTCAAGTCTTTTGTCAAAATGATTTTCTAGGTAACTCATTTTACCTTGGTGGCCGCGTTTTAGCCATTCTTCCAAGCGAGGTGCTTCTTCAACTAAAAATTCCGCTTTGGAGATGCCACAAAAACTGAAGCCAAGCTCGGCTGCGATGGATTTGATAATTTGGGCGTTGAGTGAAAAGGCGGAATGGTTCAGACTTTTTCGAGTTCAAAATGCAATAGAATAAGATCTTTGCTATCGATTGTTTCTAGTGTAATAGTCTCTCCAGTTTTGTTATCAATAAACTCTACCTCAAAAACATTCTCATCCAATTGTTCTACGATGGTGCCAACTTGACCTTTTGATAGTCGTTTATCTGGAAGATTATTTAGTAACGCCATTACGTCTAGTATTTTGAGATTTGTATTCATATCAAATAATTATATAACAAGTTATTAATCTCGGAATTTCGCTCCCTATTTCAACAATCCAAGCTGTTCTTATAATTGCTTCCTTGTCAAAATTACTAATTTTCATGTCAATAAAATACCACCGGCCATAGTCATCTTTTTTTCCGGTGATAGCTTTGTTAAATCTTAGGTTCTGCATGATTGATTCAGCGAATCTTTCTGCGTCATCTAAACTAATTGAGAGGACGGATTGAAACAATTTAGCTTTATGCTTTCCAATCGGGTGATTTTCATTCAAAATATATTTCTTTAACTTTTGAATATTTATGAAAGCCCTTTGATAATTAGGAAGTAGCTCCATATTTTAATCAAACAACCCTAGCCTTTTCGAAGTGGGCACAATTATTTTCAAGTGCTTGTACGCCAGCTCGGTTGCCTCTCGCCCGCGTGAGGTTCGTTTGATGTAGCCTTCCTGAATTAAAAATGGCTCGTACATTTCTTCAATTGTTTCGGCTTCTTCTCCCACGGCAGTGGCAATAGTTGTTAGGCCAACGGGTCCGCCTTTAAATTTATCGATAATGGTAGTGAGGATGCGGTTGTCCATATCGTCCAATCCATTTTCATCTACATCCAATGCTTTTAATGCCATCTGCGCGATGGCTTTGGTGATGGTTCCATCTCCTTTTATTTGCGCAAAATCTCGTGTGCGCCTTAATAAATTATTCGCAATGCGTGGCGTGCCTCTGCTCCGCCTGGCGATTTCAAATGCCGCATCGTCTACAATCGGTGTTGCCAAAATATCAGCAGAGCGTTTTACAATTTTTGTTAATAAAGTAGAGTCGTAGTACTCCAATCTGGCGTTGATTCCGAAGCGCGCGCGAAGCGGTGATGTTAAAAGCCCAGCGCGTGTGGTGGCGCCAATCAATGTAAATGGGTTCAGGCTGATCTGAACTGAGCGGGCATTGGGGCCACTATCCAACATAATGTCAATGCGAAAATCCTCCATTGCTGAATAAAGATATTCTTCCACAATTGGATTGAGTCGATGGATTTCATCAATGAACAGGACATCGTTGGTCTCGAGATTGGTGAGCAGCCCGGCAAGATCACCTGGCTTGTCTAGCACAGGGCCAGATGTTATTTTGATATTTGAACCTAACTCATTGGCGATAATGAACGACAAAGTTGTTTTGCCGAGTCCCGGAGGGCCATGTAACAACACGTGATCAAGTGACTCACTTCGTTGTTTGGCAGCTTGCACAAACACCTTCACATTGTCCACCACTTTTTGTTGACCTGTAAAGTCTGAAAAAGACAAAGGCCTCAACGCCTTCTCCACCTCTTTCTCTCCGGCTTCTTGACTTTCGCTATCTGCTTTTAAGTAATCTTCGCGCATGGTCAAAATTCAAGATTTATATGTCAAGATTCAAGGCGAAGTGCATATTACTTGTTAATAATTTGATTTTGCAATCAGAACCAGCAATCCAAATTAGCATTTGAATGCCGTTTCTTGTGCTATTTTTGTCGTTTGATCTAGTAGGAATGGATAATCGTAAGAAGAACGCACTATACTCTCTCTTTCTCATCATCGTTTTTGGTGGCATTTGGTGGTGGCGAAACTCACAAGACACGCCCGAGCCGACCCTGATTGAAGGAAACACCATGGGTACTTCTTATCACATCACCTATTTTGATAACGAGAAAAGAAACTTTAGAACTTCGGTGGATTCTTTGTTACAGCTGGTGAACAAATCCATCAACACCTACGATCCAGAATCAGAAGTATCTAAATTCAACAAAGGAGCGCGCAGTTTTAAGTTTCAGTTGCCGTTCCTTTTGCCCCCGATTCTAAAGGCGGTCGAAGTTTCGAAAGCTTCAGGTGGGGCTTTTGATCCGACTGTGATGCCGCTTGTTTATGCGTGGGGTTTTGAAAAACTAAAGGACAGGCCCATTCCCACTCAACAGAAAATTGATTCATTAATGCAGTTTGTTGGGCTTGATAAAATTGAATTCAATAAAGACAGTGTTTGGAAAAAAGACCGCAGAGCGCAACTTGATTTTGGAGGCATCGGCCAGGGGTATGGCGCAGATGTTATCACCGAGTTTTTGAAGGGAAAAGGAATTAACAATATGCTGGTAGAGTTAGGCGGGGAGGGAATGGCATGTGGAACAAATTTGAAATCTAAAAAACCGTGGGAGTTGGGAATACTGGACCCGAACTCAACAAGCGATAGTTTATTTTTTAAAGCGTATGTAAAGTTGGCTGACCAATCTTTCACTACATCTGGCAATTACTTTAACTATCGCATTATCGATGGAAAGAAATACTCACACACAATTGATCCTAAAACTGGATACCAAGCGGAGCGAGCTATTCTCAGTTCTTCCGTTTTTGCGGCAGATGCATCTACCGCTGACGCTTGGGCGACTGCTTTTATGGTGATGGGGCACGAGAGGGCAATAGAATTATTAAAGCAACATCCTGAGCTGGAGGCATTTTTGATTTATTCAGGCGTTGATGGCGAAATACAATCATATCAGACAAAGGGCTTGGATGGATTTTTAGAAATTAGGAATTAATGTCATACTCAAGCTTTTTTTATTACCTCACCTGACTCCTCTCCAGAAGAGAGGAATTTAGAAGCGCTCAAGTAAATGACGATTAAAAAATTGGAAAATGGCTGTTACTATTCTTGTTCTTTTTAGCATTGCCTTGGTAGCCGGGCTGGTTGCTTTTTATATTCCAAAAATCAGCAGTGGAAATTATAAGTTGCTGCTCGTCTTTGCCGGTTCGTATTTATTTTCAATTACCATCGTCCATATTTTTCCAGAATTGTATTCGCAAAGCTTAAACCCGGGGATAATTGGGATTTGTGTACTGATCGGGTTCTTTCTCCAACAAGGATTGGAATTTTTATCAAGTGGGGTAGAACACGGTCACATTCACGTTCACGAAAAAAACCATCAACATCATGAGTCGTCAGCTATTTTAGTGTTAGTGGCGCTTTGCGTTCATGCTTTTTTAGAAGGAGGATTGTTGGCGCATCCACGCACCATCGATCACCATCATGATTCAAATACTTTATTATGGGGAATTGTGTTGCACAAAGCGCCAGAGGCATTTGCGTTGATGTCGGTGCTCCTTTGTGAAGTAAAATCTAAGAGGCGTGCTATTTTTTTCTTGTTGATTTTTGCTACCGCCTCTCCGCTCGGACTTTTCTTGTCCGATTATCTATTGGCCATCAATTGGATGTCATCCCGCGCATTTACTATTCTCTTTGCAATAGTTAGCGGTAATTTCCTGCATATCTCGACAACCATCGTATTTGAAAGTAGTGCCGACCATAAGTTTAATGGAAAGAAAATGGGGGTGGCATTGTTGGCTGCATTCATTGCTATTAGTGCCGAATTGCTGTTTTGACCGAAACGATCCTCAACGGTGTTTTGGTCTTTTGACTAGCTTTTGATAATTTTCTTCTTCAGTACTTCTCTTATGCTAAATACATTTCAAGATTTTCTATCGGAGTACAAAATGAGTACATCTGACCCCGAAGCTTTTTGGGCAAGTCAGGCGGAAGGT
>JBBSCN010000243.1:0-4268 GCA_038250265.1 Cytophagales bacterium | reverse complement strand
CTTAAATGGAAAACAAATTGGCAAAACCTATGACGGAGAACGGTTCGGCTCAAGCGGATCATTTAATGAATTTCGAGTTTACACAATTCCTCCGAACCTTTTGAGAGACCGAAACAATCTAATAGAGGTGCTAGTGGAAGATATGGGGAATATTGGTGGTATTTACGAAGGCTCTGTGGGCCTTACTACTCGGACAGCTTACGAACGGTATTATCGCTGACCTTTGCAAGTCGTTTGCTATCTTGTGGGTCATTAACTGACTGCATGTATGCTCCGGTTGTTTTTATCCGTTTTAATAATTTGTTTATTCAGTAGCTTCTCCTATTCGCAACTAGAAAAAAGAAGCCTGCTTGGCAGCGTGATCGATGCCACCACCAAAGAGCCATTGCCGTTTGTAAACGTCTTTTTCGCCAACACGTCTATTGGCGCGAGTAGCTTGACGGATGGATCTTTCCAAATAAAAAATATTGCGCCCGGAAAGTATGATTTGGTAGCCTCCTATATCGGATACAAACCGTATTCGATTCCAATCGACTTCTCAGATCAATCCAGCGGATTTTCAAGAGAAATAAAAATAATCATTGAACTGGAACAAGAGGCCAAAGAACTAAGCGAAATTATAGTAAAGGAAGATACCGTCAACCGAGCGAGAAATTATAAAGACTTCTTACGAAACTTTATTGGAGAGACACGCAATGCCAAGAAATGCAAAATTCTCAACCCAAAAGATATTCACCTTTATTTAGATCCCAAAGAAAGCACGTTGGTGGCTCATTCTAAAAAGCCCATAGAAATTGAAAATCGTGCACTAGGCTACAAAATTTACTATTACCTCTATCAATTCGAAGTCAATTTTCGAACGGGAACATTATACAATTTCGGTGTGCCTCGGTATGAAGTGTTAACTGCTGAGAGCGCAAAACAAAAAAGAGTATGGGAGCGGGAACGGGCTGAAGCCTATTTCGGGTCAGTAACCCATTTTATGCGAGCCTTGCGAGACACGGCTTTGGTAGAAAATGATTTTGTGGTGAAAAAGATATTTACGCTACCTAATAAAAGCCGTCCCTCTGAAGAATTCTTAACTAAAAAAATAAAAACGCTCATGAAGAATGATAAGGGTGTAATCACTTTTTCATCCAATAGTAACGATAGCCTTTCTTACTACCTGCGATTGCGAAATGAGCCTAAAGAAATAGATAGCATCGGCAAAAAGAGATTAACTGGCGCTGAATTTAGTAGAAGTGCCGCAGACAAAATAGAAGATATGAAAGGCAAGTATGAGGTTACGTACAAAGAGCGCGAAGAAGAAGGATACCTGATGATTGTGCGAAGAAAATATACTGAAAAACAAAAAAGCCTATTCAATTTTTTGAATCAAGCACTTACAATTTATGCCAATGGATATTACGAGGACGTGAAAACGTTATTCTTGGAAGGGTATCTATCGTGGCATGAAAAAATGTCAAATCTATTGCCGCTGGAATACCATCCCATGAAAAAACAAAGCAAGTAGTTGGCCGTCCGCATGCGGACGATATCGGCTCAATTCGGACGATCGGGATTAACAAATGGCTGTTTCCAGCCCAAAATCGGTAACCAAGTGCGTGGCATTGTTGTTAGAATAAGCATACCCTGAACTACAACAATGCTAAAGAACTATCTCAAAATTGCGTACCGAAGCCTTCTTAAGAATCCGGTTTTCTCCTTCATTAATGTAGTGGGCCTATCACTTGGCATTGCAGCATTTGTGTTGATTCTTCAATACATCAGCTTTGAAGCAAGCGTAAATAAGTTTCACAAAAACTTGCCTGACCTATATCGGGTATTATTTGAAACCAAGGACGGCAAAATACAAGATTACAGTCCGCCCGTATTGGCTCCACTGGCTAAGCAACAGTTTGGTGAGGTTGCAAACTATTGTCGAGTGGCAGAAAATGTAGGTAACGGTGTTGTTTCGTTCCGAGAAAACACTGAGCTAAAATCCTTCAAAGAAAATAATATCGCTTTTGTAGACGGGAGTTTCTTTGAGCTCTTTACATTTTCCATTCAAGATGGAAACGGCTTGTCACTAAAAGAACCAAATACTGTCGCCATCTCATCTACCATCGCAAAAAACTTTTTTGACACGCACGCAGCTCTTGGAAAAGTGCTTACTATCAATAATGAATTTGGTGAAAACCTTTATACGGTTGTCGCAGTCTTCAACGATTTTCCAGCCAATTCAGATTTGAAATATAATTTCCTTCTATCCATTCAAACATTAGCAAACCCAGCCAACTTGCATGGCGGTGATTGGGCAAGTATGGAAGGGACTTCTTCTTACCTCACAACTTATTTACAGCTTCAATCCGATACTGACTTCAAGTCACTCGAAAGCAAAGCCAACGAATACAAAAAGAAAGTAAGTCCCGAGGACGAAGATATTCTTCGTCTGCAACCGATGAAAAATCTACACTTAGCTTCTTCGTTAGATGACTACTATCCTCATTACGGAAATTTAGGTTTCATCTATCTACTAAGTGGTATTGCTATTTTGATCTTAGTGATCGCGTGGTTTAACTACGTCAATCTTTCTACCGCTGCGGCTTTAAAGCGAGCCAAAGAAGTGGGTGTGCGCAAAGTAGTTGGCGCGAGTAAGTTTCAATTGATGGGGCAATTTTTGGGTGAATCGTTCTTACTCAATGTAGTCGGGTTTATGCTGGCGTTGGTGTTGGTGAATTTATTCCAAACCTTGTTCAATGGAATCATTGGTAAAACACTTTCACTTTCTACCCTTGCGGGGAATTCGATGTGGGTAATTGGACTGCTTTTCTTGTTGATCGGATCAGTAGCCTCAGGGGCTTATACTGCCTTTGCATTGTCGTCATTCAACCCAGCGCAAACATTGAAAGGGGTTTTTAGTAAATCAGCCAGAGGAATAGCATTGCGCAAAGCATTGGTTGTGTTTCAATTCAGCATTTCAATCTTATTGATTGCTTCCACGTTTGTGTTGTATCGGCAACTTCAGTTTATGCAAAACGGAGAGCTAGGCATGAACATCGATCAGCTATTAGTAGTCCGTGGCGCACAACTTGGCTATGACAGTACCTTTCAACAACGAAAACAATCCTTCAAAAACGAATTAGCTCAAACTTCCTTTATTACAAAATACTGTGGCTCTGCTAGTGTTCCCACCGAAGGATATAACTACGGAACATCCGGAATATCAACGCTTAATCCATTGCCCGATGACGACAAACGCAGTTACAATATCGCCTATGTAGACAATCTATTTTTCCTTACGTATGAAATTGCTTTTGCAGCGGGATCAAATTTCACTGTGATTGATTGCGATAGGAAATGGGCAGAGGTTGACCGACTCATTGTAAACGAGCGCGCCACGACACAACTTGGATTTTCCTCACCACAAGAGGCGATCGATAAGAAAATAAATTGGCAAGGAAAGCAATACACGATAATTGGCGTAGTGGCTGACTATCACCACATGTCGCTCAAGCAAACTATTGATCCGATTATCTATGTGCCTCAACTAGCAAGTGGACTGTTCACCGTCAAGCTCGGTACTCAAAACATACAGGATAACCTTACTTATCTGGAAAAAATCTACAAGCAGTATTTTCCCGGCAATCCGTTTGAATATTTCTTTGTGGATGATAACTACAATCGTCAGTATCAAACCGAACAACAATACGGCCAGATATTTACATCAGCCTCCTTCCTAGCCATCTTCATTGCCTGTTTGGGACTATTCGGCCTAGCTACTTTTACTGTAGAACAACGCACCAAAGAAATTGGCATACGTAAAGTAATGGGCGCGAACGTTCCGCAGATAGCAAGATTGCTATCGAAAGATTTTCTTGTGTTGGTAATCATTTCCATTTTGATCGCTTCGCCTCTTGCTTGGTGGGCGATGGATAAATGGCTGCAAGAATTTGCCTATCGAACAGAAATTAACATCTGGATTTTTGCTTTGGCAGGAGGTATTACTGTGTTGATCGCGTTGCTGACCGTTGGTTCGCAGGCCATCAAAGCAGCAATGAGCAATCCGGTGGATAGTTTGAGGAGTGAATGAAATAGTTGTTGGTTGATGGTTCTTAGTTATTGGCATTTACTCTGCAATCAACTAGCAACTATTCACTAACTACTAACAACTAATAACTAATAACGACTAACTAAAAATGAGTAACTACTCATCCAATCGAATCCTAACTTTTTGTTTGTCAACAGTGATGATGGCAGAATTTATAAGTTCGCTTCGGTATTTTTCT
>JBBSCN010000242.1:0-4289 GCA_038250265.1 Cytophagales bacterium | reverse complement strand
TGATGGATTGAGAGATGCTTAGTTGTTCGGATTTGATTAGAGGTGTCCGATAGTGGACCATAGGCATTTAACTGCAAAGCCGCAGAGGTTCACAGAGGAAAAGTTGATAAGTTCTTTACTGACTCATCCCCGACCTCGCTACTTCGTACGAGAGGTAAGGGTAATGTCGTTTAGCTAAACTCAACTTCTTCTTCACGGCCTGACTCTCCGAGGTTCAGTCAACCCTCTCCTCGGGAGAGGGGAAGGGGTGAGGTGATAAAGGAAAGCCTTAACTTAACGACATTGGTGGAGAGGGTGGGGTGAGGTTTGTCTTTCAATTACCCAATATCTATACTTGTAAGATGTCTGATAAAGCCCGCGCTATTTTTACGATTTTTCAACAGAAGTTTTTGAAAGATCCACTGCTCATCCGGGCTCCGGGTCGTATCAATTTGATAGGCGAACATACCGATTACAATGAAGGTTTTGTATTGCCTGCCGCCATCGACCGGTCGATTTATTTTGCCATGACCCCCAGTAGAACCGATAAGTGCAATGTTTATTCTGCCGATTTGGAAGAAGGCGTTTCGTTTTCAATAACTGATTTGAACCCGGGTGAAACATGGGTGAATTATTTGATGGGCGTGATGGATGCCTTCCAGCGGAAAGGTCTTCCTATCCACGGGGTGGATTGTGTTTTTGGGGGCGACATACCCGCTGGAGCCGGACTTTCTTCTTCTGCAGCATTGTGCAATGGATTTGGCTTTGGACTGAATCAGATTTTTGATTGTAAACTAGATCGACTTCAACTTGCCAAGATTTCACAATATGCCGAGCAGGAGTTTGTGGGCTTGATGTGTGGCATCATGGATCAGTATGCGAGTCTGTTTGGTGTGAAAGATTCAGTTTTATTATTGGACTGCCGTGCGTTGAAGCACGAAGTGATTCCGGTACATCTAAAAGACTATTCGATTTTATTGATTGATACCAAAGTGAAGCATAACTTGGCTTCGAGTGCCTACAACGAAAGGCAACACGCCTGCGAACAGGGCGTACAAGTCATTCACGAAAAGAATACCAACGTGCAAAGTTTGCGCGATGTCACGCGAACGATGCTCTATGAATTTCAAGATGAGTTGGGTGAAGATGTATTTGTGAAATGCCTTTACGTGGTAGAAGAGATTGCCCGCACGCAACGGGCAGCCGTGCATTTGAAGAAAAATGAATTGGTTAAATTTGGAGAGCTGATGTACGAAACACATTGGGGCTTGAGCCAGGCCTATGAAGTAAGTTGTGATGAATTGGATTTTTTGGTTTCATTGGCCAAGGGAGAGAAAGGCAAGATCGCTGGGGCGCGAATGATGGGTGGAGGCTTTGGCGGCTGCACGATCAACCTGATCCAAAAAGATGCGGTGAAGGCTTTTCAAGAGAAAGTGTTGGATCAGTATATTGCTACTTTTCATATTGCGCCTGAGTTTTATTTGGTGAAGTTGGTGGATGGGGTGGCGGAAATGATTGATAAAAATGCCTGAGATGATTTGTCGAAAATAGAAAAGCTGATTGACATGTTGGTGAAGAACACCAACATAGGCAGCGAAAAAGTATATTGCCGTTATTTCTATACAAATAAAAAATCTAAATGGCCCTTTCTTTTTGGGGATTGCTACTTGTTAGCGCGCGTTTGCAACGCGTGCTAGTCAATTTAGATCAATTGGTGCAAGTCGATGGAAGAAAGATTACACGCGTTACAAACGCGCGCCAGCAGGTAGCTATCGGGACGGCAGGGGACAGGCCCGCCTGAATGACAAAGTCGGGCAGGCCGCATTCTGAACTCTGAACTTCCAACCAAAAATTTTCAACCTGAAACATACGCTTTGATCTTAAAACTTTTACCTTTAAACTTACACCTCTAAACCTCGCGGCCTCGAACTCCTAAACCTATACCGAATGCAAAAACTCCAACTCATCGACTATATCGTCTTCCTCGTGTACTTCGTCATAGTGTCATCGTATGGCTATTGGATTTACACCCGCAAGAAGCGCGCAGAGATTGACTCCAAAGACTTCTTTTTGGCAGAAGGCTCGCTGACGTGGTGGGCGATTGGCGCCTCGTTGATTGCATCCAATATTTCTGCAGAGCAATTTGTCGGCATGTCGGGCTCGGGCTTTGCCATGGGATTAGCCATTGCATCCTATGAATGGATGGCAGCCATTACGTTGATTGTCGTAGCAGCTTTCTTTTTACCAATCTATCTCAAGAACAAAATCTATACGATGCCGCAGTTTTTATCGCAGCGATTCAGCCCGCTGGTGGCGACTATCATGGCGGTATTTTGGTTGCTGATGTACATCTTCGTCAACCTCACTTCAATTTTATATTTGGGCGCATTGGCAGTCGATACGATCACCGGCATAGGTTTTTATACTTGCGTGGTTGGCCTTTCCATCTTCGCGGTGTTCATTACCCTTGGCGGGATGAAGGTGATTGGGTATACCGATGTGATTCAAGTTATTGTATTAGTGTTGGGCGGGTTGGCAACCACCTATTTGGCGCTCGAGTTGGTGGCAACAAAAATTAGTGGCGGCAATGTGTGGACAGCCTTGAATTATATTCAAGAAAATGCATCTGATCACTTCCACATGATTTTGGGTAAAGGCGATATGATGATGCCCGATGGCAAAGGAGGCACAGAAGACGCGTATCAAAAATTGCCGGGCGTGGCGGTGTTAGTTGGCGGGTTGTGGATTGCGAACATCGGCTACTGGGGATGCAATCAATACATCACGCAACGTGCCTTGGGTGCCGATTTGACTACTGCCAGAAAGGGATTGCTCTTCGCATCGTTTTTAAAATTATTGATGCCGGTGATTGTGGTGTTGCCCGGTATTGCTGCGTATGTGCTTTACAAAAATGGTTTTTTTCAAACCGAAATGTTGGAGACCGTCACCATCGATGGCATTACAAAACAAGTGGTGAAGTCAGACAAAGCCTATCCGGTGTTGTTGAATTTATTGCCAACGGGATTAAAAGGTTTATCCTTCGCGGCATTGACGGCCGCTATAGTGGCGAGCTTGGCGGGCAAGGCCAACAGTATCTCCACTATTTTCACGCTCGATATCTATCAAAAGTTTTTTAATAAAAATGCGAGCGAAAGAAGTTTGGTGAACGTGGGCAAGGCTGCCATTGTAGGTGCAATGATCATCGCCATTTTTATGGCGCCACAGTTGAGCCGCTTCGATCAGGCCTTTCAGTTTATACAGGAGTTTAGCGGATTGATTTCACCCGGGGTGGTGGCGATATTTTTGATGGGTATGTTTTGGAAACGTGCCAACGGCATGGCCGCGTTGATAGCCGCACTGGCTACACTTCCGCTGGGCATCGGCTTCAACGAATTTTTGCCCGAGATGCCGTTCTTGAATCGCATGGGGTGGGTGTTCCTTTCGTTGATGGCCATCATTGTGGTGGTAAGCTTACTTTCGCCTTACAAAGAAAACAAAGGCATCGAAGTGCACCGCGATATGTTTAAGCTTGAAAAATCTTTTTCAGTGGGCGCGTTGATTTTGATGGGACTTGTTTCGGCATTGTATATCGCTTTCTGGTAGTTTGAAAGTTCTAAGTTCAGACTTGAAATTTCAACTTTTGGGCCTGCCCGACTTTGTCATCCAGGCGGGCCTGCCCGACTTTGTCATTCAGGCGGCCTGCCCTTAGCTAGTTGGCTTGATTCTGGCAAGATTGGTGAACTCACCAAGCTTGTTATTCAATCTATCGAGAGATAAATAAGCTGGCATTTTTGTTGGGGTGCGGACATTTACTTAAATCTGTTGAACATTTTTAGTCACTTTTGCCTTTACTATGTTGAGGGCGTCTCTAAAAACACAACTTACCTTTCTCTCCCGATAGCTATTGGGATGGAGAAGTGGAAAAGGGTTGAGGTAGTAAAAGAAAGGTTTTTAAAGATGGACTTGAATTGACCACTCGAAAAATTTAAAACAATTTTAATCAACGTCTACTTATGAAAGCAATTTGGAATGGTGAAGTAATTGCCGAAAGCGATGACACAGTCGTGATTGAAGGAAATCATTATTTTCCAGAGGCAAGCGTAAAGAGGGAGTTTTTAGTGGATAGCCAAACACATACTGTATGCCCCTGGAAGGGCACAGCCAGCTATTACTCTTTAACGGTAAAGGATAAGGCCAATACCGATGCTGTTTGGTACTACCCAGCCCCAAGTGAATTGGCGAAGGCAATTCAAGGCAGAGTTGCCTTTTGGAAGGGTGTCGTGGTATCTAAATAATTTAGAACAGCCGTT
>JBBSCN010000241.1:0-4330 GCA_038250265.1 Cytophagales bacterium | reverse complement strand
TTATGCCTATTATCTTGAACTAACCCAAATCCTAGCCCTAAATTATTGGAGCCTTTATAGCCCAAGGGGAATTCAAAAGCATTGTTACTAGATTCGGCCAATACAAAATCAACTGCTGCAAGACGCTGGTATTCTAACTCTACACCTAAAAATAAATTTTTCTTCAATTTTCTTAAGACACGTTCCTTTATAATAATTTGATTTGCATCAACCCTAGCGGTATATTCTGTTGGTGTATCCATCCCTATTCCATGATAAAATAATGGGAAACTTTGCAGGCGTAATCTGCCAAGAAAAAACCACCGATCCTGATCGGAATAGATCGCATGATCAACCCACAATCCGTACTGATTCTCTAAAGTAAAAAACGCAAAGCCGTTTATTTCACTTAACCTATTGGCGGTATCGCCTTTGGCATAATATACATATAGAGAGTTAAAGCCTATCTCCCATTTTGTTTCTGGGGCATAAGCTAAAGTAGGATATACTAAAAGTTGTGGTCGGGATAAATCAGTAGAATCGTTGACAAGACTATTCCAATATCTTTTGACGAAACTCTGAGCATTTAAGCTATTTGGGGCAAGTATTAAACTCCCGATTAAGAAGACAGGTAGAAAAATTCTTAATCTCATTTTGCCGTATTCAATTAATTTTATTCAAGATGATTTGCAAACAATTTATGACTTCATAAGTTAAAACTATTCAAAAAAATTTTCAAAATTATTATTCATTAGGTTTCTACACTTACCTCTTCAATTCTTCAAAAAAACGCTAACGATTTGATTTAAAAATAGGTTTTTAACTTGTTTTCCCCCCGTGGTCGGTATTTTCACCGCACCACCAACTTAAAACGGCAATGCAAATGCCTGTCTTTCTGTCGTTGGACATGCACTGTGCCAACATGTCGAACAGCGCAGGGTATGTCGGAAACAATAGGCTAAGAGAGTAAGTTCGGTGGTGCGGTGAAAACAGCGATCACAAGCAAAATATCCTACTACCTCGCGTGAGGGATTGAAGTGGAAATCCTTTTTGACCTCACTTCCATCCTGCAAAAGAGAACGAAGTGCAGGTGGTGATTAGCCAGATGCGCTACAATTGAAAAACGGTGAGGGCAAAAAGATTGTAACGAAAAGCCCGGCTCCCAGCGCCTCGCTGGGGGACACGCCCAAAAATAAAAAACCCCGAACATTCCGTCCGGGGCCTCTCTAATTTGCAAGCAGAGAGAATGAATTTAGTTGTTAGTGAATAGTTGTTAGTGAGTAGTTCGACACTACCAACTAACAACTATTAACTATCGACTATTAGCTATCAACTTCTTAATATCTGTAATAGTCTGGCTTAAACGGCCCATTCACCGGCACACCAATGTACTTAGCTTGCTCAGGCGATAGTTCTTCTAACTCCACTCCTATTTTTTTCAAGTGCAAGCGTGCCACCTTCTCATCTAAATGCTTTGGCAACATGTACACTTTGTTTTCGTATTTCGTAGTGTTCATCCACAACTCTAACTGTGCCAACACTTGGTTGGTAAATGAATTGGACATTACAAACGAAGGGTGGCCTGTAGCGCAACCTAAGTTTACCAAACGGCCTTCGGCCAACAAAATTATCTGGCGACCACTCTTCATGGTATACAAATCTACTTGTGGCTTCACTTCATCTTTCTCTGCATTCTTGTTCAACCAAGCAACATCAATTTCATTATCGAAGTGACCTATGTTACATACAATGGTCTTGTCTTTCATGCTCTCGAAATGTTTGCCCAATACAATACCGGAATTTCCTGTAGCGCTTACAACAATATCCGCTTCTTTAACAGCCGTTTCCATCTTCTTTACTGCAAAGCCATCCATGGCAGCTTGTAATGCACATATCGGATCGATTTCAGTTACGATCACTCGCGCACCTGCACCACGCAATGAAGCAGCAGAACCTTTGCCCACATCTCCGTAGCCAGCCACCACAGCAACTTTGCCGGCCATCATCACATCAGTAGCTCTGCGGATCGCATCTACCAATGATTCTTTACAACCGTATTTATTATCAAACTTAGATTTCGTTACCGAGTCGTTGATGTTGATAGCAGGCAGTGGCAATTTGCCAGCTTGCATTCTCTCAATCAAGCGGTGGACGCCCGTTGTTGTTTCTTCAGAAATTCCTTTGATGCCCGCAATTAATTCTGGGTTGCGATCTAACACCATGTTGGTCAAGTCGCCACCGTCATCCAAAATCATATTCAATGGCTTGCCATCTTTAAATGCATACAGCGTCTGCTCAATGCACCAATCAAATTCTTGTTCATTCATGCCCTTCCATGCAAACACAGGGACGCCCGCAGCGGCAATGGCGGCAGCGGCATGATCTTGTGTAGAAAAGATATTGCAAGACGACCATGATACTTCGGCACCCAACTCTACCAATGTTTCGATCAACACGGCCGTTTGAATGGTCATGTGGAGGCAGCCGGCAACGCGAGCTCCTTTCAATGCTTTTTGTGGACCATACTCTTCGCGAATGGCCATTAACCCAGGCATTTCGGCCTCAGCCAATTTAATTTCTTTGCGCCCCCAAGCGGCCAGCGACATGTCTTTTACTTTGTAAGCGGGTTTTTCTGCTACGGTCATAAATGTTTTTTTCTGTTGATTTTATTGTATAAACCGCAAAGGTAACACAAAGTTTGGAAGGGTAATATCAAAATTTTGGGCGTGTCCTGCCTTCACACGACCCCCGCTGGGTCGGGCTTTTCGCTACAAGTCCTCGAGGCACGAGGCGCGCCCCTGCGGGCTTTCCGCTACAATCCCTCACGCGCTTAAGCAAGCACACGTAGCCTTACGCTAAGGCATGGTAGCAAACTCGTCCGTTGGGTGGGTAAGTAACTTTTGTTGATGTTCAAACATTTCAACGGCAGCTTTCAGCAAGCCTATTAGCCCCACACCTAGGGAAATGAGCCCAAAAGAAATTTCGTGTAACAAACGCACAGAGCTAAACATTCCCGCCACGCCCAATCCTAAAAAAATAAAAATTTCAACTGCCACAACAACGAAAAAAAAATTCGCTTTGGCACGGTTTTGATAAATTTTCTTGGCAAAACTAAATTGCACTTTGGTAGTGTCTTGCAACGAAGCTAGGCTTATGGCCAAACCCATAAACACCAATGTCATATTAATATTTGTCAAATCAATTTCGAGCTTCTTGGCAAGCGATTGACCTAAATCAAAACCGGTAACAAGTGAGTAATATGCACTCACCAACAAAAACGGATATTGCAGGTAGCTCATCAGATGGAATAATTTTTTGGGGTCTTTCATGAGTTAATGTTTCCTTGCAAACACGTGTATTCGAAATAAAGTGAACTCTATATTATTATGGGCGTCTCTAAAAACCTTTGTTCTCTTCACCTCAACCCTTTCGCTTCTACCAAAAGAGAAGGGTGAAGGGAATTTTTAGAGACGCCCTTATGCTTAAAGAACACGCGACTTAGTTGATTTGTTAAGAAAATCTGAACAGAACTTTCAACTGGCCTTACACAGCACCAAGGGGTCTAGCCCCTATTTTCGAAAGCATAAAGCCTGTCTATCCGGTAGGCAGAAGGAAAAGTGATACAAGGTTTGGACGGGTGATATCGGTTTTTACAACCGGTAAAAGTCTATCCATCCCAAAGGTTCGTGGAAAGACAGCAGCGAAAAATTCCACAATAGGTTTGAATAATTCAAACGATTCCCTTTCTTTGCAGCATCAAATATGAAAAACGCTCAAAACATCCATCGCCATCACCACGCAAATAACTTGCATGGCGGCTTTATGTTTTGATCTGACTATAAAAGATTATTCTAAAAAGGCTTGCCAACAACGGTGAGCCTTTTTTGTTGTTATGGGTTTAAAATTTAGAGTTATACAAATTACCAAACGTTGTGATTTTGAGCTTGTCGAAAACGACTTAATCGAGTTTTCAAATAGGCTTCGACTGGCTCAGTCTGGTAGTAAGTTGTTAGGGTTGCGCACCGCCAGTTAAAATGTGAAAAAGTAAAATAATGAATACACTACTTCGAATTGCCGTTCAAAAATCAGGTCGCCTGCAAGAAGACTCGCTCAAGCTTTTAAAAGAAAGCGGGCTGAGCTTCAGCAACGGAAAAGACCAGCTAAAAACTCAAGCCCGAAACTTTCCAGTCGAGTTGCTCTTTCTGCGCGATGACGATATTCCGCAATATATCGAAGACAAGGTGGCCGATGCCGGAATCGTAGGCGAAAACGTATTCATCGAAAAGCAAAAGAAAAACGAATTGGTAAGACGACTGGATTTTGCCAAGTGCCGACTTTCCATTGCAGTGCC
>JBBSCN010000240.1:0-4330 GCA_038250265.1 Cytophagales bacterium | reverse complement strand
TGCATTAGCGCATGTGGCTTCTGCCGAAGGAATTATCTGTGTAGAAAAAATTGCGGGACAGAATCCTGAACCATTGAATTACAATAATATTCCAGGCTGCACCTATTGTTCACCGGAAATTGCTTCGGTGGGTTACACCGAGGAAGCAGCTAAGAAAGCAGGTTACCAGATTAAGGTCGGAAAGTTTCCCTTTACTGCTTCCGGCAAAGCAAAAGCTGCTGGCGTCCCCGATGGTTTTGTAAAAGTAATTTTTGATGCCAAGTATGGCGAGTGGTTAGGCGCACACATGATCGGTGCGAACGTTACCGAAATGATTGCAGAAGTGGTGTCTGCCCGCAAGCTAGAAACCACAGGCCACGATGTAATCAAAACCGTCCACCCACACCCCACCATGAGCGAGGCGATCATGGAAGCTGCTGCGGCTGCGTATGGTGAAGTGATTCACTTGTAACAACTGACAATAAATTCAAAAGGCTCGCCAACTGCAAGCCTTTTTTGTTACTCAACAATTCCTCTCAATCTCAGTTCGGCTCTTGCCTGATTTGCATTCTGAAAATGAATAGTTGATAATCCTATTTTTTCTGCACCCACTACATTTTTGTGATTATCGTCAATAAAAATTGAGTTGGCAGGATTGATTTGATAACGATCAAATAGAATTTGGTAAAATTCTGGAAAGGGCTTTCTGGATTTTTCGATTCCGGAAACAACGATGCCATCGAACCAATGTAAGAATTCAAAATTCTCTAGCGCCCAAGGGAAAGTTTCAGCCGACCAATTCGTGAGGGCATAAATTTTGTATTTGCCCGATGCTTTAATTTCTTTTAGTAGTTCAATTGTTTCCGGAATTGCGCCACCAATTGTCTCCTGCCACCGTCCATACCATGCGCGGACGGCCAATTCATGATCAGGGAATTTTTCTATTAATTCTGTAGTCGCTTCTTCAAACGATCTGCCGGCATCTTGGTGGTCATTCCATTCACCCGTGCATATATTTTCTAAAAACCAGCTTACTTCTTCCTCGGTATTAAAAATTTTCCGGTAAAGGTAGCGTGGGTTCCAGTCGATCAGAACTCCCCCCAAATCAAAAATAACTGTGTTTACCAATCCTTCTCCAGTCAAGATCTAGAAAAATTTAAATTTGGAGAAGTTAATTGTCGCCCTCTTTTTTGGTTACGGTGATTGGGAAATCACTTCCGTTAATAAATCCGGTAGGATACTGCGCCTCGCCCCCATATTGTTTAGTCAATTCAGGCACCCGTTGATCCATGTAGGTTTTCAATTCAATCACGGTGATTTTAGTATCATTGCCTCCCTTGCCGTCCATCGCTTCGAGTAATGCATAGGTGAAGGCACCATGTTTTAATTCTTCAAACTCGGCAGCAAATTGTTTGGACCCAGAAGACGCGATGACAACCACGCCCGAGCTGCGCGCCAACTGAACAATGGCTTTCTCATCACCACTTGCAGCCCGCACTTTCATGGTCTTCAATGCCGCTCCGGAATGGCAAGCATCCATCAATACAATTTGCTTGGTAGCCTTGATCTGGGTGAGGGATTCTTTCAGTTCACTATCCGAAATTCCTTTCGCCAATAATTGTTTGGCATCTCCATATAATTTGGTCACATCCGTTGGAATGAAATAAAATGGGCTATCTCCATCCTTGTCTTTTTGTTCTTCGTCTAAACTGCCGTGGCCTGCGTAGAAGAAAACAAAAACATCTTGTGGCTTTGCACTCTTGGCAATGGATTTGAATCCATTAATGATTTTTGCTTTTGTTGCATTTTCGTCATATAACTCTATTTTATTTATGGATTTGAATAATCTTCCCTGCCCTTGCGACAATAATTTTTCAGTAAATGACTGGGCGTCAGGCTGTGCGTAGTTCAGGTTGTATTGGGGGTTTTGATATTTATTAATACCAACGGTAAGTACGTGTAAAGTGGCATTGAGAATAATCTTTCCAACATACTCAATCTTTAAAAACTCTGGCCTTGATTCAATCCGTTGATAGTTAATTACTACTATCTTAAATTCGTTTGCCTCATTGAGCATCTCTACATTATAACTCCTTACCACCTTATCATTTTCGCCCTTGGTCTGTAAGAATGTCGTGTCGTTGATGATGAGTTTATCGTTTTGATAGATGTTCACTTCTTTGATACCGCTTCCGCCATCGTACACCTCTACATCCAGCGTTAGATTTTGTTGAGTAGTAATTACCTTTCCGCCCTGGTAGTCAATGGCGTTACTGGCATATAGTGCATCGGTAAAAAAGAAGCCCGCAGAGGGACGTTGCAATTTGGAGAGGTCAAAAATGCGCTGTCCTTCTTCGCGCAAGATTTCTTCTACCCTTCTCCCTTGTATGATGCTTTTTTGCATCTCGGTGGGGTGAAAAAGAATGCCAAAGTATTGCTCGGCCGCATAAAAATCAGCCAGCTTTTCGATTCCCCTGTTGATATGCCATCCGAAGTATTGACTTCCAGCAGAGGTGCACGCGAAATACCCTTTGTAAGCCCAGCATACCCACTGATTATCCTCTGTCACAAAAAGTGTAGCAAAAGGCAAAACAGTTTCCCCGAGATTTTTGTACACCTCTTCAATTCCTTTATAATTTTTGTCGCCATTTGCTTTCAGATGATCGATGATCGCTTTCCACGCCTTTTTGGATGGCTCTTTTGTCAGCGAATCGATGGCCGGCATAGAGTCAAAATACTTAGACCAATTTTCGTTGTTGAATTCGGGATGTTGACGAATAGCCAGAGCCGCGCCCGTCTCGTTCAATTTCCACAGCACGATGGTTTGGTCTTCACCACCCGATGCAAGGTATCTTCCATCTTGGCTGACGGTAACGGCACGCACACCGCCCACATGGCCAATAAATTCTTTTTGAAAAAAGCCGTTGCGGTCGTACACCTTCAACGAATAATCGCTGGCCACAATTACATCGCCTTCGCGGGTCGCTTGATAATCTAAAATTCGTCCGTCTTCCTCTGAAATATTTTCTATCTTTTTTCCTTTAGGCAAGCTCAACTCCAATTCAGAAACTTGAGTAATGCTCTTGTTAAAATTCTCGATTGGCGGAGTGAACTTTAAGGTATTTGCACTCAGTTTCATCAAACCAAAATCGAAACTGCGCTGAAAATCATTCGGTTTTGCGTTTACCTCTTGCGAAATAAACAGTTCTAATCCCGCCCCAAAGGCCATATCTTGTATCGCATTTCCTTTTCCTTTTACTTTGCGAAGCGCTTTTCCGTTGATGGGATTCCATAGAAAAATTTCATTGTTAATGCCTCCTGCCGAGGCTACCAAATAGCTGCCATTGTCCAACGGTGAAAAACAAGCTGCAAACACAGCACCATTGTGACCATTAAAATCGGTGAACTTATTGCCTTCAGGCACGCCATAACTAAACCCTTTGCCCGCGTTGTTAAGACCTACCAATATTTTAGCATCGTGCGAAAAAGCAATTGCGTTAATGGTTTCTTCCAGCCTCCATTCCTTTACAAAGGAGCCATCTGCTCGCCATAGCATGAATTCGTTGGTATGAGAACTAGAAGCTAAGTAGGTGCCATCTGTAGCATAAGCAATTTTGTTAATCGGCCCTTTGTGCTTGCTCCAAGAACGAGGTTTTATTTTATTCCCTGACTTTTCCACGTTGGCCAAACCATACACCACAATTTCATTTTTTCCATCTACCGCAAGGGCTACATCCATTGTCACAAGGTTCATGGACAAATATTTGATGGGTGCGCCCGCCACGATGGTAGTTACCTCTTTGTAAATTGGAGTGGCGGCATCTACCGCCCACACTTTCATTGTGCCATCGTCACTTCCGCTCACCAAGTACTTTCCATTGCCGGAAAAAGCCAAGGCGTTGATCACATTTGTATGCCCAATGGCAGTAGCTACTTGTATTCCCTTGTTGATATCAATGATGGCGATGTAGACCTGATTGTCTGGGGCTACTGTATATCCGGCAACAGCCAGTAAACTCCCGTCAGGGGAAACGGAGGAGGCATAGAACATCCCCTTGGATCCATCTCCAATTTCAGATTCGAATTTCTTAAGCATGTCGCCCGTGTTTGCATTCCAAACGCGGACTGTTTTATCTTCAGAAACCGAAATTATTTTTTGGCCATCCGGGGTAAAGTTCAAGTTTTGAACTTTGGCTGAATGCCCCATTGAGTTGATGAGAACCCTCGGGGCACTCGACTGACCCATAGAGGTGTTAACAACAAAGCTAAGACAGAGTATAAAACCTATGAGCTTTTTCATTCGATGATAAAGATATTGAGTTTTAAATATAATCATTTATACGCTTAACTT
>JBBSCN010000239.1:0-4368 GCA_038250265.1 Cytophagales bacterium | reverse complement strand
GATAAAGTCAGTTATTGAAATCGCAAAGCCCTATGTGCAGCGCGAGAAAATAGCTCTTGTGTTTTCTGCCTTTGGCGGGATTACCGATTCACTCATTCAATTAAGTTCGTTGGCCTTGGCGGGAGATAAGGCGTATCAAGAACAGCTTGAGCAAATTGAAAAACGACACTTGGATGCAGTGCGCGAGCTGATCGACATACAAAAACAAAGCAGCGTGATTGCCCAGGTAAAAATCACGATCAATGAATTGGAAGACATCCTTCATGGAATTTTTCTGGTGAAGGAAAGGACACCACGCTCAATAGATTACATCATGAGTTTTGGCGAGCGGCTATCAGCCCAAATCATTGCCGAAGCATTTACTACTGCAGGGGTGCCGGCTTCTTTTTTGGATGCTCGAACGGTGGTGAGAACCGATAGCAATTTTGGTTGTGCGAAAATTGATTTTAAAACCACTACTGGATTAATTCAAAGTCATTTCACCCAGCACACCGAGCTGCAAATCATCACTGGGTTTATTGGCTCGTCTCCCTCGGGAGAAACGACCACCATTGGCAGGAGCGGATCGGATTATACGGCCGCTATTTTTGCTTCTGCCTTAAATGCAGAATCACTGGAAATATGGACGGATGTGGATGGCATGATGACTGCCGATCCACGCAAAGTGAAAAAGGCATTTACCGTAAAGGAGATGACGTATGAAGAGGCCATGGAGCTTTCACACTTTGGCGCGAAAGTAATTTTTCCAGCTACCATGCAGCCCGCGATGGTGAAGAAAATTCCTATCTGGATTAAAAATACATTCAATCCTTCTTTTGCCGGATCAGTGATCAGTGCAGATGCCAATGGAAAATCGTTGATCGTCAAAGGCGTTTCTTCTATGAGCAATATTAGTTTGCTCAATGTGCAAGGCAGCGGCCTGCAAGGCGTTGTGGGCGTATCTATGCGTTTGTTTGGAACATTGGCGAAAGAAAAAATAAATGTGATCTTGATCAGCCAGGCCTCATCCGAGCATTCGATCTGCTTTGCGATTGATTCTGGTTTTGCGGACCAAGCGAAGGAAGCGATTGAACAAGAATTTCAATACGAGATAAAAGGTGGTGAGATGGATTCTCCAATTCTGGAAAATGATTTAACTATTATAGCGATAGTAGGCGAGGGGATGAAGCACAACCCCGGCACGAGTGGAAGGATGTTTGGCTCACTCGGAAAGGCGGGAGTAAACATTCATGCCATCGCACAGGGATCATCGGAGCTAAATATCTCTGCGGTGATAAGACAAGCAGATACCACCAAGGCATTGAACGTACTGCACGAAGCATTTTTCTTGTCGGACAGGAAAGTGTTAAATGTATTTTTGATCGGCACAGGTTTGATTGGAAAGGCGTTACTGAAAATGATAGATCAACAATACGCACAGTTGGCTACGCAAAATCATTTAGAAGTGAGCTTGGTTGGTGTTGCCAACAGCAAAAAAATGCTTTTCGATGAGGATGGCATTAATCTTTCGGGCGCTGTCAATACGCTGTTGAGTGACGGAACAACTATGTCGTTGCACACTTACGTGGAAACAATGCTGGCCAGGAATTTATCGAATAGTATTTTGGTGGATTGCACGTCAAGCGAAGAAGTGGCGGGTCAATATGAAGCCATTCTATCTTCCAATATTTCAATAGTCACTCCCAATAAAAAAGCCAACTCCGGGCCGCTATCCCGCTACCAAAAACTAAAGTCAACAGCTAGCAAGCGCGGGGTTAAATTTTTATATGAAACAAATGTGGGTGCAGGCTTGCCTGTCATCAACACGTTAAATGATTTGTTGATCAGCGGAGATAAAGTATTGCGAATAGAGGCGGTGCTAAGCGGAACACTCAATTTTATTTTCAGTTCGTTCGGTGGAAGTAAAAAATTCAGCGAAGTAGTGCTTGAGGCAAAAGAGAAAGGATTTACGGAACCCGATCCGCGTGATGATTTAAACGGAATGGACGTAGCTCGCAAGGCGTTGATTTTATCTAGAGAGATTGGTCTTACTCTGGAACTTTCTGATATTGAAGTTGAGAATTTAGTTCCGCCAGAATGTCAAGAAGAGATGAGCGTGAAAGATTTTTTCACAAAACTGGAGAAGTTCAACGGTCATTATTATGGGTTATTTGATCGCGCAAATCAAAAAGGGGAGAAGCTTCGCTATATGGCGGTAATTGAAAATGGAAAAGTAAAAGTGTCGCTTGCTTCCGTAGGATCAGATCACCCATTTTATTCGCTATCAGGCAGCGATAATATTATTTTGTTGACGACAGAGCGATACAAAGAAAGGCCAATGGTCATTCGCGGGCCGGGTGCTGGTGCCGAAGTTACTGCCGCAGGTGTTTTTGCCGATGTGATTAGGATTGGAAACTATTGAAGTAGTTGTTGGTTGCTCGTTGTTAGTTGGAAGATGCTAACAACTCACATACTAATAACTAACAACTAAGAACTAGTAATTAAGAATTAACAACTTAATGAAAACAATTAAAGCTTTTGCTCCCGCTACTGTTGCCAACGTGTGTTGCGGCTTTGACGTACTCGGCTTTGCAGTTGATTTTCCGGGCGATGAAGTGATTCTTAAATTGAACAACAGCAAGGAAGTGACCATCAGCAAAATTGTTGGTGATGGAGGCCGCTTGCCATTGGAGGCGACTAAGAATACAGCAGGTGTTGCGGTGCAATCTTTCTTGCAATCACTTGGCGTGGATCAAGGAGTTGAAATTGAGTTATATAAAAATTTACCGTTGGGTAGTGGCATGGGCTCCAGTGCAGCCAGTGGGGTGGCGGCATTGGTAGCGATCAATGAATTGATGGGGAATGTGAAATTGAGAGAGGAACTTGTGCCATTCGCGATGGAGGCGGAGCGCATAGCTTGTGGCTCTGCTCATGCCGATAATGTAGCGCCAAGTTTAATGGGCGGATTTGTTTTGATCCGAGATTATAATCCGTTGGATGTGGTGAAAGTGAAAATAAACTTGGATTTGTATTGTACGCTGGTTCATCCACACATCGAAGTAAAGACGTCCGATTCGCGCAGGGTTTTACGTTCCTCTATTTCGCTACGCGATGCGATTACGCAAAGCGGTAACATTGCCGGCTTGATGGTGGGCTTGGCGCAAGCCGACCCACTGTTGATAAGCCGATCGCTGAAAGATGTAATTGCAGAACCAATTCGTGCTGCATTCATTCCCGGCTTTGAGCAAGTAAAATTAAGGGCGATTGAGGCGGGTGCATTGGGCTGTGGTATTTCGGGTTCGGGCCCAACTTTGTTTGCACTAAGCAGCACTCACGAAGCTTCATTGGAGGTAGGTGAGGCAATGCAACTCGAGTTTTTAAAAAGCCATTTGAAAAGCGATATCTACGTCTCAAAAATTAACCCAGAAGGTGCGAAAATTCTAGCTCGATAGCTTTCGGGACTAACTCCCAACTCTTAACTACTAACTACTAACTACTAACTACTTGTACTACTATTCAACCAGCAATAGAAATCTAAGAGTCAGCTTACGCGAAGCTGTTGTTCAAGGCCTTGCGCCTGATAATGGGTTGTTCATGCCCGAGCATATTCCTGCACTGCCAAAATCTTTCTTTGATTCGCTGAGTAAGTTATCATTTCAAGAAATTGGTTTCGAAGTGGCCAAGAACATTATTGGCGATGATATTCCCTCAACAGAATTGAAAAGAATCGTGGATCATACCATTCAATTTGATGCTCCTCTCGTTGCTATTGAAGAGAATATTTTTTCGTTGGAATTGTTTCACGGGCCTACGTTGGCTTTTAAAGATTTCGGTGCGCGTTTCCTTTCGGGGCTGTTGGGTTATTTTGCGCAGCAACAATCACGCGAGATAACCATTTTGGTGGCTACCTCTGGCGACACAGGCAGTGCGGTGGCCAATGGATTTTTTAATGTGCCAGGCACTAAGGTAATTGTGCTTTATCCTTCCGGAAAAGTAAGTGAAATTCAAGAGAAACAATTCACTACGCTTGGGGGAAACATTACTGCTTTGGAAATAGACGGAACGTTTGATGATTGCCAACGGTTGGTGAAGGAAGCTTTTATGGATGAGGGATTGAAGAAAAAACTTTTCCTGACTTCTGCCAACTCCATCAACATCGCACGATTGCTCCCTCAATCATTTTATTATTTCAGGGCATATGCACAACTGATTCCAGTGACAAAGCCTGTTGTGTTTTCTGTGCCTAGCGGAAATTTTGGAAACTTAACAGCAGGCTTGTTTGCCAAGAGGATGGGCTTGCCGATCCATAAATTCATTGCTGCAACCAATCGCAATGATATTGTTCCTCAGTATTTGGAAACGAAAGTGTTTTCTCCAAAACCTTCCGTT
>JBBSCN010000238.1:0-4370 GCA_038250265.1 Cytophagales bacterium | reverse complement strand
TTGTAATCAAAGAGATTTATGAGGAAGATAAATAACTATGAAGAGTTAATCCTTGAACAAACCCGACTAGAAATCGACCTTCAGAACCAAAAAACTGTTCTTAAAGCGGAGATAACTTCGCTTAAAACTAGGCTTGAACCCTTCAAAAATTTTGTTGCGTTTTTAAGGATATTCAAACCACAGGGAACGGAAAATTCTTCGTTGCTAAAAAGCGGGATATCTTTTGGAATGGATTTACTTGTCAGTGGAAAGTTATCAAAAGCAAACTGGTTATTAAGAATACTTTCTCCCTTAGCCCTCAAAGGGATTACCAATAAATTGATCAATACCAAAACATCATAAAGAAGAAAATCGCGAATGCGAAAGAATGGTAAAACTAAAATCATGCAACGAAATAGACTTATTACTTTCCTAGCTGCGCTGATCATGATGAGCACAGTTATGTTAATTCGTTTTTTGACCATTTAGGCGAAGTAACATATACAACTCATATTCAAGAGATCGATTATAGTTAAATGAATAAGTCGATTATGGAAGGAAAAAAATAATCAAGGCAAAAAGCGTATGTTGTTTAAATTGTTTAGAAAGACGCCCACATACTTAGGCAATCAAAAATTAGCAACTTACAAAGTAACTTTTAGATGAATATTTCTTTGCATAATATTATTGGCATAGTTGCAGGTGTTTTAACCAGTGCTTCGCTTATTCCACAATTGGTAAAACTTATTAAGACCAAAAAGGCAGAGGACATATCAATACCGATGTTGCTCATTCTTTTTGCTGGTATTGGCTTATGGATTATTTACGGTGCGCTGGGGCAGGACTGGCCAATTATTATTACTAATTCCGTTTCATTGATCCTTAATTTCATTTTATTGGTTCTCAGCATAAGCTATAAAGGAAAGGGCAACGGGCTTTGAGTGAGTTTCAATTCGTTCGCTACTGGTAATACTAAACGGGAAACAGCGAAGCTGTTTTATCATATTGGCTGCTAAAAAATAGCCTTATTGTAAAAGGGATGATATCTGATGTACTTTCAGGATTCGAGCTGAATGAGTGCATTCGCCTAGGTTCCACATCGTTCAGTCTGCCAGAAACTTCGACAGATTCCGAATTTGGTAAAACATTAAAACTAGTATTGTGGAAATAGAAAACTGATAATAAAATAATCCTTTACAAAAATGAAACTTCGTTCGAAAGAAACCTATTGGCTGCTTAAAAACGGGATATTGAATTCCTACCCTTCGTTGCGAAAAAATATTTCGTGTGAAGTACTTGTTGTTGGTGGGGGCATTACAGGCTCCTTAGTGGCATACCAGCTTTCAAAAGAAGGTTATAAAACTGTTTTGATCGACAAACGAGATGTGTGTTTGGGGAGTACAAGTGCAACAACCGCCATGCTTCAATACGAAATTGATGAACCACTTTATTCCCTAATTGAAAAAGTGGGGGAGCGTGCCGCAGTTGATAGCTATACCGAAGGCGTTAAAGCAATTGAAAAACTAGAAAGATTAATACGCACGATTAAAGTCGATTGTGGCTTCAAGAAAAAGGAAAGTCTTTATATTGCGAACATAGCTGCAGATAAGCAATGGCTAATGAAGGAGTTCGAAACGCGCGTAAAGTATGGATTTAAGGTAAAATGGATCAAAAAATCTGTCTTGAAATCAGACTACGGTATTTTGGGCGAAGGCGCAGTATTATCAGCAACGGGAGGGAGTGTTGATGCATACGCGCTGGCTCATGGCCTCTTAAGTGTCTCAACAAGGAAATATGGACTGACAATCTTTGATCATACGAGCTTGGAAAGTGTAGAGTATGGACGTACGAACAACACCGTGTTGACTGATGATGGATTTATGATCAGGGCAAAAAAAATAGTGTACGCTACAGGATTTGAAACGAAGTCAATAATTAAAGAAGACTTTGTGAAACTCATTAGTACTTATGCGCTGGTGAGCGAGCCGCTCGTTCGTCTTCCAAGCAGAATGAAAGACACAATTTTCTGGGATACTCAGGAGCCTTATCTTTACATGCGATCAACAGATGATTACCGAATTTTGATTGGCGGTGGTGATGAGAATTTTAGAAACGCATGGAGAAGAGATCGTTTAATCGAAAAGAAGGAAGTAAAACTCTTAATGAGCGCCAAAAAGCTTTTTCCAAAATTGGAGTTGATCCCCGATTTCAGTTGGGCCGGAACATTTGGCGTTACGAAAGACTCACTGCCTTACATAGGGTCACATTCTGATTTCCCCAATAGTTTTTTTGTACTCGGCTTTGGAGGAAACGGTATTACGTTTAGTGTCATGGGTATGGAAATTATTTCAGACGCTATTGCTGGCCGTGAAAATAAATTTTTAGACTACTATAAGTTCAGTCGATAGGACAGTCGCTGGTTTGATGGAAAAATATATACTGCATCAATACTAAGGGCTCCTCTAAAAACCTTTGTTTTCTTCACCTCAGCCCTTACCCTTCTCCACCCCGATAGCTATCGAAAGAGAAGGGTAAGCGGAGTTTTCAGAGACGCCCTCAATTTAAACAACCTCGCTTGAAGAATAGACTAATTACCACGCAATCGCTTAAGTGTTCTTTTGTTTGATAGTTTTCATTTGTATGATATCAACCAAAAATGCAAATGACATTGAAAAATAAATGTATCCTTTTGGTATTTCGAAATAAAATCCTTCGGCTACTAGAGTAACGCCAATCATCATTAAAAAGCAAAGCGCCAATATTTTGAGTGATCGGTGTTTTTGAATGAAATCACTTATTGGCTTAGAGGCAGTAAGCAAACAGAATCACATTCGATTTTACTTGAATGCGTGTACTTTATTCCACACTGCCTTGAGGAATTATTTCCTTCCATCATTCAACGGAAGCCAATAAAAGCAATCATTTCTTGGGTATGCTTATTGAATGGCCAGCACCGAAAAGTATATTAAGCCATGTACAAACTTTACCCCAATACGTGGTAACAAAAAAACCTTTTTCTTTTTTATTGAAGACGATTCATCTACATACGCTGTTTCCATAGAATTCTCTACCATTTTTCCCTACCTGCCAATCTTTTTATTTGGCGCAGAGTCTATTTCGGTGAACGCGGCAGAATCAGGAAGACCCATTGAGCCGCATCAGAATGCGGTACGGTTTGTAATTACAGAAATACCTAACGAGAAGAAAGTATGATATCACTTAGAAGGAAAAAGAAATACATCATTATTGGTTGCATTGCCGTTGTACTCATTGTGGCCAGATTGCTCTTGCCCTATTTTGTGGTGAAGCACGTCAACAAAATACTTTCCGAAATCCCGCATTATACGGGTTCTATCAGCGATGTGGATATCCACCTAATTAGAGGAGCTTATGATATCAAGGAGCTGAGACTTTTCAAGCTTGATGGAATCGAAAAAATTCCTTTTATTGATATTCCTAAAACCGAACTCTCGGTTGAGTGGAAAGCTATCTTTAAAGGTGCTGTGGTAGGCGAAGTTACGTTTACTGAACCTACCTTAAATTTTATTGGCGGTGATAAAAAAAGTGCATCTGGAGAAACCACCAATCAATCAGGAGCAGATGTAGACTGGACGGTTCCGTTGAAGCGATTGATGCCTTTGCATTTCAACCGACTGGAGATCGTCAACGGCTCAATTAAATTTTATGATTTTACTACCAAGCCGAAGGCCAATTTATTTTTAAAACAACTTAATTTACTCGCTACCAATTTGAATAATGCAGAACGTCAAAAAGTTGCCTTGCCCTCCAAGGTCACAGCTACTGCAATATCTATAGGAAGGGGCAAATTAAATGTGGTAATGGATATCAACGCACTGAAGAAAATTCCAGACTTAGATTTGGATTTAAAATTTGAAGGGATCAATATGCCGGCCATCAATGATTTTCTATACGCGTACAGCAAGGTAGATGTAGAAAAAGGAACTTTTAATCTATATTCCGAAGTGGTGGTTGAAAATGGTAAGGTGACGGGATACGTTAAACCATTGGCGCTGGGTATAAAAATAGTGAGCTGGAAAAATGATAAACAGAATATTATCAATTTAGTATGGCAATCTATTGTGGGAATGTTTGTGGAGATATTTACAAATCAAAAGAAAGATCAATTTGCGACCAAAGTCGCTTTGCAAGGCGACTTGAATAATCTAACTACCAACGTGTGGCCAGCGCTTGGAAATATTTTTAAGAATGCCTTCATCCAGGCATTTGAAAAGAAGACAGACAATAGCATAAAATTTATTAAGCCAGAAAAAGGGGAGACCGGAAGGGAGAAAAGGAAGAGAGAGAAAAAACAAAAAAAGCAATCTAAAACATAGAACATAAAAAAACTTTCGCAATGGTTGGTTGACACA
>JBBSCN010000237.1:0-4372 GCA_038250265.1 Cytophagales bacterium | reverse complement strand
CAAGATTATCGAAATCAATCGTTGAGAGTCGTGATTTTGCAACTCGCTCAACGTGAATAGAATCAGTTAGTACGGCCATGGTAGTTTAATTTAATTGATGGTAAAATTACAGTAGTTATTACGAATTAAAAATTTATTTCTATCAAGAGTCGTTCAAAGTCACTCCTTTTTTGTGATGCCATATTTTCTCATCTGTTCAGCAATCGCTACAGAATTTTCATCACCTCGTTTTTCTAATTCCGAAACGATATTTGCATGATTTTTTGTGTCACGATTTTGAGATAGTTTGTAGGCAGCTTCCATTTTTGAAATGCGGATTTCCAACCCAACTATTCCGCGCATCTGTTCCGTCACATACGTTTCTGACATACCCTCCACTGAAACAGGTTTAACTGAACTTCTTTCGTGTTTATGTACCAGGTTCTTCAGCGACTCGAGCAGTTCTTCATTTTCAATAATTCGGATTTTTCCATATACATGCACTGCCATGTAATTCCACGTTGGCACGTTCTCATGATCATACCAAGAAGAAGATATATAGGCATGCGATCCTTGAAAAACCGCAAGCACCTCCGAAGATGACTCCCAATTTTTCCATTGACTATTCGCGCGAGCGATATGCCCCGTCAGTGTCTTGCCATCTTCAGATAAATACATTGGAATGTGGGTAGCCATGGCGCTTCCATTTACCACGCTAACTAACATTCCAAAACTATTTTGCCGAATAAATTCATTCAACTCTTCTACTTTCTCGTTTCGGTTTAATTTAGATACATACATAGCTAATACTTTCTACTAAAGTTTAATTTCAAACAGGCTAAAGAGTCCATCTTTATAATGGGCAGGCAGATCATCGGTTAGTATGCACTCTTGGTTGCCCAAATAGGTGAAGCCACAGCGAATGTAGTAATTAGTCAGTTTATCATTCCCACTGGTCGTATCTAACCGAATATATTTTATTCTGATTTTAGTGGCATATTGGGTGGCCCAATTGACAATTTCCTTTACAAAACCATTTCCATGGTAATCCGGATGGGTTGCGATTCGGTGAATGTAAATGGCAGGTTCAATGCCTTTCTCCTGCCAGATATAAGGGTCATTGAAAGTAATAACAAACGCGCACACAATTTGATCGTGCATCACAATTTTAAATTGCCGATGCTCTGAGATTTCGGTTTCTACTAGAGTGCGTTCAAAGCCTTTCCAATGTTTTTTTGTAAACGTCTTTTGATAGGCCGTTGCAGCATCATATAAAGCAAATATCGCCTCGATATCTTGCTGCGTGCTATTGACTATTGATAGTTTTGAATTCATTTTCTTGTCGATTGGTAATGTCGCCACGAATGCGCGAAAACGAATTTATTTGTGCGCCATTCTTCCGATTCGTGGTCATGTATCCGGATCAATCCAAATAAATCAGACCAGTTGAAAACAGTTTTCCTTGTCCGCTGATGGCCACACGATCTCCGATGAGTTTGCAATGAAGCCTTCCTCCTCTTGCCGACAGTTGTGCCGCTTGGAATTCTGTTTTATTCAGCACGGAAGCCCAATAAGGCGTAAGCGTAGTATGGGCTGAACCGGTTACTGCATCTTCATCTCCACCCGACTGAGGACCAAAAAAACGCGAAACAAAATCAAGTGTATCTCCCTTCGCGGTAACGATAATTCCTCTCGCCTGCACTTGAGCTATTTTTTTAAAATCAGGATTCATCTTTCGAATGGTTTCCTCTTTCTCAAAAACAAGCAGGTAGTCTGTTTTTCCCTTAAATGTTTTTTGCGGTTTTGCGGCAAGTCCTTCTTCCAATTCAGGAATGGCACTTACTTCTTTAAACACATCTACCGGAAAATTTAAGGTGAGCAATTCACCAGACTTAGCGACTGTTAAAGGTCCACTTCTCGAGTTGAACACGATCTTATCGTCCGAATAATTCTCATGGAAAAACAGGACGTAGGCTGTTGCCAGCGTGGCATGGCCACACAAATCCACTTCAACAGTGGGCGTAAACCAGCGTATCCTCAATCCTTCCTTTTCTTTTACGTAGAATGCCGTTTCCGCTAAATTATTTTCCATGGCGATAGATTGCATTTGGTCATCCGAAAGCCAGGAACCCAACGGGCAAACCACTGCAGGATTACCGGTAAATAATTTTTCAGCGAAAGCGTCAACTTGATAGCGTTTAATCTGCAAACTCATAGATTGGTTGGTTTAAACATCCCAGCTGTAGTAATTGTGATCGTTGTCTAGGGCGAAACCCGTTCTTGGATATAAGCTATTTCCAATGTCATTTGTTTTAGCCGTTTCCAAAATCAGTCCACATGAATTTGTTTGGATTGCAAACTCTTTGGCTTTCTCCATCAGCAAAACAGAAATACCTCTCCCTCGGTGGCTGTCAGCAACAAATAAATCATTGAGTAGCCAAAGCCGTTTCATTCGTGTAGACGAAAAGAGTGGATACAATTGAACGAACCCAACTAATGAGTTATCGATCTCAGCCACAAAAATCTCAGATTCGTTGTTTTTAATTCGTTCACTCAAAAACTTTTTAGCGCCAGTAACATCAGTATCTTTTTTGTAGAATACGCGGTAAGCATCGAACAGTTTTACAAGTTGACCAATATCATTCAACGAAGCTTTTCTAATAACGGTCATATAAACTCTCAATTGGCTCTCCCCAAAAGGAAGACTTTTAGCATGTTCTTAAAGGTCAAATTAGAATCTGAAGATTGTAAAGTCTTTAGTTGATAACCTCTATTGACAATGTAAATTCCGGCCACTGTAATAAAAATGGCGACAGCGATTTGCCAATTCAATTTTTCATTTAACACTAGCCACCCCAAGATTACTGCCACAATGGGATTGATATAAGCATACAGCGAGGCAATCGTCATGGGTAATTTTTTGATCGCATACGAATAGCAAGCATACGCAGCTACCGATCCAACTAATGACATGTAAATGAGCGAGTAGATCAAAGAATTGGCCCATTGAATTCGAGCGTAATCATCTAACAATAAACTGATCGGAATTAAAAACAATCCACCAAACAGCATTTGTAATCCTGCGTTGAGAAATGGGTTGCTGGTCGAATTTTTTTTCTTGATCCAAATGCTGCCAATTGCCCAACACAAGTTAGCTGCAAAGGTGAGAATGATTCCCGTAAGGTAGTTTGCATTTGAAAACTCAGTTAAGTGCTCACCAAAAATCAACACTATTCCCGTAAGGCCGGTTATTAAGCCCAACACAATTAGCCAATTTGGTTTTTCATCTTTGGTCACAAACACATTTATTAATACCGTCCAGATCGGCATCATCGAACAAATGATGGCAGCCACGCCACTAGAAATATAGACTTCCGCCCACCCAACTACACTGATTCCGAGCGTGACCATGAATAATCCTCCCACTGCTTGGTTGAACAATGTCTTTCTATCTGGCCATGTTGCCTTGCCAATAGTGAGCATTATTATAATCAATATTGGGCCGGCTGTGAGAAAGCGAATAATTGAAAACAAGAATGGCGGAAATTGACTGACACCAATGCGCAAACCGAGATAAGTAGTTCCCCAAATCACACAGACTGCACCTAGCGCCAAGTACGCCAGCAAATTTTTATTCTTTTCCATCTTTTAAAACCGAAAGGGAATGCGTTCAATTTTTTTCTTTTGCGTTGCTACAATAACTCCAGCCTTCACCGGAAAACAACAAGCAAAGTCCTGTACCTCTGATTTAACTTGTGATTGAAAGACCTGCTGTGCAAATGAAAATAATTCCAGTTGAATTGTCATAATTTCTCACATTAAGCCGACCAGCAAAACAATAATGCTAGTAACAACTTCTATAATTAAAAAAATCTTGTGCCTTGTTTTCATACCTAAACAAACGCACAAATTTCTTGATTAAACGGACATAAAACAGTTTCAGTTTTATATATTTTAACCAGATCAGTTAACCCAGATATACCCCTTTTGTGGTATTGGTGGAATAAGAGGTAACAATGTATCTTTACGAAACCCCAAAGTCTATGGCATGCGCTTAGTGTTCGTTCTTTGTGCCCTTTTACTTCCGTCTGTTGCCCTGTCGCAAGAGTGGGTGGCTCTCTATCAAAAAGCTGAGACCAGCTTTGGTAATAATCAATTTGAAACGGCTTATCAAGAGGCCACTGAAACGCTCAAGAAATACCAAGCAGAAAGTGGCGAAACGAACGACAGTTATGCCTCCATCTTAAGATTACTTGTCAACGTTTGTTTTCAACAAAATAAGTTGCAAGAAGGCTTGGAGTTCGCCCAAAAGGAAATTCAAATACGCGAGGGAAAAAAAGATTTGGTTTTGTCCACCGCGTACGAAAATGCCGCCCAGTTTCACCGAAGTTTG
>JBBSCN010000236.1:0-4381 GCA_038250265.1 Cytophagales bacterium | reverse complement strand
TCGCACACCATCCAATCCGTTTCTACTGTGGACCAAGCCTACGAAGCGGCTGTTCAATTCGGAAAGTTTACGAGCGTATTTTCTGGTTTTGATCCTTCCCAACTTCATTCAACCATTCCGGATTTTCACAACCTGACGTTTCGCCATCAGCAATTCAGGGCAGCGGTGAGAAACGGAAATCAACAGCGAGTAGCGGCTTGTTCAAAAGAAATTCAAGAAATTGAGAGTTGTTCGTATTTGGTAGATCAGTACTATAGCATTTTAAAAAGCCGCTCTTTTAAACTTCGCGTTACTCACCACGATACTAAAATCAGCAATGTGCTTTTTGATCCAAACGATAAAGGTATTTGTGTAATTGATTTGGATACCGTGATGCCCGGTTATTTTATCAGCGATGTGGGTGATATGATGCGCACTTATTTGTCTCCATCCAACGAAGAAGAAACCGATTTCTCTAAAATTATCGTGCGAGCAGATTTCTATAAAGCCATTGCGCAAGGCTATTTGGAGAACATGAAGACGGAGCTATCAAAAGATGAAATGAAAATGTTTTATTTCTCTGGCCTAATGATGACCTACATGCAAGCGATTCGCTTTTTGGGTGACTACCTGACTGATGACAACTATTATCTGACCCACCATGAAGCACACAATCTGGTGCGTGCGCAAAACCAATTATACCTTCTTAGCAGACTGTTAAAAGAACAAGCTAGCTTGAGCAAAATAATATCCGGGCATGTCTAAAAATTCTGCTTACCCATCTCTGCCGCTAGCTATCGGGATGGAGAAGGGTGAAGGTTGAGGTTGAGAAAAAAAAGGTTTTTAGAGATGCCCATAAGATAAAAGTCGTTCCTCAAGGTTTTGAATTCCTATTTATTCTGGTAAATTTATTCCATTAAACCACCAAGCTATGAACTTCAAAGAATTACTCGCTGCCCTGAGTACCGGAAAATCCACCGCAAAGAGTCATATGAAAAACCTGATCGAAATGGCTGCCGTGGATGGTAATTTTGACGATATCGAGTATGATTTACTCAAATCTATAGCCAGCAGAAATGGGATCTCAGAAGGTCAGTTAAAAGATATCCGAAAAAACCCCAACCATATCAGTTTAGAAATTCCCGCAGATGCCAAGGAAAAGTTCCATCAACTATACGATCTGGTTCACATGATGAGCATCGACAAGATGGTTCATACCGAGGAAATGAAACTGTCACACATTTTTGCTATTAAGTTCGGCTATAACCGCGACAGGGTGAAGGAATTAGTAGACACCATTCAAAGTAATATCTCACACGGACAAAAACATGATGAGACCATGAAGCGGGTTGCGTTGCTGATCGCTTAATAGTTTTTTGTCTACGATTTTCTTTTTTTGAGCCTGATCTAGTTAAACTACATTAATTGGCGAGCAACTCGGCCGAGAATTGCTATTTTTGCAAATGGCAGATCAAATTTTAATCTTCGATTTCGGCTCACAATACACTCAACTGATTGCCCGAAGGGTACGCGAACTCAACGTTTATTGTGAAATTCATCCGTATAACCACGTCCCAGCGATCGGTGACGATGTGAGGGGGATAATTCTATCGGGAAGCCCTTGTTCGGTGAGAGATGCAGGGTCGCCAGATATAGACCTAAAGCAATTCAAAAACTTGCCTGTGCTAGGTGTCTGCTATGGCGCGCAGTTAATAGCGCATAAAACAGGTGGAACGGTGTTGCCTTCACAAATCAGAGAATACGGTCGCGCCAAACTTTCTTCAGTCGATCATCACAACTCGTTGTTAAAGGAAATCTCAATCGATTCGCAGGTTTGGATGTCACATGCCGATACGATCGCGTCTGTTGGAACTGAATTTGATATTATTGCCAGCACACCCTCCGTAAAAGTAGCCGCCTTCAAAAAACGAGGGCAAGACTTATACGGAATCCAATTTCACCCAGAAGTGACGCACTCACTGCAAGGCAAAGAACTGTTAAGAAATTTTGTTGTACACATCTGCGGATGCAAGCAGGATTGGACACCCGATCAATTTGTGGAAACCACGGTCGCCAGCTTGAAGGCAAAACTTGGAAACGACAAAGTTGTAATGGCGTTGTCGGGTGGAGTTGATTCAACCGTAGCGGCTATGTTAGTTCATCATGCCATTGGCAAAAACCTGTATTGCATTTTTGTTGATAATGGACTACTTCGAAAAGAGGAGTTCGAGCAAGTGCTCACTTCATATAAAGGCATGGGATTGAATATTCTTGGAGTAGACGCCAAAGAAAAATTTTATGCATCACTAAAAGATCTTTCTGAACCAGAAGCAAAACGGAAAGCAATCGGAAAAACATTTATCGAAGTTTTTGATGTGGAAGCTCATCGTATTGCGGATGTAAAGTGGTTGGGCCAAGGCACTATTTATCCCGATGTTATTGAATCGGTATCAGTGAAAGGACCTTCGGCTACCATCAAATCACATCACAATGTTGGCGGACTACCAGCTACCATGAAATTAAAAGTGGTGGAGCCATTAAATACACTGTTTAAAGATGAAGTACGTTTAGTAGGTAAAACATTGGGCATCGATCCACTGATTTTGGGTCGTCATCCGTTTCCAGGTCCGGGGTTGGGCATACGGATTCTGGGTGAGATATCACCAGAAAAGGTACGGATATTGCAAGAAGTAGATAGTATTTTTATTGGTGCATTGCGAAAGCATAATTTATACAATCAAGTGTGGCAAGCAGGGGCGGTTTTACTGCCGGTTTATTCGGTTGGCGTAATGGGCGATGAACGCACCTACGAACAAGTGACCGCCTTGCGTGCAGTAATAAGCGTAGACGGCATGACAGCCGACTGGGCACATTTGCCGCACGAGTTTTTAAGCGAAGTGTCTTCGGATATTATCAATAAGGTAAAAGGCGTCAATCGCGTGGTGTATGACATTAGTTCAAAACCGCCAGCAACTATTGAATGGGAATAATCCAATGTTGAAATGAAGAGACTTCTGATCGTTATTTTTTGCTTTGTCTCCGTGGGGTTTTTGAACGCCCAGGATTTTAAAAGGCAATACAACAAAGCGAGAGAGCTTTTTAAGGAGGGGGATTTTAGCGAGGCGATGGATGTTTTTAATCCGCTGATTGTCTACGATCAAAATAATCCCTATTCTGAATACGCTTCCTATTATTATGCACTGGCTGCTCAGCGATTGGGCTTTGCTACGCTGGCCAAAAGCCAATTGAGCCACATTAGAAAAACATATCCAACTTGGAATCAACTGGCAGGGGTGAATGTATGGCTCGCAAAATTATTTTTTGATCAGGGCGAGTATTTTCAAGCCATGCGCTTGCTCAAAGAAGTTGACAGCAGCCAATTGACCTCAGTAATTGACTCGTTGAAGATGTTTTACTTGGCTAAGTTGGACGATGTCGAAACCCTTAAGATGCTGCGTGAAGAAAATCCGCGAGATATGCAAGTAGACCGCGCGTTAGTGAAGGCAATTGCCAAACAAGGGTTTACCATATTTGACGCTGATCTTTTCGATTCATTAATTCAAATCAACAATTGGAGTAAAGGAGATTTTTGGAAGGATGCAACCGCTCCAACACAGTTGAAAGATCGTTACCGAATCGTTGTTCTTTTTCCTTTTGTAGCAAGCACGCTGGAGCCAACCCCCGAGAGAAAAAGAAATCAGCCAATATTGGATCTATATCAAGGAATGAGGTTTGCTGTCGATTCTTTGGAGAGAGTAGGTATTCATATTGATCTTTTGGCGTACGATACAGAGCGTGACCCCGTTGTCACTAAAAAGGTATTGCAAAGAGAAGAACTGAAAACAGCTGATCTGATCATCGGGCCATTGTTTGCTGAAGAAGCAAAGGAAGTGCAGCTTTTTTCTAAGTCAAATGAAATCAATCTTCTTGTAAATCCAGTTTCTTCCAATAGCGACTTTTTGTCGGACAATCCTTTCTCTATTCTATACCAGCCTAGCCATGAAACCATCGGCAAGCGCGCGGCCGAAATTGTGGCGGCCAACGTTCGAAATAAGTATTCGTTGGTTTATTTTGGTAGCACCAGAAAGGACTCGTTATCGGCATTTAACTACATGAAGCGGGCACGTGAACTAGGAATTAAAATTGTTTATGCAGAAGAGGTGAGAAGAGAAACATCCAACGGTATTTTGGAAAAATTGGCCAAAGCCACTAAATACGATGAGTGGAAAAACCCGTTGGAGTTTACAATGAAAAGGGATAGTATCGGCAGTATTTTTGTGGCGTCTGATGATCCTATCATTTACACGAAAGTCATCAACAGTGTAGAGACGCGATCTGACTCCACTCTGATAATAGGGCAGGAGGAGTGGTTGGATGATGCTTCTATTGATTATGGCAAATT
>JBBSCN010000235.1:0-4417 GCA_038250265.1 Cytophagales bacterium | reverse complement strand
TAGAGATAGCAAAGGCAACCGCATTCATATAGATGATCCGCGCATCGATCCGGTATGGGCGAAATGCGGTGAACTGGGAATTCCCATCCTAATCCATGCAGCAGACCCAAAACAATTTTGGCAACCAATTGACAAAAATAATGAGCGCTGGTTAGAACTAAAGTTGCACCCAGGCCGGAGGCATGATACAGATACCGTGAAGTGGGAGCGGATAATTGCCGAGCAGCACAACATTTTCAAAAAACATCCGAAAACTATTTTTATCAATGCCCACTTGGGTTGGTTCGGTAGCGACTTGAAGAAGCTAAGTCAGCTAATGGATCAATATCCAAATATGGTCACAGAAGTTGGTGCGGTCATCGCTGAGTTGGGGCGGCAGCCCCGGGCCGCGAAAGCATTTTTAACGAAATACCAAGACCGTGTCTTGTTTGGCAAAGACAGTTGGGTGCCTGATGAGTATGAAACCTATTTTAGAGTATTGGAAACCGAGGATGAATATTTTCCATACCACAAAAGATACCACGCCTTTTGGCGGATGTATGGAATTGGGTTGCCCGATGACATTTTAAAAAAGATTTACTATAAAAATGCGCTGCGGATTCTGCCAAATATGGACAAGAGCCAGTTTCCGAAGTAAATGACATCTTTGGATCGTGTCACGTTGAGCTTGTCTAAACGTAAATCACGTTTTATGTCTTTCAAATCGATTTAGACAGGCACAGTCTGACATTGAACTATTTTTTTATAGCCTGATAAATTTGATTACCTTGGATTGAATGAATTTTTAAAATCGTGTTATGATTCAACCACGCAGAGAATTTTTAAAAACCGTTGGCCTTTTTTCCACGTACACGATCGGAGCTACCCTGCTTCAACCATTACATTCCATCGCCCAACCTATCATGAAAGAGAAAGAGCTGTTTTTCAAAATCTCGTTGGCGGAATGGTCGTTGCACCGCGCACTTCAATCAAAGAACATGGACAATCTTGATTTTCCCGTCAAGGCGAAAAAGGAATTCGGTATTTCCGCAGTAGAGTATGTAAACCAATTCTTCAAAGACAAAGCCACCGACACTATTTACCTTTCAGAATTAAAAAAACGCTGTGATGATAACGGGGTTGCCAGCGTGTTGATCATGTGCGATGGCGAAGGTGCAATGGCCGATCTGAACGAAGCAAAAAGAAAGGAAGCGGTAGAAAATCATTACAAATGGGCAGAGGCCGCAAAGTTTTTGGGGTGCCACTCAATCCGTGTAAATTGCTATGGCGAGGGGAGTGCAGACGAAGTTTCAAAAGCGGGCATTGATGGGTTGCGCAGCTTGAGCGAGTTCGCGCAAAAGATTGGAATCAACGTAATTGTCGAAAACCATGGTGGCTACTCATCCAATGGAAAATGGCTGAGTAATGTGATTTCAAAAGTAGGTATGCCCAATTGCGGAACGCTGCCGGACTTTGGAAATTTTTGCATCCGTAGAGAGAAAACAGAAAAAGGCGAAGTGTGCGCAGAACAATATGATCGTTACCAAGGTGTGAAGGAGATGATGCCTTTTGCCAAGGGCGTAAGCGCGAAGAGCTATGATTTTGATGATCAGGGAAATTGCCTTGAAACGGATTACGCCAAAATGTTGCCCATTGTAAAAGCAGATGGTTATAAAAGCTTTATTGGCATTGAATATGAGGGAAGAAAAATATCGGAAGAAGCGGGGATCAAAGCAACCAAAGCATTGTTAGAAAAATTAGGCGGGCTGTAAACGACATCAATATGAAAAAGAACTTTTTGTTAATTCTGTTGCTTTTTTCTTGCAGCGAAAAAAAATCGGAAACCGTCCTTTCCCCCCAAGAATTTGACGTTCAATATAAAGCTACACCCGATGCCATATTGCTGGACGTGCGTACGTTAGAAGAAGTGGCCAATGGCAAAATTCCAAATGCTGCAAACATTGTCTTTGACGATGCCTTCGCCACTAAATTAGATACACTGCAACACAAGCCGTTGTTCGTCTATTGTGGGAGCGGCATCCGTTGCGTGAAGGCCGCAAAAATCTTAAAGGAAAAAGGCTATGTGGAAGTATATGAACTGGCAGGCGGATTGGAAGCTTGGAAGGCAGCGGGGATGGCCGTGGACTAGGCACTCTAGCTGTTACCCAAACAGCTTCCCCACTTTCTCCAAATCCACATTACCGCCCGAAAGGATAATTCCCACTTTTTTTCCTTTGAATTTTTCTTTGTGTTTCAACACCGCAGCAAATGGTACTGCACAGGAAGTCTCAATAATTATTTTCAATCGCTCCCAAATCAGGCGCATAGCCACTATGATCTCTTCATCAGTAACGGTGATCACTTCTTTCACATTTTTGTAAATAATGGGAAATGTCTTGTCCCCCAGCGTGGTGAGCAATCCATCGGCAATGGTGTTAGATTGTGCAGGCTCAATTTTACCTGATTGCATGGATCGATAGGCATCATCCGATCCGGCTGGTTCCCCTGCTATCACCGCGGTAGAAGGTGAAAAATACTTTGCGGCTAACGCTGTGCCACTGAGCAATCCACCACCGCCCACTGGAGCAAGGACTATATCCAACGTATCGGTTTGTTCAAACAATTCTTTTGCGCAAGTCGCTTGGCCTTCGATCACTTTGTAATTGTTGAACGGGTGGATTTCGACAGCACCCGTTTTCTTGATCACTTCCGCCAATGTAGACTCGCGTGCCTGCAGTGTTGGCTCACACTCAAAAATTTCACCGCCATAGCCGCGTACTCCACGTTTTTTAATTTCTGGTGCGGTGCGTGGCATGACAATGTAGGATTTCGTGTTTAAAATTTTTGCAGCTCGGGCCAAAGCCTGAGCATGGTTACCGGAAGAGTGTGTGGCCAACCCTTTTTTTCTTTCTTCTTCCGTCAACGACAGTGCCGCATTCATCGCACCGCGCGACTTAAAGGCGCCTACCTTCTGAAAATTTTCGCACTTGAAAAAAAGCTCACAGCCGGCTATTTCATTTAGGCTTTGACTGGTAAGCACTGGCGTTTGCTCAATGTATGGCTTTATGCGTTCGTGCGCTTCGGAAATGCTTTCTTTAGTAATCATCCTTTTAAAAGTTGAAAGTTCGACAAACAAATATAATTTTAAAGTCTGACGCAATCGCTAGGTTCCACTTAGCACGAAAAAAGCGAATGCGTTACAAACCTATTCTATGAAGGCTTTTTGGTTGATATTGTTTGCGTGGCTTTTCTTATGGGGTTCGGCAGTGGCTCAGGAGAAAAAAAGAACGCGGCTACCGCTGTTTGTTTCGCACCTGAGCGCGGAAGATGCGGCTATAACGCGCAGAAAAGGCGCACCTTCTCATTTTTTTCTGACGAGGGTGGTTTGCTTTCATAGAAAATGCCGCGCTTTTATAGGCTGGAGAAAGGGTCAACGAGCTAGGCAGTATGATTATACAAAACCAGCTACGCTACAAAAGCAAGCAACCATCCAAAAGGATTCCGCGCGCATTTTGCCAGTCAAGCCACTTCCCAAAGTACCTGTAAAAAACAAACCGCTATCGCCTATGCCTAGCCGTGCCGATAGCGTGATTGTGCTGAACGAATTGTTGTTTGAAACCAACCGCTATAATTTGCGAGAAGAGCTATACCCGTTGCTGGACTCAATCGCAGAATATTTGCAAAAAGAATCGAAGGCAAATGTGACCATTTCTGGGCACACGGATAACGTAGGAAAAGAAGAATACAACTTGCAACTATCGTCCCAGCGAGCTGAGGCCGTGGCAGAATTCTTGATCGACAAAAATATCAGCCCCGATCGCCTGAGTTTTTTAGGGCTGGGAAGTGCGCAGCCTGTTCAACCGAACGAAACACTAGAGGGAAGAAAAAAAAATAGGCGGGTGGAGATTTTGATCCGCTATTCACGATAGAATAAGGTGCTATTGGGAACCGAAGTTACAACCGTAGTTCTTGTCAGTTTGAGCTTGTCGAAAACAGCTTACTGTAGTTTCCACATAGGCTTCGACTAGCTCAGCATGATAATGAATTAATAGGTTTGCATAACGCCTGTTAGTAATTTTGAAAATCATTTTTCCTCTATCGAAAAAATGGAACGAATGCAAATCACCAGTCCTTCAATCACATCGATTTATCCCGAATTTGAATTTTCCACTTCACGCAGCAGCGGACCAGGTGGCCAAAATGTAAACAAAGTCAACTCGAAAGTTATGTTGGAGTGGAGTGTGAGGGAATCTACTATAGTCAGCGAAGAACAAAAAGAAGTTATCACAACCAAGTTGGCAAGCTATATTACGAAAGAAGGCGTTCTACAACTCACGTCTCAAGAAAGTCGGTCGCAGCTTGAAAACAAAGAAGGCGTTGTAAAAAAATTGGCTGGACTATTGATCAAAGCATTCGCAAAAAAGAAAGTTCGCAAACC
>JBBSCN010000234.1:0-4426 GCA_038250265.1 Cytophagales bacterium | reverse complement strand
GTATTTAAAAACGGACAAATTGTAGACAGGCAAGTGGGTGCGGTGCCAAAATCTGTTCTTGCCGGAAAATTGGAAGCTCAGGTAGCCTAAGCAAAGAACAAATTAACGGTAATAAAAAAAGGCCTTCATCAGGCCCTTTTTTTTTGTGCATTGCAGTTCTTAGACTTTCGTCTTCTTGATTTTCTTCTCGTCTACTCTCTTACCGCTGCGATGCTCACCCAAAATGATGACATCTTTAGTGGTCTCATATTGTTTAGCAGCCTGAAACATAGCTACTTCTGTATCGCGGATGAGGATCATACCGCTTTTTGCACCCTTGTTACGCACTTCGATGTACCAGCCGTCTTTCTTTTTCTTCGGCAAAATTGGAGGTCTTCCCATGTTTTTTTGTGATTTGTGGGCTAAAAAGCCCGTTTTTAGAAACGAAGTGCAAAGATAATTTTTTTAAGCCGAAAGACAAAAAACTCCAGAGTCGAATGGAACACAATGCAAGGGCGCTATTTAAATGTTGCCCAAACTTCAAATTAGTAACAATTTGTTTATTTAGAATCATTATAAATAGTTTGTAGTTTTGCCATTCAATTTTATTTTAGACAAAAAATGAAAGCTATTCTCCTATTTATCGCATCGATATCGCTTTTTGGCAGTTTTCCATCGATCGGTCGGACAAATCAATTCCTGCAAAATGATACGATAGAGACAAAAGTATTATCTGAGATTACCATTGTTGGGCAGGGAAGCCGTTCGGATATCCATCAGCTTCCGCAGATTGTTGGAACAAACATTTATGCCGGAAAGAAAAGTTCGCTGGTGATACTTGACAATGTGCAAGGCAACATCGTCACCAACACGATGCGGCAGGTACTATCTAAAGTGCCGGGTATTTTTATTTGGGAGAGCGATGGCAGCGGAATTCAAATCGGTATATCTGCACGCGGACTAAGTCCGAATCGTTCATGGGAATTTAATGTGCGTCAAAATGGATACGATATTGCGGCTGATCCGTACGGCTACCCGGAAGCATATTACAATCCCCAGCTTCAATCGGTGCAGCGCATCGAAATTATAAGAGGACATGGGGCACTTCAATATGGGCCTCAGATTGGTGGCATGGTCAATTACATTCTTAAAAATGGTAGTGATTTTACGAAGCCCATTCAAGTAGAAACCTATCAAACCGTTGGAAGCAATAATTTATTCAATACGTATAACGCTATTGGCGGAAAAACAAAAAAGATAAACTACTATGCATTCTTTGATCATCGCAATGCAGCCGGGTGGCGCAATAACAGTCAATATAAAAGCAACACGGGTTCGGGAACCATTACCTACAAAGCCTCAGATCGATTGTCTATCACCGCAGAGCTTACTCATTGGAATGCGCTGAGCCAGCAACCGGGTGGGCTTACCGATGTGCAGTTCACTCAAAATCCACAACAAAGCCTGAGGAGCCGCAATTGGTTTGACCTCACTTGGACAACGAGCGCAATTAATACCGACTATCAAATTTCAAACAAACAGCGATTGAACATAAAATTGTTTGGAATGAAAGGAGATCGAAATAGTTTAGGGTACAATCCTAGTGGTGGCGTTTTAGTTACGGATGACATTAACCCAAACACTAACACCTATAATCCCCGCACGTTCGATAAAGATGAATATAGAAATTATGGCCTCGAAGCACGTTATCTTTTAAACTACAAGATTGGAAATACTGACAACCATTTGAGCACTGGCATCCGGCTTTACAATGGAAGTACGTATCGCTTTCGCGGAGGGGTGGGCAGCACTGGTACTGATTATGATGAGTCCATTCAACCAGGAACTCAATGGGATGCAAACATTGATTATAAAAGCGGCAATGCTGCTGCGTTTGTGGAGAATCTATTTCAAATTTCGAATCGATTTTTGGTTGTTCCGGGACTGCGGTACGAATACATTACCGCCAAAGCAAGTGGGTTCAACAGCCTCGTAAACAATGCCCCTGTTTATTTACAAAATCAACAACAAGAAAGAGGGTTTGTGATTTTTGGCTTGGGGATGGAGTATCTCGCAACGAAATCAACAACAGTCTATGCAAATGCGACACAGTCATATCGACCTGTTCAGTTTGCTGATTTAACCGCCCCACCCACTACCGATGTGGTAGATCCGAATTTGTCGGATGCCAAAGGGCTCAATATCGATTTGGGTTATAGAGGGAATTATCGAAATTTTTTAAAGTTTGATTTGAGTGCATTCAATCTACAATATGATAACCGAATCGGTAGCATCAAACAACAAAGGCTAGATGGGTCATTCTATAATTTAAGAACTAACGTAGGCAGCAGCACCTCTCGTGGACTAGAACTATTTGCTGAATATAATCTCACCAAAAATAGTTGGCTCGAGAAGCGAGTTGGCGACATTTCATTGTTTGGTTCATATGGCTACACAGATGCTCGCTATAATAATTTTAAAGTGGTAACAGTTAACACCAGTAATGTTTTGCAGGAGACTAATTATCGAGACAAAAAAGTAGAGAATGCCCCCGAAAACATATTTAGGTCCGGGATTACGTACGCCCGAAAAGGAATTTCTGCCACGCTGCAATACAGTTTCACTGATCAATTATTTACCGATGCGAACAATACAGTCGCTCCAACAACCAATGGACAGAATGGGTTGATCCCCAGATATGAAATTTGGGATCTTACACTTGGGTACAAACACAAAACCGGATTTCAGCTAAGAGCCGGGATCAATAATCTTGCAGATACTTTTTATTTCACCAGAAGATCAGGGGGCTATCCGGGGCCCGGGCTTTTACCTGCGGATGGTCGAACCTTCTTCTTGACGGTGGGATACGTGATGCCCTAGTCAAATGGCAGAGACTAACTTTTTCTCCTGATCACAAAGCACTCTTTGAATTGCTCCATGCCAATTTTCGGGTAGTAGTTCACCGCATTGGGTGCCGCCAATAGAATAAGTTGGGCGTCATCCACGTTGGCTGCCATGTGTGTTTGTCGGATCAACTCCTTGCCAATTCCTTGGTGTTGATAAGCTTCATCCACTGCCAAATCTGACAGATAGCAACAAAAAGCAAAATCACTCAGCGCACGAGAAACCCCTACTAGTAAATCGCCATCCCAAGCAGTGATAAGAATATTTCCATACTGGAGCATTTTTTCAATTCGGCTTGGGTCGTGTATTGGTCTTCTTTCGGCAAGGGTAGATCGCTGCAGCAGATCGATGAATAGATTAGGAGCAATTTTTCGATCCTTTGTAAAGAAAATTCTGCTCATGGTTACCTAGCCTCTCACCAAATAATTCCAACCGTGTGTATCTGGAGAAATCCCCATGCGGATGTCGTTCAATTTTTTCTTCACACGTTGTTGAAAACTGTTTGCATCTATCGCTGGCAAATTATTATCCACACCATGAATATGAATCATAGCAATCTGCGATACCACCGCAGCCGTGCCTACACCAAACGCCTCCGTGATCGTTCCCTTTTTAAATGCTTCTTGTATTTCGGCAACGCTTACTATTCTCTCTTCTTTTTCAATTTGCAAACTTTCGGCCAATGCTAAAATTGAATTGCGGGTAACGCCATCCAACAATGAAGTAGAAAGTTTAGGCGTGACCAATTTGCCATTCAAAACAAACATCACATTCATAGCACCCGACTCATCAATGTAGGCGTGATCTTTAGCATCCGTCCACAATACTTGGTCGAAGCCTTGCTTTTGTGCTAACATAGTTGGGTAAAAGGCGCCACCATAATTCCCAGCACATTTTGCAAAACCCGTTCCCCCCTCTGCTGCACGCACAAATTCTTCTTCTACTTTTACACGAATCGGCTTTACAAAGTAAGGGCCAACGGGGCTTGTTAAAATAATGAACTTGTATTCGTCTGCTATCTTTACACCCAATTTTGCTTCCGATGCAAATACAAATGGTCTTAAATATAATGACGATCCTTCTGTAGTAGGAATCCAGTCCGCATCTACTTCAATCAATGCACTTAAACTGTTGATGAACAACTCTTCGCTTATCGCAGGCATACACATCCGCTCCAGCGACTTCAACAATCTTTTGTGATGGCGCTCAGGCCGGAAAATAGTTATTACTCCTTTGTCGTTTTTAAAAGCTTTCATACCCTCAAACACCGACTGTCCATAGTGTAATGCCAACATAGCAGGCGACAATTCCAAATTCCCGTAAGGAACAATAACAGGTTCATGCCATTTACCGTCTTTGTAATCAATCACCAACATGTGGTCGGAGATATGAACACCAAAACCAAGATTATCGAAATCAATCGTTGAGAGTCGTGATTTTGCAACTCGCTCAACGTGAATAGAATCAGTTAGTACGGCCATGGTAGTTTAATTTAATTGATGGTAAAATTACAGTAGTTATTACGAATTAAAAATTTATTTCT
>JBBSCN010000233.1:0-4426 GCA_038250265.1 Cytophagales bacterium | reverse complement strand
TCTTGCTCAACATTTCTTTGTATGAATTTCTACAAAAGAAAAATAGGCAGCATTCAAAAATAGAATAGGCAAAGGCAGGAGCTTATTTACACATCAATCCTAACTTTGCTTATCGCAAATTGCCGACAGAATTCTTCTAAAACTACGCTGGCACCAATTCCTTCTCTTCTTTCTTGCGTGCAGATTTCTTTTTCATTTTGGCAACTTGCTTGCTCTGCTTCTTCAATTGCTTGGCCACTTGTGCCGCCAATTTATTAGCGCTTTTTTCTACGAGTTTGTCGGCTTTCTTCGATGACTTTGAAACACCCAACTCCTGAATGGTTTGGTGCAATGAATCAACAAGTAAGTTTTTGACTTCCTTTTTTCCTTTTAATATCAATTGTTTCATGTGTTTTGAATTTTGAATCACAAAAATAGGATGTTACGCAAATATTACCAAGAAGTTAAAAAAACTTAACATTGGATCATTTTTTCTTCTCAATTTGCTTAATTCTGGGGTTTTTGCGGATCAATTCAAACTGACTTTGTAGCTCTTCCAACCGCTTGGCAGTTAACTCATACACTTCTATTTGTTGGTCAGAGGGGGGAGCATCGGCATTAAAGACCTGACTTTCCTTCCCCAAGGCTAATAATCTTTCCAGTACCTGTGCCCCACTCCTGAAAATATCCCAGCGCGCACCTGTTTGATTTACGTCAAACAGCGCAGACTCCAATTGATATATTTTATCCTCTAGCGCAATAGTCTTCTTACCTGCCTGTCCGATAGGCAGGTCGCCCTTCTTAGCCAGTAGCCCTGCTCGCATCTGTTCCATATCATCGATCAGTTTTAAAGCAGATTTTATTGAGCTATACAATTTTATACCTAAGGCATATTGTCGAGTCATGTTTTCGGTTGTGGACTTTGTGTTTGGATCTTTCAACAACGAAAGGGGCTGGCGATATTCTTTACCATTTACTTTTAATACAATGGTGTAATCACCAACGGGCACAATGGGAGGAGTTAAGCCTGGGCCAATATCCAAATCAGGGATAAACAAATTACGCGCACCTGTTGTATCCAATTCTACCCATTCCTTGCCGCGGGGCTTGGTACGCAACTTTGGCATGTCATGTTCTTGCAAGCGTAAGTTCCACCACACGCGCTGGATGCCTTTTGCGTTTTTTACTTTGATTTTGCGTACCACTTCGTTTTGTGCGTTGAGTATTTGTAGCTCCACGCTGTCTTTTGATTTCTCTTTTAAGTAATAAGTGATGGCTGCGCCATCAGGCGGGTTTTGTCCGTTTACAAAACTGTTTTCGGTTTTTATTCCGTTGATGTCTTGAAAGCGATACGTGTTGCGAACAGAAAACAAATGTGCTTCTGCATTTTGGATTTGCTCACTGAATTCGCGAATAGGGGTGATATCGTCTAAAATATAAATCCCTCGGCCATAGGTGCCAACCACTAAGTCCTTAAAATTCTTTTGTATTTCGATTCCGTAAATCGGCACGGGGGGTAAATTATTTTTCAAATGAATCCAATTCTTGCCATCATCTGGAGAAAAGTAAAGTGACTTATCCGTACCCAACCAAAGCAAACCCTCCTTGGCGGGATCTTCTTTTATCTGATTGACAAAGTTTGAATTGGAAGAAGGAAGATTGATTGTTAATCGCGTCCATGTTTTTCCAAAATCAGTAGTCTTGAAAACATAGGAACCAAAATCATTTACGTGGTGTGCATCCACCGAAAGGTAACACGTGCCTGCATTAAAATTAGAAGCATCAATATTTCTAATTGTTCCCCACTTTGGCAAACCCGAAATATTTGCCGCCACATTTGTCCATGTTTTGCCACCATCTTGGGTTACATTCACTTGCCCATCGTTACTACCCGTCCATAGTACACCTTCCTTCACGGGAGACTCCGCCATTGAATACAATGTACAACCATCCCAGGTCATCAAATTATCATTGGCCATGCCACCCGAATTCTGTTGATGCGTTTTATCGTTCGTGGTTAAATCAGGACTGATCACTTGCCAGCTTTGGCCCACAGTATTTGTCTCGTGCACAAACTGGCTGCCTACCCACACGCGGCCTTTCACATGTTTTGACAGCACCATTGGGAAAGTCCAATGCCACCTATATTTGGCATCGGCTGGCTTAGAACCAATTTGAGTCTGCGGCCACACGCGCACATCGCGTGGGTGCATGGTTGTTAAATCAAATACATCTAGGCCGCCATCGTAGCAGCCGCTCCACACTATATTATTATCGAAAGGATCAGGTTGTGCAAACCCACTTTCGCACCCGCCCACTCCATGCCACGCACCTAGTGGAATGTTCCATCCACCTAAATATCTGCTTGGCCCGCGGTAGCTCCAGCCATCTTGCCGGTTGGAATACACGTTGTAAGGGATTTGATTGTCCACCGCTACGTGATACATCTGCGCGATAGGAAGATTAATATTTTGCCAAGTTTTCCCTTCATTGAAAGTCATGTTGAGGCAACCATCATGGGCGCAAAGAATTCGTTTACCATCTTTTGGATCAAACCACATATCGTGGTTATCGCCACCGGGCGCCCACTGATTAAATTTTTTATCGAATGTTTTTCCGCCATCAGTAGTTTTCATAATACCGACAGAAATAGTATACACTGTATTTTCATCGGCCGTAGAAACGCGTAAGCGAGTATAATATCCTGCACGTTGACCCATGCCGTGATGTTTGTGCATCAGCTTCCAACTATCGCCACCATCTTCTGATCGATACAAACGAGGCTCTTTATCTTCAACCAGCGCATACACCACTTTAGGATTTGAATAGGCGACATCAACAGACGTTTTTCCTACTGGATGGGCTGGTCCGCTTTCAATTCCATTGCGCAACGGCTCCCATGTTTTACCGCCATCTTTAGTGCGATAGATTCCACTTCCAACTCCCCCGCTTTTCAAATTCCACGTTTTAATTTCCACTTCCCACATCGCAGCGTAAAGTATGTTAGGATTTTTTGGGTCAATGGCAAGATCTGCACAACCCGTATTTTCATTTACGAAGAAAACCCGCTCCCATGTTTTGCCGCCATCGGTAGTTTTGTAAATGCCTCGTTCTTGCTGTGGGCCGTGAGTGTGGCCAAGCGATGCCACATAAACGGTGTTTGTATCCGTTGGGTGCACAATCACGCGGCTGATGCGAAACGTTTTTTCCAAGCCCAAATTTTTCCACGTCTTGCCTGAATTGGAAGATTTATAAACGCCATTACCCACCGCGTGTGCGGGGCGAATCAAAAACGTTTCGCCCGTGCCAGCCCATACTTGTTTTGGGTTAGAAGGTGCGATTGCCAATGCTCCAATGGAAGAATCTTCGGTGTCATCAAAAATGGATTTCCACGTAATACCCATGTCTTCTGTTTTCCAAATGCCGCCAGAGGCCGCACCCGCATAGGAGACCATGGGATTGCCCGGCTCGCCCACTGCCGCGATCATACGGTTGCCGTCTGGTCCGATGAATCGAAATTTTAATGATGAGAATGTTTTGGGGTCGAAAGACTGGCTGGTGAGTTGGAACGAAAGCAAAAAGAGCAGGAGGGATTTGAGTAGTTTCATTGGTTCTCACATTTAGGTTGCAAAAGATAGAGAAATGGAGCGATTTTAAAATAGAAAAATTTATCAACGGATAAGTAGGCTAAAAATGCCCAGCCCTAAAAGAATACACAAATAATGACCAGATAGAAACATAGCTCACATTAGAGAGGAAAATAAAAAGTATGTTATCTATGCGCCTATGTGTTTAAAAACAAGACGCGCCAGCCATAGGCTAATCACCCTTCGAATGGGCAAAAGCATAATCTTCTCTATCTTGTTTTACCAACGACAAACCCGAACCACAAAAAATTCGTTTCTTTCCCCAATAAAAAATCAAGTCTCCTATCATAGACTATTCGCATCCAAGCGGCCGTTATCAAGATCCAAACTCTATTTTCCAAATCCAACCGAGCGAAGAATGGTCTATATCTTTACAGCAGTGGTATTGAAGTGGAATAAGATGATAGACAATTGTTGAGCGATGAAGTGGTGACGCTCATTTGTTCTCTAATTACCTTGAGGGCCGACCGAAAAAATTTGCCAGTTTCTATTCAAAAAAACTGCCCTCATTTCTTCAGTATTACCAACAGTTTTTCAACGTCCTCTTTGAACTCAGGCTTTTCCCCTAAGTAGTTCTTGATGTCTTTGGTGATGTAGTTTGGCAAAATTTCGTTACGGCCGATTTTTGATCTCAGGTCCTTTAATAAATCAACTATGTCATTTCTGTTGGCAAAGTCGCTTCCACCCTCCACCTTAGCAATTAACGAGTTTACCGCTACCATTTTCTCGTTTTCACTTTCAGAGATTACAGCGGGAGCTTCGATCACTTTACTCTCGGTCTTAAATTGTAAACAACTGTT
>JBBSCN010000232.1:0-4473 GCA_038250265.1 Cytophagales bacterium | reverse complement strand
TTTAAAGATATCAGAGTTTCGCTGGTAATTCATTTTTCGATATTCTGTAGAGTTACCGATAGTGAGATCGTTAATGTCGGCATTTGGAACAATTGCAGGAATCCTGACGATTTGCGAAGGAAGCTTGAGATATAGTGCCGCCCCAATTCTACTCTCTTCTAAAAAACATTTGTTCATAAATTACTGTAAATGAGGATATTAAGTTGGGTTAGATACCGACTTCTAAAAACCCTATCTTTTTTTGGAGGGCTCACTTGGTAACTAACCTTATGTTCCTATCTTTGCAGTCCTTTTTGCGGGAGGAAACCCGTAAATTGATATAAATAACAAGTAAAAGGTTTCAATCATGCCTGGAATATTAGGACGTAAAGTAGGAATGACCAGCGTTTTTGGCGCGGATGGTGCCAGCATCTCGGTTACGGTAATCGAGGCAGGTCCTTGTGTGGTTACCCAAGTAAGAAGCCAAGAGGTGGATGGTTACAAGGCCATTCAGCTAGCTTTTGGTGAAAAAAAGGAGAAGAATACGACTCAGGCGATGTTGGGTCATTTCAAAAAAGCGAACACTACCCCTAAAAGAAATCTTGTAGAGTTTCGCGATTTCACTTCCGAATTCGATGTTCATGCAGAATTAGGCAAGGAAATTAAAGTGGGTGATGTTTTTGCAGAAGGCGATTTCATCGATGCGGTAGGAACTTCGAAAGGAAAAGGTTTTCAAGGAGTTGTAAAAAGATACGGTTTTGCTGGGGTGGGTGGTCAAACACACGGACAGCACAACCGATTAAGAGCACCGGGTTCAATGGGTAATGCATCTTTTGCAGCTCGTGTTATTAAAGGAAAGAGATTGCCAGGGCGTATGGGTAATGACCGCGTTAAAGTTGTCAACCTAAAAGTGGTGAAGATCATGCCTGAACAGAACATTATACTAATTGCCGGTTCAGTTCCCGGTGCAAAAAATTCAACCATAATCCTGCAGAAGTAATGGACATAGCAGTTATAAAATTCAGTGGCGAAAGCACGGGTCGCCAAGTAAACCTCGACAGTGAGGTTTTCGGCATCGAGCCCAATGACCATGCGATCTATTTAGATGTTAAAAGCTTTTTGGCAAACCAACGTCAAGGAACACACAAGTCTAAGCAGCGCAATGAGATTTCAGGTTCTTCTAGAAAGATCAAGAAGCAAAAGGGAACAGGCGGTGCACGCGCAGGTAACATCAAAAACCCACAGTTTAAAGGAGGTGGTCGTATTTTCGGACCTATCCCACGCGACTACTCTTTCAAGTTGAATAAAAAAGTAAAGGATCTCGCTCGCAAATCTGCCCTTACTTACAAAGCAAAAGATAATTCTATTTCAATACTTGAGGACTTTAACTTTGAAGCTCCGAAAACCACTCAGTATCTAGCCATGTTGAAAGCGCTTTCCTTAAGCGATAAGAAAACATTGTTCGTACTTCCCGAAGCGAATAGAAACGTTGTTCTTTCTGGAAGAAATGTGCAAAACACGAAAGTTATCACCGCTTCTCAAATCAACACCTACGATGTGATGAATGCTGACAACTTGGTGTTTGCAGAGAGTTCGATCACTACTATCAACGATCTTTTAAAATAAACAGTAAGCCAAAATGAGCATTTTAATAAGTCCCCTGGTTACTGAAAAAATTTCTAGCCTCAACGAAAAAGGCAAGTACGGTTTCATTGTTGAATCATCTGCAAACAAGGTGGAGATCGCAAAGGCTGTTGAGAAAATGTACTCAGTAAATGTGGCCAAAGTAAACACGATTAGTGTATTGGGGAAAAGCAAGTCACGTTTTACCAAAGGCGGCACAGTGTCTGGCAAAAAGCCCGATTACAAAAAGGCAATTGTCACACTCACGGCCGGTGAGGTAATTGATTTTTATAGCAACGTTTAATTAGAGAGCTGACATGGCACTAAAAAAATTAAAACCCGTAACCGCAGGCAGTCGCCATCGCTTGGCACCTGTTTTTGATGATGTTACAGAGACAACTCCTGAGAAGTCGTTGTTGGTGACTTTAAAGAAATCGGGAGGACGTAACTCCAATGGCAGGATGACCATGCGCTATATTGGTGGGGGTCATAAGCAAAAACTTCGCTTGATTGATTTCAAGAGAGCGAAGGCAGGAATTCCTGCAGTGGTAAAGTCAATCGAGTACGATCCGTCACGTACGGCTCGCATCGCTAAGTTGTATTATGCCGATGGAACGAAGACGTATATCATCGCTCCACAAGGAATAAAAGTAGGTCAGACATTACTATCAGGCGATAACATCGCTCCCGAAGTTGGAAATGCACTGCCTCTTTCAAAAATCCCGGTCGGTACAATCGTTCATAATGTAGAGATGAAGCCTGGTCAAGGTGCAGCGATCGCTCGTAGTGCAGGGTCGTTTGTACAGTTAGTTGCACGTGAAGACGTGTATGCTACACTCAAAATGCCTTCAGGCGAAATGCGCAATGTGCTAGTGAACTGCATGGCTACGGTTGGTGCGGTTTCTAATGCTGAACACATGAATGAAAGCGTAGGCAAGGCAGGTCGTAGCCGTTGGAGAGGAAGACGCCCACGGACAAGGCCGGTAGCAATGAACCCGGTAGATCACCCAATGGGTGGTGGTGAAGGTCGCGCGTCAGGGGGTCATCCTCGCTCACGCAATGGCTTGTTGTCAAAAGGAAAGAAAACCCGTCATCCGAAGAAATATTCAGATGGTTTAATTATAGCGCGCAAAAAGAAATAATATGGGAAGGTCGATAAAGAAAGGTCCTTATTTAGATGCCCGCCTTGCAAAAAAAGCGCAAGTAATGGAGCAATCAGGAAAAAAATCAGTTATCAAAACGTGGTCTCGCAGATCAACTATTACCCCTGATTTGATTGGCAACACGTTCGCTGTGCACAATGGAAATAAATTCATTCCAGTGTATGTAACGGAGAACATGGTTGGTCATAAGCTAGGTGAATTTGCCCCTACTCGTACCTTCAAAGGCCACAGTGGTAACAATAAGTCAGAAGGACCTGGAGCTAAAAAATAATTCCTCATCATGGAAACAGAAAAGAAATTAAAAGGATCGGTAGCGAAGAGAGCGAAAATCAAAGCCGTGAAGGAAGCAGCTAAGGTGGGCCCTTCTACCGTTTATCTTAAAAATGCACCTACCTCACCTCGGAAGATGAGACTGATTGCAGATATGATCCGTGGTGAGCGGGTGAACAAAGCGTTGAGCATTTTGAAGTTCGATGCAAAGCACCCGTCCTCTAAAATGGAAAAATTGCTTTTGTCTGCGATCAGCAGCTGGGAAGCAAAGAATACGGATGTGAAGTTGGAAGAAGCTGATCTATTCGTAAAGGAAATATTTGTAGGTGGCGGACGTATTTTAAAACGCTTGCGCCCCGCACCTCAAGGTCGCGCACACCGCGTAAGAAAAAGATCTAACCACGTAACACTAGTGATAGATCGTATGCCGGTAGCGGCAGTTGTTGAGAAAAAGAAACCAGTAGCAAAAGAAACTGCAAAATAATGGGACAGAAAATTAACCCTGTAGGTTTTAGATTAGGCGTTGTACGCGGCTGGGATTCGGCTTGGTATGGCGGCAAAGATTTCTCTGACAAGTTGGTGGAAGACCACATGATCAGAAAATATGTGGATGCGCGTATCCAAAAAGGCGGAATCGCCAAAGTGGTGATTGAGCGCAGCACATCCAAAAGAATAACAATTACTATTCACACGGCTCGTCCGGGTGTGGTGATTGGAAAAGGCGGCACCGAGGTAGATAAGATTAAAGAAGAGTTGAAGAACCTTACCAAGAAAGATGTTCAAATCAATATCTTCGAAATTAAGCGACCAGAATTAGATGCTCGTTTGGTGGGTGAATCTATTGCTCAGCAATTAGAAGCACGTATCTCATACCGCAGAGCCATGAAGCAAGCAATTGCCTCCACCATGCGAGTAGGTGCAGAAGGTATCAAAGTAAAATTAGGTGGCCGTTTGGCAGGTGCTGATATGGCTCGTACAGAGCAATACAAAGAAGGACGAATTCCACTTCACACACTTCGTGCAGATATTGATTACGCGATTTCAGAAGCCCAAACGGTGTATGGAAAAATCGGAATCAAAGTTTGGATTTTCAAAGGTGAAGTATACGGCAAGCGCGATCTATCTCCTAATATTGGGATGGTGAGCAATGCGACTGGCGAAAATAAAGGCGGTGCACCTGCTGGAGGTGGCGACCGAAGAAGAGGTGGTAATGACAGGGGTGGAAGAAATGAAAGAGGTGGCGATCGCAACGAAAGAGGCGGAGCCGGTGCTCGTGGTGCAGATAGAGGAGGAGATAGAAGAACAGGTGGTGGTAAAAGATAATTGAGAGATTTTTAAAGTAGCGAATCATGTTACAACCAAAACGTACCAAGTTTAGGAAAATGCAAAAAGGGAAATCGAAAGGATTGGCCACTCGTGGTCATCAAATCGCTTTTGG
>JBBSCN010000231.1:0-4503 GCA_038250265.1 Cytophagales bacterium | reverse complement strand
TGTTGCTTCAAAAGCCCAAAGGCATTCTTGTTAATTTCAATTGCAAAAACCTCTTTAAAGAGGGGCAGCATACGTATGTAAACGAATTTTTTAGAATTCTCCCGGATTAGTAATTGCAAGAGTAAAATGTGTTCTATGTGCCTATGTGGTTTAAATTCTGTCTATGAAATTTGACAAAATAGGTTTGTTAGGAGGTGGCCAATTGGGTCGAATGCTCATTCAATCGGGGATTGATTTTAATATTCAGTTTTCTGTTCTCGACCCAGATGTCAGTGCCCCTTGCGCCAACATTTCAAAATTTACCGTTGGAAAGCTTACTGATTTTCAAACCGTGATTGATTTTGGAAAAGAGTGCGATTTGATTACCATCGAAATAGAGAACGTAAATGTGGCCGCGTTAAAGGAACTAGTGAAACAAGGCAAAAAAGTTTATCCTCAACCGGATGTCATAGAGTTGATACAAGATAAACGCACTCAAAAGGAATTTTACAAAAGACACAATATCCCCACAGCAGATTTTATTCTTACATCCGATAAACAGGAAGTACTGGCAAACAAACACTTCTTACCTGCGGTAAATAAATTGGGCAAAGAAGGATATGATGGCCGAGGAGTTCAAATTCTGAGAAGCGAGAAGGATTTGAGTAAGGCCTTTGACGCCCCAAGTCTTCTGGAAAAACTCATCGATTTTGAAAAGGAGATTGCCGTGATTGTGGCTCGAAACGAAAAAGGAGAAATCAAAAGCTATCCAGCAGTAGAAATGGTTTTCCATGCCGAGGCCAACTTAGTAGAATATCTTTTTTCGCCAGCGCAAATCGCGGATGTAGTGGCCCTCCAAGCTGACTCTATTGCTAAGGCAGTCATTCAAAAATTGAACATGATTGGTTTGCTAGCGGTGGAAATGTTTGTAACAAAGGATGGTCAAGTATTGGTCAATGAAGTAGCTCCTCGCCCTCATAACAGTGGCCATCAAACCATCGAAGCAAATGTTACGTCACAATATGAGCAACACCTACGCGCCATCTTAAATCTTCCGCTTGGTGATACTTCTACTCTTTTGGCAAGTGCAATGGTCAATTTATTGGGTGAGGAGAACTATACAGGCGAGGCCATATATCAGGGAATGGAAGACGTGTTGAAAGTGGATGGTGCCCATGTACACTTGTATGGTAAAATGAAAACAAAACCCTTTCGTAAAATGGGACATGTAACCATTGTAGATGACGATAAGGAAAGTTTGAAAAAGAAAGTCAACTTTGTAAAGCAAACCTTTAAAGTAATAGCATGAGCAAGCCGATTGTAGGGATTATCATGGGTAGTCAATCTGATCTAAGAATCATGAAGGAGGCAGCCGAGTTCTTAGAAGAGATTGGAATTACTTTTGAGTTGACAATTGTCTCCGCCCATCGCACGCCCCACCGTATGGTAGAGTATGCGTCTTCAGCGAGGGCTAAGGGATTGAAAGTGATTATTGCTGGCGCGGGAGGAGCGGCACACTTGCCCGGGATGATTGCCTCTTTGACTTCACTCCCTGTTATTGGTGTACCTATCAAATCATCCAATTCGATGGATGGTTGGGATTCGGTCCTATCGATTCTGCAAATGCCTTCGGGTGTGCCAGTTGCAGCAGTTGCATTGAATGGGGCAAAAAATGCGGGAATACTGGCGGCACAAATTGTCGGCAGTTCAGACAAGAAAGTGGCGAAGAAAATAGATGCTTTCAAGGTTGTGATGCAGAAGAAGGTGGAGGAATCTTATCGCAATATTGAAAAGAAAGGTTGGAAGAATAGCCTATAAAAAAACATTGAAACAGCATGAATAAATATGGTATCTTGTTTTCAGATTTCAGCGAACGCCCATGAAGCCAAGTGAAAAAGGTTGGTTAAAAGAATATCTAGAGTTTAGGAAAGAACTTCTTAAGGATGTCATTTCCGACAAGAAAAAAACTGCATTGCCAGAGCAGTCTTTATACCGGATTATTCAACCGACTGGCCTGATGTATGGTCACGCTATCTTAGCGCTCGACTACCCCGATTCGGATAAATGGCGTGAAAGGGACAAGATGAAAATCTTGCTTGCCGAGAGTTTGATCAGTAGTGCATTGCTATTCTATGATAAGCCAATAAAAAATTCAGACGAGCTCTCAGAAGTGATTCTTAAAACACTAGACAGCATTGGAAATTTCTATAACAGTATTTTTCCTGAACTGGCCACTTCAGCTAAAACCCTCTTTGGAAGAAAAAAGACTCCGCTTGAATTAGCAGAAAAAATTCTGGACAAACGGATCAAGTTTACCGAAGAGTTCAAAAACAATTTTTGGGTGCAGTTTTTTCACAATAGTTTACTGTTTTTAGATATTTTCATATTTGGTCAGTGGATTCATACCAATGCTGATCGGATCGTTTCCGACTTTTTTAAATACGAGCGCGAGGAGTTACGTTTTTCCGTAGTGAAGGTGATCGCCTCTGCAGCCCATGCCAATCAGGCTGTCGAATTCGAAGAACGCAAATTGTTGGAGTACTTTCTTCAAAGCGCCAACCTTTCTTCAGAAAAAAAGAAAGAGGCACAGGTCATTTTTGAAAAAGGAATAGACGTAGAAGAAATCAACTTACCTACTAATAATTCATGGATCCTAAAAAAATATTTTTTGGAAATGGCGATTCTCACTATTTGGGCTGATAAAAAAGTAGATGGCAATGAGCAAGAATTTTTGAAAAGACTTTGTACCCACCTGCGGTTTTCCGAAGATGATTTGGAAAACAGTATGATGGCTATTGAGGGTTTTGTTCTGGAACATTGGGAGAAGCTAAATTATCTTCAAAACAAGCAAGACTATGATCAGGTTAGTGAGCGGTTTATCAAAAGACTTTTAAAAGTGACCTCTAACCACAAAAATAAACTCATCAAAGAAGTACAGGGAAACAAGGAGCTTTTGAATCTGCTACAAAAAGCCAAATCAAATGAGCTTACAGATCAAGAGCAAAAATTGATGCAAGACTTGCTCGTAGTTATTCTTAAAACTATCCCCACATTTGTTGTTACTTCGCTGCCGCAGCACTTCCTAACACTCCCTATCCTAATGAAGATTTTACCAGCTAATTTCTTTGCGGAAATCTAGGCAGAGATTTCTTTAGACTCCTTTTGCTTTTGGGGAACGATAATGGAGAATACAATTGAAAGTGTGAGAGTGACAATGATCACGGAAAAAGAAAGAATTGGTGATATCTTGTAAGGAATAATCTCCAATAGCATTTTCGCACCAATAAAGAAGAGAATAATTGAAAGCCCTTTTTGCAGCAAATAAAATTTGTCGATAACCCCCGAAAGCAGAAAGAACATGGCTCTTAAACCCATTACCGCAAAAATATTTGACGTGTAAATCAAAAACTCATTTTGAGTAATCGCAAAGGCAGCTGGTATGGAATCGACCGCAAAAATCAGATCAGTTGTCTCAATCAAAACGATAATAAGGAAAAGGGGAGTGAACATCCATCTTCCGTCCACTTTGGCAATAAATTTATCACCATGGTCTTCCTTTGTTATTGGTAAATATTTTCTGCAAAGTTTTAAAATCGGATTTTTCTCAGGGTCAATTTTTTCATCGCTGTCTTCGAAATAAATTTTAACTCCTGAATAGATAAGAAAGACACCAAATATGTAGAGGATAAAATGCCACTTTGCGATCAACAACGCACCGACAAAAATGAATATTCCACGAAACACAACCGCACCAAGGATGCCCCAAAAAAGTACTTTGTGATAGTACTCTTCTTTGACACTAAAATATTTCAGGATTAGCAGAATGACGAAGATATTGTCTACAGAAAGGGCATACTCAGTAAGATAAGCTGAAAAATACTCCACCATGGCATCTTCCTTACCTGGATCATAAAAATATAGAAGGCACCCAAAAACAGTGCTAACCAAGACCCAAAAAATAGACTGATATAATGCCGATTTTGTTGTGATTTTGTGGGCATTCTTATTGAATACCCCCAAATCAAGTAATAAAAAAACGATAATAACGATGGCAAAGACACCAAACAGAATAGTCTCCTCCTGACTGTGGTTTCTGAACAATGAGAAAAGCAGCATCTACTGGGTTTCGTTTAGATTAAGACAGGGAAAAGACGAATGATCACGGGATAAGTGGCTTAGAAAACTTCAAATCTACAAATATATTTTACAAGTGAGCTATTAGTGAATTGATCCAAAAAATGAAGGGTAGGAAACCATGATTTGGGCAGATTTTCAGCATTTTTTGCACTTCCCCTGAATCAGTAGGTTGAACTCATTGGCCTTGTAGCCCACCGGCAAATTCACTTCTGGGATATTTACGCCTTCCAAACAGCTGGTTTGGCCGCAAATGGTACACTTAAAATGCACATGTTCGTGGTGGTGACCAGCAGAGTTGCATAGGTCATTGCACAACGCGTATTTCAAGCTGCCGCCATCATCTAGCACCTTGTGCACTACCCCTTTGTCCACAAAAGTCTTGAGCGT
>JBBSCN010000230.1:0-4546 GCA_038250265.1 Cytophagales bacterium | reverse complement strand
GATAAAAATTTTGATGGGTGTTATTTAGATAATATAAGAATTGACTCCAAATATAGAAGAATGGGACTTGCAACTAAAATGTATGAATATATTGAAGAATTAATTGGCGAAAAACTAAAACAGTCACCAATTAAACAATCGCAAGAAATTAAAGGTTTTTGGAGTAAAAGAAATGTATAAACGAAACACAAACGTAGCATTGCATATAACATTTGTATAGGCGCAACTAGTTGCGCCTATACACCCAAAAATAGCGAATATATGCAATAAAGTTGCGTCTATTTCCCATTTAGCCGCCACTGGAGATTTTGGTTTCAACTTCCAACTTTCGCAGAGCCACCGCCTACCGACCACTGCCTAAAGCAACCAGCAACCATATTGATCATACCTAGAGAAATCGTTACTTAAATGAGTGTGTTTTCAAGGAATATAAGAGGCAACAGAAGCAACAAGCAACTACCCCTAAGCTAGCGCGCGTTTGTAACGCGTGCTTTTAGAATTTGGACTATTAAGTCTTGTTTAAAATTAGCAAGGATAAGCACGCGTTGCAAACGCGCGCTAACAGAGACTTAATCATTATGAAATATTAACATTGTTGGTTAGGCGACCAACAACAGGCTAAGGACTTTGTTTATTGATATAGGCTTTCAACTCTAGAAAAGTCATGTTTTCTGTTTCAACACTTATGTTGTCGCGGATGTCGCGCACCATAACAACCGCATCAAATGATTTTACCTTTTTAGTTGTCTCCTTAATTTACAAAGTTGACGGCTACGGATTTCTATTATTAATTTGTTTCATCTAAAAATGATTCATGACAATAATAATACAATCTACTCGAACCCCGGCCAGGGATTGAGGCATTTGTTTGAGCCCGAAATTGAAGTCGCGCGTGAGGTGGCGAGTGCCGAAAGCCCGGCCCGAGTATGTGTCGGGGTGTGGAGAGGAAACGAGGGGGACGCCACTAAAGTAAAAAGTCAAATAGTCAATAGTTGGAAGTAACCAGTTGATAGTTGCCTAAATACTCACAGCTTTGCACATTCAAACTATGAATTAGAATTCCTATTTTTGTCCTCTTTTTATTAAACATTTTATGTCGCTGTCAACAAAGTTTAGTCCTGCGGAAGTAGAGGATAAGTGGTATCAGTATTGGATGGAGAAAGGGTTCTTTCACTCGGAGCCGAATGAGGCGAAGGAGCCGTATACGATTGTGATTCCTCCCCCTAATGTAACGGGCGTGTTGCACATGGGCCACATGCTCAACAACACTATACAAGATGTGCTGGTGCGCAAGGCGCGCATGGAAGGCAAAGAGGCGTGCTGGGTACCGGGCACTGACCATGCATCGATAGCAACAGAGGCGCGCGTGGTGGCGATGTTGCGCGAGCAGGGGATTAAAAAATCTTCGCTTACGCGCGAGGAGTTTTTGAAGTATGCGTGGGAGTGGAAAGAAAAATATGGCGGCATTATTTTAGAGCAGTTAAAGAAACTGGGCGCGAGCTGCGATTGGGAGCGCACGAAGTTTACGATGGACCCGCCCATGACCGAGGCAGTGATTGATGTGTTTATTGACCTCTACAAAAAGGGATATATCTACCGCGGTCTGCGCATGGTAAACTGGGACCCAGTTGGAAAAACTGCGCTCTCGGACGATGAGGTGAACTATAAAGATGTAAACTCGAAGTTGTACTACATTAAGTACGCGATCGAAAACAGCAATGAATTTGTAACGATTGCCACCACGCGGCCGGAGACAATTATGGCGGATAGCGCAGTGTGCATTAACCCGAACGATGAGCGCTACAAACACTTGAAGGGAAAGAGGGTGTTGATTCCGTTGATCGACCGGGCGATACCGATTATTGAAGATGAATATGTGGCCATGGATTTCGGTACCGGTTGTTTGAAAGTAACTCCTGCCCACGACCAAAACGACTATGCACTTGGCCAAAAGCACAACCTGGAGGTGATTGATATTTTGAATGAGGATGGCACGTTGAACGCGCTCGCGAAAATCTATGTGGGCGAAGATCGATTCATAGCGCGGAAGAAAATTGGCAAGGAGCTAGACGAAAAAGGCTTTCTTTTAAAAGTTGAAGACTATACGAGCAATGTAGGCCATAGCGAACGGACGGATGCGGTGATTGAGCCAAGGCTGTCGTTGCAGTGGTTTGTAAAGATGAAAGACATCACTAAGCCCGCGCTGGAGAACGTGATGAACGATACGATTCAGTTGATTCCACCAAAGTTTAAGAACACGTACAAGCATTGGATGGAGAACGTGAGGGACTGGTGTATATCACGACAACTATGGTGGGGACAGAGGATACCGGCTTGGTATGATGACAGTGGGAATTTCGTAGTGGCGAAGACGAGGGAAGAAGCTGTAGAAGAATTTAGGAGACAGGAGATAGCAGTTAGTAGTGCGAGCATTAAGCAAGATGAAGATGTGTTGGACACGTGGTTCTCAAGTTGGCTGTGGCCGATTTCGGTGTTTGACCCTACTGTGTTTGGAGATGCGAACAACAAGGGCAACAAAGATTTGAACTACTACTACCCTACCAATGATTTGATCACCGCTCCGGAGATTTTATTTTTCTGGGTAGCGCGCATGGCGATTGCCGGGTACGAGTATCGCAAGCAGCCTCCGTTTAAGAATGTTTACCTCACGGGAATTGTGCGCGACAAGCAAGGAAGAAAAATGTCGAAGAGCTTGGGCAACTCGCCTGATCCTCTTGATCTGATTAAAAACTTTGGTGCAGATGGCGTGCGGACGGGAATGCTTTTCAGCTCTCCTGCCAGAAACGATTTGTTGTTTGACGAAAAGTTGGTGGAGCAAGGAAGAAATTTTGCCAACAAGATTTGGAATGCGTTTAGGTTGGTGAAGGGTTGGGAGACCTCACCCCTAACTCCTATCCAAAGGAGAGGGGAACAAAACATTGATCAGCCCCAAGAAAATAAAATTGCTATTGAGTGGTTTGATGCGAAGTTGAATCAGTCGTTGGCAGAGTTAGAAGATCATTTTAACAAGTTCCGGATTTCAGATGCGTTGCATACTGTTTACAAATTAGTGTGGGATGATTTCTGTGCGTGGTATTTGGAGATTGTAAAGCCTGAGTTTGGAAAACCCATCGATGAAGCAACATACAATACAACGGTTTCGTTTTTTGAAAAGCTATTAAAAGTACTTCATCCATTTATGCCATTCATTACAGAAGAACTGTGGCACGAGTTGAATGAGCGCAAAGAAAAAGAATGCATTATTGTTGAATCGTACCCTAAGGCTGTGAGCTTCAATACAAAGATTATAGAGGAAGGAACATTTGCTTTTGAAATCGTAACGCAAATCAGAAATCTGCGAAATGCAAAAGGGATTTCTCCGAAAGAAGCTTTTAAGTTGATGGCGAAATCGGAATCAAAAAAAAACATTGAAGGATTTTCTTCGGTGATCAAAAAACTATCAAACGTAAGCGAACTAACTTACACAGACGAGAAAGTAGCGAGTGCCTCGTCATTCTTAGTGGGCACGATGGAGTTTTTCGTTCCGATGGATGGCAAGGTAGACAAGGAAAAAGAGCAAGAACAAATCTTTAAAGACATCGAATACCAAAAGGGATTTTTGGTTTCTGTTGACAAAAAACTCTCGAACGAAAAATTTGTGAACAGTGCACCTTCTCAAGTAATTGAAATGGAGCGCAAGAAGAAGGCGGATGCGGAGGCGAAGATCAAAAGTTTAGAGGAAAGCTTGAAAAATCTATAACCACCTAGGCACATAGGGAACACAGAAATGCAATGGCTATCGAAAGCAAATTTGAAATACTGCCAATTGAACATTTGCAAGAATACTGCAAGCAGTTTGATGATTCGGTGATTCAGAAGTTTGATCGTCTGGTGGACAGCGATTTGTCAATCGATACGTTTAGTTTTTATACTTCGGTCTCTGCCGTATTCTCATCCAAAATAGAAGGTGAAGATATTGAGTTAGACTCATACATCAAGCACAAGCGGTTTGGGATAAGTTTTTTACCCGACTACACGCAGAAGATTGATGACCTTTATAGTGCGTATCAATTCGCATCTACCTCTAAATGCAATCAGCAGAATATTGAGAAAGTCCATGAAATTCTGACCGCGCATATCTTACCCAAAAATAGGCAAGGCCAGATACGTAACAGCGCCATGTTCGTGACCACTTCCGATGGAAAAATTGAATATGTGACTGCCGCTCCGAACCAAGTTAAAACTGAGTTGGTGAAATGCTACAACGACCTTGCTTCGTTAGAGACGGCTACATTGACTTTTCAAGAAACATTTTTCTTTGCCTCACTACTCCATTTAGTATTTGTAAAAATCCATCCATTTGATGATGGCAACGGTAGAACATCACGCTTAATTGAGAAATGGTTTCTCGCTGAGAAATTGGGAGTAAAAGCGTGGTGGGTGCAATCAGAGAAAAATTACTACGCGCAGCACCAAACCTATTACAACAACATTCGGTTGTTGGGATTAGAGTACGACACACTAGATTATTCGAAAACGTTGCCTT
>JBBSCN010000229.1:0-4578 GCA_038250265.1 Cytophagales bacterium | reverse complement strand
CTTTTGGAGAGGGGCTAGGGGTGAGGTCGCTAAAATGGTAATTGAGAGACAAAAAATAAATTTTAACTCTTCCCCTCTTCCCGATAGCTATCGGGAGACAGGGGCTAGGGGTGAGGTCGCTAAAATGGTAATTGAGAGACAAAAAATAAATTTTAACTCTTCCCCTCTTCCCGATAGCTATCGGGAGACAGGGGCTAGGGGTGAAGTCGCTAAAATGGTAATTAAGAGACAAAAAATAAAGTTTAACTCTTCCCCTCTTCCCGATAGCTATCGGGAGACAGGGGCTAGGGGTGAAGTCGCTAAAATGGTAATTAAGAGACAAAAAATATATTTCACCTCTTCCCCTCTCCTTTGGAGAGGGGTCAGGGGTGAGGTGGGTGAGGTATGAATATAAAGCAGTCCATATTAGTACGAGTTCGATTAGCATTTTTATGCGTACTTGTTTTTGCAATTTGTGTGGGCACGAAGATCGGCCATATCCAAATTGCAGAAGGGGAGAAGTGGGCAAAGATGAGTGAGGAGATCAACTTCGATTATAAAAAAGTAAAAGCCACTCGTGGGAATATTTATTCTGACAACGGAAGTCTACTCGCAACGAGCCTACCTTTTTATAGAGTAGCGATTGACCCAACGTTAGCCAAAGAAGAAATCTTTAAAAAAGGCGTTGATTCCCTAGCATGGTATTTATCTCGCTATTATAAAGACCGATCTGCGAAAGAATACAAAGAGATGCTGAAAGATGCTCGCGCTACAGGCAAGCAGTACATTACGATTAACAGGAAGCAAATTAATTATCAGACAAAAAAGGAGATGATGAGCTGGCCTATCTTTCGCGAAGGTCGCTACAAGGGGGGCGTGCTCTTTGAAAAGATGGACGTTCGCTATCGCCCCTTCTCAAACCTAAGTAGAAGAACCGTTGGCTTTGTAAATGAAGATGGAAAAGGTGCGGGCCTTGAGTATAGTTTTAACAGCGCGCTCGGTGGGCAAGATGGCGAAGCGTTGTTTCAAAAAATTGCAGGCGGCACTTGGAAGCCAGTGTTTGATGGTAACAACATCAAGGCGATTGATGGATTGGATATCCAAACAACCATTGATATTAATTTGCAAGACGTGGCAGAAACTTCTCTTCATCATGCTATGCAAGCACACGATGCGGATGAAGGTACGGTTGTGGTGATGGAAGTAAAGACCGGGCACGTCAAAGCCATTTCAAATTTAACTGCCGATGGAAATGGTGGATTTCAAGAAGAGTTCAATCATGCGGTGGGTGGCTCGATCGAGCCGGGCTCTACTTTCAAATTGGTAACTATGATGGCGTTGTTGGAGGAGACCAATATTGAGTTGAGCGATACAGTCAACACTGGAAATGGTGAATTTACTTTTTATAAGAGAAAAGTACGCGACCACGAAGAAGGTGGGTATGGAAAAATTACCATCAAACAGGCATTTGAGTTTTCTTCTAACATTGCCATGGCTAAATTGGTCGATACGCATTTTGGCACAAAGCCTTCTAAATTTTTACAATATCTAGATAATCTAAAATTATCTACACCTCTGGGTTTGCAAATCACGGGAGAGGCTTATCCAAAGATAACCCGACCAAAAGATAAAAATTGGAGTGGCATTACATTGCCATGGATGGCGTATGGATATGGCTTTGAGATTTCTCCATTGCATACATTAACGGTTTACAATGCCATTGCCAATGATGGTAAGATGATCAAGCCAGTATTTGTTACTTCGGTGAGTCAGGCAGATCGCGTAAAGCAAGAGTTTGACACAGAAAAGATCGATTCTAAAATCTGTTCGAACAAAACATTAAATCAATTGAAGCTTTTGCTGGAAGGAGTTGTTGATCATGGCACCGCTAAAAACCTGAAGAATAGTTATTACAGAATAGCTGGTAAAACCGGCACTGCCCAAATTTTAAAAGATGGTCGTTATGAAAAAAGATACATCACTTCTTTTGTGGGATACTTTCCGGCTCATGCTCCAAAATATTCGGCCATTGTGTTGGTAAAAAACCCTCGTGGCATTTACCAATACGGTAATAGCGTTGCGGGCCCTGTATTCAAAGACATCGCTGATAACATTTATTCGCGCGACATTAATCTTCATACAGCCATGGAGAAAATCAAAACACCTGAGCCTGGTGTTTTTCCCACCATTCGTGCAGGAAGGCAAGATGAATTGACGATGTTGGCGAATGAATTGGGCGTGTCGAACCACACTGCCACCAAGGAGGAGTGGATCAAAACCTCAAAAAACGGTAACGCTATTGTGTGGAAAAAGAATTCAGTTGTTAGAGATCATGTGCCAGATGTAAAGGGCATGACTTTCCGGGATGCGATTTTCTTATTGGAGAAAACAGGCTTGCGTGTTTCCTATGAAGGTAAGGGCAGGGTATCGGAACAATCACTTTCACCCGGAACCAGAATTAATAAAGGTGCAAAAATCTATTTGAGACTAAGTTGATGCAGTTGCTAAAAGACATATTATATAAAGTACACATTACTTCTACCTCGGGCGGTACCGATGTGGAGGTGAAGAGCATTTGCTTTGACTCGCGCAACGTGCAGCCCGGTTGCCTGTTTGTCGCCATCGTTGGACTGCAATCCGATGGTCACGATTACATTGAGAAGGCAGTGAACGCAGGAGCTACATCTATTGTTTGTGTAAAACTTCCAGAGACGATTTCTGACAAGGCTACTTTCGTTACCGTAAAGGATAGTTCGCACGCATTGGGTAGCATCGTTTCTAATTTTTACGGCAATCCATCTTCCAAATTAAAATTAGTTGGCGTAACAGGTACGAACGGAAAGACAACCGTTGCAACGCTTCTCTTTAAATTATTTTCATCACTCGGCTATCGTTGCGGAATGTTATCCACAGTTGTGAATAAAATTGTTGATAAAGACATACCATCCACTCACACTACACCTGATCCCATTCAAATCAATGAGTTGTTAGTGAAAATGATTGAAGCAAATTGTACGCATTGCTTTATTGAGGTGAGTTCGCACGCAGTTGCCCAAGGAAGAATTGAAGGGTTACATTTTTTAGGAGCATTATTTACCAACATAACACATGATCACCTGGATTACCACCGTACGTTCGAGAGTTACATCCGAGCTAAAAAAGGATTTTTTGACGGTCTGTCATCTGATGCTTTTGCTCTCGTAAACAGCGATGATAAGCGCGGCATGGTGATGCTGCAAAATACCAAAGCCAAAAAGAAGACTTTCGCCTTAAAGAAGATGGCTGACTTCAAAGCGAAGATCATCACCAATTCAATTGAAGGCCTTGAATTGGAAATTGGCGAGCGCAATGTGTGGTTTAAGTTGATTGGCGATTTTAATGCCTATAATCTTCTTACCGTGTATGGTGCTGCTTGCTTGCTGGGCGAAGATCCGGAAATGATATTGATGAAACTTTCCGCGTTAACAAGCGCACCGGGCAGATTTGAGTTAGTTCTTCCGGGGTCTAAGTTTACGGCTATTGTAGATTATGCTCATACACCGGACGCACTGAAAAATGTGTTAGAAACGATTGAACATTTCCGCACAGGTAACGAGCAAGTGATTGCGGTGGTGGGTTGTGGTGGCGACCGCGATAAAACTAAACGCCCTTTGATGGCGGCAGTCGCTTGCAAATATTCGAACAAGATAATTTTTACTTCTGATAACCCGCGGAGCGAAGACCCTTTGGAAATCATCAAAGAAATGCAAACGGGTGTTGGTCCTACAGATGCAAAAAAGACGTTGGTGATGGTAGATCGCGAGGAGGCCATTAAAACAGCGTGTATGTTGGCGAAAGAGAAAGACATTATTATAGTCACTGGCAAGGGACACGAAAATTATCAAGAGATCAAAGGAGTAAAACATCCATTTGATGATAAGGAAGTGTTGACACGGATGTTGAAGATGTTTGCGAATTAAGTCGCTGATTCGGTGTTTAGTTAACTTGTTAATGAGGAAATAAGTAATAATGTGGAACAGAGTTTTTAATATGATTACTAAAATTAATTATCGAATCAACGAATTAGTAATGTTGTATTATTTATTCGACTATATCGAACGAAACTTTGACTTCCCGGGGGCAGGGTTGTTTCAATACATTTCATTCCGTGCAGGAGTGGCAGCTGTGCTTTCATTATTGATTACAATTTTCTTTGGCAAGAGTTTGATCGCTATGTTGAGGAGAAAGCAAGTAGGAGAAGATATTCGCGATTTAGGTTTGGAAGGCCAATTGCAGAAGAAAGGCACTCCTACAATGGGCGGTATCATTATCATCGCAGCGATTTTGATTCCAACTTTGTTAATGGCGAAGTTAGATAACGTGTATATTATATTATTAGTAGCTACAACGGTATGGCTTGGGCTAATTGGTTTTTTAGACGACTACATCAAAGTATTTAAGAAAAATAAGGAGGGCTTGGCCGGTAGGTTTAAAATCATAGGTCAGGTTTCTATTGGTTTGATTGTTGGGCTCACACTTTATTTTAACGATAGCGTAGTGATGCGGGAAGAAACTTCTGTAGCGGTGGCAAGCATTGCTTTGGCAGTCAATCAGGGTGAT
>JBBSCN010000228.1:0-4595 GCA_038250265.1 Cytophagales bacterium | reverse complement strand
TGGAAACGCCTGAATCAATTTTTCACCTTCAACAACCGCCTCGCCTATTTTGCCGCGATCTAGATAAATCCGTTGCTTTTGCAGTGACGATACTTCATTGATGCCCAACGCCATCTCGGCTCGATCATATACCTTGATCGCTTCATCCTCTTTTTTGTCAAAAAGATAGAGGCTTGCAAGGTCATACAAATACTCTTCTGTTTCAGAAACCTCAGCCATCATATTTTCCAACACCTGCGCGGACTTAGAAAACTGACCTAGCGAGCTGTAAATGTTCGAGGCTAGAAGGTAATAGTATTTATTTTTCTGGTCGATTTTTATAGCACGATCAATGTTGACGCTTGCCTTTTTCAAATCCTCGTCTTTGCTGCTTTTCGCCAACACTTCAGCCAGTTTGTAATAGATGGTAGGGTTATCCGGATTCAGTTCAGAAGCGCGTAAAAAATAAAGCAATGCCTTGGAATAATCCTCCAGGATAAAAAACTTTTCCCCTTCGATAAAAACGGACTCCGCCTCACTTAACCTTTCAGAAGAAAGTTTACCATTTTCAGGCTTTTTCTTCCGCTCTCGTTGCGCAACAGTTGGTGTCTGTAGGGCTAACCAAAGGCCTATGATGAGGGTCAATTTGAGAGAGAACTGAATCAACTGCTTGATTTTAAGGTTTTAATCGACAAAATTAAGTCATTTTTTGGATTAACCCTCGAAAAAGAAGCGCTTCGCACTTAGGCTATTTCTCTTAATCCCTTACGCTCTAACACGTAAATTCCACCGATAAAAAAAACGATCACCACCATGTGAAAAACAGTGGCTAACCATTGGTTTGTAATGACTACCGATTGAACACCATAAACGATTGCAACCGTGAAAATAATGTAACCCGCGCCTTTTAAAATCTGATAGGGAACAGGGAAATATTTCTGTCCAAATAGGTAACACGCAAAAGCCATAAAGGCATAACAAAGTAGTGCGGCCCAGCTGCTGCCCGTGTAGCCAAAATAGGGAATCAAAAAATAATTCCCGGCAACGGTAATGAAGGCACCTCCGATGGTTATGATCGTGCCGTAATAGGTTTTATCGGTCAGCTTGAACCAAACACTGAAGTTGTAATAAATCCCTAAAAACAGATAAGCCAATAATAAAATTGGAACGATAGCAATACCGTCCCGAAAATCTTTGCCAATCAAAAATTGAAGGATGTCTAGGTTAATACTGATGCCCAACAAAAAGATGCAACACGTGATGATAAAGTAATGATTGATCTTAGCAAACAATGCCGGAGAATTTTTATTGGAAGCGTGGGAGAAGAAAAATGGCTCGGCCGCATAGCGAAAGGCTTGAATTCCCAAGTTCATAAGCACGGCAAATTTGTAACACGCACCAAAAATTCCGACCGCGGCTTTATTGCTTACCGTTCCGTAAAAGTTGGCAGGCAACCATGAATCCAGCATCGTGCGCGAAAACATTTCGTTGGTCATGCCCGCTACACCAGTGAGCATTACCGGGTAAGCATAGCGCAACATCACGGGCGAGATTTCTCTGTCGAACAAAGGCCTCCATGAAACAAGCGTTTTTAAAAAAAATAAAATAAAAAAAGAGTTGGCGATCAGGTTGGCTAAGAATACGTAGCCAATATTAACCGAAGGGTTGTAGGCAATTTTTAAAAAGTAGAAATTCAACCCTAACAATATAAACACGTTAACAATTTTCATCATCGAAAATTGTAGCGCCTTTTTTTCCAACCGAAGACGCGCAAATGGAATGGCCACCACTGCATCGGTCAACATGATCAACGTTAGCCAAACGATAAACTCTGGATGATTGCTGATATCAAACAATACGGCAATGGGAGAAGCTACCATGATGAATAAAATTGACAGGGGAACGCTTATGCTCAAAACACAGGTCTGTGCTAAATTAAAAATACGCTTAGCGTCCGCGCCCTCTTTGTTAGCAAAACGAAAAAACGCAGTCTCCATACCAAAGGTGAACACGACACTGATGAAAGCAACGAAGGCCATTAATTTAGTCAATACCCCGTATTCTACTGTGGAAAATAAATTATGAGTATATAATGGCACGAGCAAAAAATTGAGCATTCTGGGAAGAACGCTTCCGAGGCCATAGAGGGCCGTTTCGCCAGCCAATACCTTTAATTTGGACATTATCGAACAATCAATCGGTTGTAAATATAAGACTACAATTCGGTAGGATTTAATTCGGGTTAGAGTAAGGACTTAGAAGATAATCTATTATCTTTGATATTGTGTAGATTTTCCGTCAAATGAAAAAGCTATTTTACCTTGTTGCTATTTTATCATTTCCATTTATTGGAACCGCCCAAACCACTTACATTTGGAACGGTACTACTACCGATTGGACGGATCCCAATAATTGGACACCTGCTCGAACACCCAATTCAAATGATATTTTGACATTTGATGCCTCCGGCAATAACAAGGACATTATCAACATACCTAGCCAAACACTTGGAAAAATTTTAGTGACTGGAAGTACAGCTTATTCTTTTTTTTGTACGGGAGGACAGACTTTGACTCTTAGTGAAGTCACCGGAAATGCCGTTCAAATAGACAATGGCTCTTCGTTGGCAAATGGCTCAACAGGGAATCCTCTTAACTTCTCGATGCCAGCGAGTGGTTCGGCTAGCATCGGTGGATCGTTGAATTTGGTAAATGGGAACTTTGACGCGAGTAATGCTTCGTTAACGCTTCATACCAACGCCTCTCCGTTAGCAAGAACAAGCGGCCAAGTATCATTAAATGCAATGTCTAGCTTGCAATTTGGCGATGCCACCAATACTGGAGGAGCAAACATCCTATTACCCGATAATATTTTTGTTTCAGCACCCATTATCTCCACCATGACCATGAACAGAACGAATGGCGCTACTTTGGGTAACCAGTCTATTACGGTAACCAGTAATGCCACCTTTACGCTGGGAGATTTAACCACGAATGGTGGAGGAAGAATGAAATTTGAAACCACTGCTATTGATCCATTAGAAATCATCAATAGTAAAATTGTTGGCTACGCGGAAATGACTACCAGAATAATTTCTACAGGCGCGATCGATTTTTTGGGGTTTAGTATGTCAGCAGGTGCTGACGCCATTGGCTTTGTGACTATTGTGAGGAGAACAGGCATATTGGGCACAAATATTTTTAACGCAAATCAAAGTATAGCCTGTTCTTGGGACATCGATAGTGGCACAGATCCTGCTAGCGGCAGAAGTTTAGTATTCAGATGGCTACCTAGCTTTGACAATGGAACTATCGCAACCAATACTTTTCAGCCATACATCTTTGACTCTGGCCCGGGGTGGACAGCACTAGGCACCTTGCAACCACTTACAGCATCTATTCCATTGCGCACATCAACGGCCGCTTCTACCACAAAAATAAAGGATACTTTTACTCTAACGGATCAAACACAGGTTTTACCCGTTGATTTAGTGTACTTTAATGCCCGTTCAGGAATCAACGTAGTAGATTTAAGCTGGAAAACAGCGTCAGAAAGTAATTTTGATTTTTATTCCATCGAGAAATCAAAAGACGGGAAATCTTTTTTTGAAATTGGAAAAGTAAAAGGAAGTGGTACCAGCAAATTGGAACATTCGTATCAGTTTATTGATGAAAAGCCAATGATCGGGAAAAATTATTACCGATTGAAGTCAGTTGACTTTGATGGATACACGGAATATTTTGATGTTACTTCCGTAGAATTTTCGGATCAAAAACAATTCGCTATTTTTCCAAACCCTAACACTGGCAAATCCATCAACTCGAAAATTAACTTTAATACCGAACAAGATTATACTCTTACCATCTTAAATAATTTTGGTGGCGTGATTGAAAGATATACGTCCGCCCAACCAGAGTTACAATTGACTTTTAGCGAAGACTTGCCTAGCGGGATTTACTACGCAAAGTTATCCGCATTCGAATTCAAAAAGATAGTTCGCTTTGTTGTCGTAAAATAGTATTTCAGAAAGTTAGCAACGAGGGGTTTGCTGCTAAATTTTTCAGAATATCTTCCGTCATTTCTTCCAATCCAAATTTATTTTTCCATCCCCAATCGGCACGAGCGGCAGAGTCGTCAATAGATTTTGGCCATGAGTCTGCGATGGCTTGGCGGAAATCGGTTTTGTAGGTGATTGAAAAATCAGGAATATGTTTTTTGATCGTGGCAGCCACTTGTGCTGGGCAGAAGCTCATCGCACCAATGTTGTAACTCGTGCGCACTTTTACTTTTTCGGCTGGGGCTTCCATCAATTCGATGGTGGCTCTTACGGCATCGTCCATATACATCATGGGCAAATACGTATCCGCGGCTAAAAAGCACTCGTACTTTTTTTCTTTTAATGCTTTGAAATAAATATCCACCGCGTAATCGGTAGTGCCACCACCGGGCGGGGTTTTGTAGCCGATCAAACCGGGGTAGCGAAGGCTGCGTACATCTACTCCGTATCTTCTAAAATAATATTCGCACCAAAGTTCGCCTGCCAACTTGGTGATGCCATACACCGTGCTAGGGTCCATGATGGTATCCTGCGGAGTATTTTGTTTGGGAGTTGTTGG
>JBBSCN010000227.1:0-4630 GCA_038250265.1 Cytophagales bacterium | reverse complement strand
TAGCAACGGTCGCAGACGCAAGTTCAATAAATGCCTTGGTCAATTCTGCCTACCGAGGTGACTCCTCCAAACAAGGCTGGACAACTGAAGCAGATTTATTGGATGGTACGCGAATAGATGAAGTTTCAGTAAAGGAATTGATCCAACGAGCGGATACCACCGTTTTAAAATATGTAGAAAATAATTCGTTACTGGGTTGTGTCGAACTGCGACAAGATAAGGGCAAACTTTACCTTGGCATGCTTTCCGTTAGGCCAAACACACAAGGAAAAGGCATCGGTAAAAAATTGATGGCTGCAGCCGAAGATCATGCAAAATCCCTTGGCATCAAAACTATTTTCATGACCGTGATTTCGGTTCGCAAAGAATTGATCGAATGGTATGTGCGGCACGGCTACCGACTTACCGGAGAGAAAAAACCTTTTGTAGTGCCTGATGCCCGCTGGGGAATCCCCAAACAAAAATTAGAGTTTGTTGTATTGGAGAAATTGATTTAGTGTCCATAATTAATTGGGCCTGCCCGACTTTGTCATCCAGGCGGGCCTGCCCGACTCTCTCATTCAGGCGGGAGTGCCCCTTCATCAGCCTTCGCAAAAGCTACGGCTGCCGAGCGGGTCGGGCTATTCGCTGCAAGACTGCCTGTCCGGTAGGCAGGGCCTCGTGTCGTGAGGCGCGCCCCTGTGGGCTTTTCGCTACTATCCCTCACGCAACCGTAAGTAATGTCCGAGCAATCACATAAGTGTATTCGATTTAAAAGGAGGCCAGTCCATTGGATAACTTTAGTAAGTACGTTGAGTTGACTAATACCAAGACACTGATTCTGATTTTTACATTCTATATTTTACATTCTATATTCTATATTCTAATTTTTAGCTTTGAGCCATGGCTTTGTCACCCCCGTTCAAAAAATTCCTGCAGAAGGCTAGAAATCTTTTTATTCTTCTAGTTGTACTTCAATTTGCATACATCATCTTATTAAGATGGATTGACCCGCCCATTACGCTTACTCAATTGGGCAGTGTGTTTCAAGGGTATGGATTATCTCGTGACTATGTTTCCATTAAAAATATTTCGCCTAATATGCGGTTGGCGGTGATGGCTTCGGAAGATCAATTATTTCCTGACCATGACGGGTTTGATTGGACAAGTATTAAGAAGGCTCTGAAGCACAACAAGCGCAAGCCAACCAGAGTACGCGGAGCATCAACGATCAGCCAGCAGGTAGCGAAAAATGTTTTTCTCTGGCAAGGTAGAAGTTGGGTGCGCAAAGGGCTGGAAGTGTATTTTACATTTATGATCGAAACATTTTGGAGTAAAGAAAGGATATTATCAGTGTACTTAAATGTGGCCGAAATGGGCAAAGGTATTTTTGGTGTGGAAGCTGCCAGTCAAAAGTATTTTAAGAAGCCAGCTAAAAAACTGACAAGGGGCGAGGCAGCACAACTAGCTGCGGTATTACCGAATCCAAAAAAATACGCGGTAAGGCCATTATCCAATTTTGTGCAAAGGCGTGCGGCATGGATTCAACGACAAATGAATAATTTGGAGACAGACGCTGATGTAGCAGCGTTGCTGGATTAATTTTGGCAAATTTTTTTAACTCTGACTTGGAAGATAAATAGCAAATTTTATAAATGAACAATAGTTCAGCTATACTTGCCTCGTGGCAAGACACAGAGACGAGACCAAAATAGAGGCAATTTATGAGGCAACCCTTCGGCTAGTACTGGAAACGGGCTTCAATGGCTTAAAAATGGCGGATGTCGCCAAAGAGGCTGGGTTTGCAACGGGCACACTATATATCTATTTCAAAAATAAAGAAGTGCTTATCAGTGAATTGTATTTCCACTTGAAGAAAAATAAAATATTGAAGATGCTGGAAGTATTTGATACTTGCGATTCATTTTTAGTGGCTTTTAAAAAACTTTGGATGAATTATCTCATCATCAGTTTGCAAGAACCGGAGCGGATGAGGTTCATTGAACAGTTTACCCATACCAGCTATCTAACAAAGAAGACAAAACAACAAAGTGATCTGTTATTGAAACCGCTTGAAGATTTTTTAACTGTTGGCATTAAGCAAGGATTAGTAAAAAAGTTGCCGGTTCAACTGCTGCTCAGCCAGCTAATGGGCGCCATCAATGAAAGCGTAAAACTTCAATACGACAAAACATTAAAATTGACTGCTACCCTTAAAGAAGATATGTTTAAAATGGCTTGGAGCAGCATCAGAAAGTAAAAAAATTTAGAAATTAATGAATAGAAATTCGCTTTAAAATAATCAACGCATGAAAAAGACAATCGTAATCACGGGAAGTTCTTCAGGCATTGGCAAGGCAACGGCCATCTATTTTGCACAACAAGGTTGGCAGGTGGCCGCCACTATGCGGAACCCTGAGAAAGAGACAGAGTTATCTAAACAGCCCAATAGCAAATTGTATGCGCTGGATGTTACCAACATTGCCAGCATCTCCCAATCATTGGAACAGATTACTAGAGATTTCGGAAAAATCGATGTAGTGGTGAACAATGCTGGCTTCGGAGCCGATGGAGTGTTTGAATCTATGACCGATGAGTTTATCGAAAAACAATTTAACACCAACGTATTTGGGTTGATGCGTGTAACGCGTGAAGCCGTAAAAATCATGCGCGAACAAAAGGGTGGCACTATCGTGCAAATCGCGAGTGTAGGCGGACGTGTAGCGTTTCCGCTGTATTCGATATACAATGGCACGAAGTGGGCAGTGGAGGGTTTCACCGAATCATTGCAATACGAAGTAGCTGCTTTCAACATCAAATTGAAATTGATTGAACCCGGTGTTATCAAAACAGAATTCTATGGAAGGAGCCGAGCGTTTATGAAACCTGACTACACCAACGATTACAACGAATTTGTGAAGAAGTGCGAAGCCGTGACCATGGATGCTGGAGACAAAGGAGCATCGGCTGAATCGGTCGCCAAAGTAATTTTTAAAGCAGCAAATGATTCAAGTACAAAAATGCGATATCCAATCGCTTATCCGGCCAACGTACTATTGCCAGTGAAGAGATTGGTGCCAGAACGGCTTTTCTTTTGGATGGTGAGACAGTCGTTTAAGATCTAAGATTTGAAATATAAGGGGCATCTCTAAAAAACTCCGCTCACCCTTCTCTCCCGATAGCTATCGGGATGGAGAAGGGAAAGGGTTGAGGTGAAGAAAATAAGGGTTTTTAGAGATACGCTAGTGTTGATTATTTGTAGTTAGCGAGGTAACGAATAGTGTTAGTGTATCATTTGATCTAACTTAACTCTAAATTTGTTCAATTATTTTTTGCATGGACTTATCACTATTACTCCTTCTATTGCTGCTTTCCCTTGTCGCCTTTTTGTATTCATCCGTTGGGCATGGCGGGGCAAGCGGTTATTTAGCGGTAATGGCGATCATTGGCATTGCTCCAGTCTTGATGAAACCATCGGCTTTGATTATGAATTTGGCGGTATCGCTGATTTCATTTTTTGGGTTTTATAAAGCAGGTCATTTTCGCTTGAAATTATTTTGGCCCTTTGCAATTGCCAGTATCCCAATGGCTTTTTGGGGTGGCACCATGACACTCTCGGATAGCATTTACAAAAAGATACTGGCCGTTTGTCTATTGATTTCTATTGGGCGATTGCTTTATCAATTCAACCAAGCCGATCAGCAAAACAAAGAAATTCCCTTTTGGGCGGGCCTACTTTCCGGTGGGATGATCGGGTTACTTTCAGGAATGATCGGTATTGGTGGTGGAATAATTTTGAGCCCGATGATGTTATTAATGCGTTGGGCTACGCTTAAAGAAACGGCCGCTATTTCGGCCCTATTTATTTTCGTAAATTCTGTGGCAGGATTAGTCGGGCAACTTCAAAAAGGAGGAATCGATCTGCCGGACAATTTACAGTTTGCGGTTGTGGCCACTATTTTCGGTGGAGTGCTAGGCTCTTATTTTGGAAGTCAGAAGTTCAACATTCCAACGCTTCGCTATCTGCTTGCGATTGGATTGACGGTTGCAAGTTTGAAGTTGATATTTACTTGGTAAGATGCTCTTACCTACTATTCAATTAACTTTTTCATCGCATCCACAATCTGCGCCCAATTTTCTTCCGAGTGTTTGGTTTTTTCCGCATCGTAATTTCCCTGTGTGATGGTAAGTACCGTACCCTCCGTCACCTTCTTCACTTCGCACGAAATCAACAAGTAATTTTCTCGCACATCTGGCAATCCACTCCAATTACTAAGGTAAGAATAGGCAAGTTTTTGGTAAGGTATATATTCTTGCACCACACCGTTGTCTTGATAAGATTTCCCTTCCCATTCGCATTGAAAAATAATCGGGTTCCTATTTTCCAATCTGTTACTTGTGAAGAACGAAAGAAATATTTCTTCACCATCTCAGGATCGGTCAACGCCCTCGCACTCTTTTTTTTATGTGAATAATTGAATACTTTTAGAGGAGTGTAAAAAGTTTTGCGCAACCCCATCTATCGCATTTCATTGAGTATGAAAAAAATACTTTGGATCTTTATCTTTCTATTGTCCATTGTTGTTTCAAGTTACGGCCAAAGTCCTTTGCTGGATAGCCTAAAATTGAGGTTGGTGAATTCACCTGATTC